>NZ_NETS01000022.1 GCF_002150035.1 Leptospira venezuelensis | reverse complement strand
ATACCCGCTATGCTTTGAAGTGCATCTTACGATTCAGGCTTTTCATTTCGTGCAGCTTTTGTCGTTTGATGATAGCTTAGAGAGGCGGACAGATTTTGTTATACTAAATTCTTTCGCTTCGCAGTGTGTAAAATATTTAGTAAAAGTGGCTGAAACGTCGGATAACTTCCGGTGCCTCCGCTCCGCTCGTGGATCGCTAACGCGACCACTCGCTCGGCCTTCGGCACATTTGCTTCTGTCACTTCGCTTGCATAGCAAGCTCGTGCCATCGCAAACGTCGGAGCACCTTGGTCGTTATCCGAAATAAAGCCCAAAATTTTCATAAGACTAAATAATTTGAAATCCATCTATAATTCGAAAACGAAGAATGTCGTTATTACTATACCTCTAATCTTAATTTTGTTCTTTTCATACTCTTATTTGTTTCGAAGTGTTCTGTATTACGGGAAATCTGAGAAAATAGACCCAAAACTAATTCCCGGTGAACTCATCACTATCTCAAATTCAAACCGAGACGTCAATGCTCACTTGTTAAAAGGAAA
>NZ_NETS01000021.1 GCF_002150035.1 Leptospira venezuelensis | reverse complement strand
ACATAAGGAGTTTTCACTAGCAACTAAGTGAACCGTGTTTCCAACTAAAGTATACTTCCCAGAATTTCCTCCACAGCCTTCACCTATAAATTCTTCAATATAACTGTCGTCCATTTTAAACGTCATCGTATTCCCATAAGAAAATAACATTCCAAAACTAGACCATTGGTTTTTGAGCAATTTATCCTTTGTTAAAATGCCAAGTGGAGTATTTGTTTCTTCTTTTATGCAGCTAACTAGTAGTATTATTATAAATAGAATATTTTTTTTAATAGTTTTCATTGTTCATCATGGCGTATAACGACCAAGGTGTTCCGACGTTTGCGATGGCGCGAGACTTGCCGCTGCAAGACGAGTGACAGAAGCAAATGTGGCGTAGCCCGAGCGAGTGGTCGCGTAGCGATCCACGAGCGGAGCGGAAGCACCGATAGTTAGACGAAGTGACCGCTATAGCTCGCAAGGCTCTCCGATTATCGCTAATTTCAAAGAGCTCTCTAAAGCTATTTTACTTTCAACGATACTATAGACTTCGTGGAAACCTTCAAAAGGCATACTCCCCTCACATTCGGAAAATTCGCCCTGATGAAGTATTTTTCCTCTTAAACCGAAGAATTTCCCATTAATAGGTTTTGTTGTTATAACAAAGTTTCCATTCGTATCTGTCCAAATAGGAGTATTAATTCCAGAAGTCGCAAATTCAATCTTGGTGAAGGTTTTCCAAATCTCAAAAGTCGCAAATGAAATTAGGATTTTCTTATTCTTTTTATTATCAAGCCCAATCATCCAGTATTGATTTGTCTCAGGTATTCTTAATGAATAATCAACTGATTCAATATTAGTTAAAATTGCCCGCTTATCCTCTGCAATCCATCCTGTTTTATCATTCCATCTGATCTTTATCCATTTATTCTCTAATTTCTCTACAACTTCGATTTCTTCTCCGTATGAAATAGTTCCAATAGGCTCTGAATCTAAAGATGGCTTCGATTTTAGATCAGTTCCCTTAAATTCTGAAACAAACATGGTCGTCAATTCATCAGAAGTTGGATTAAGCTCTTCTTTTATAGTCCCCAATTCATCTGAGGCTAAATTAGTCTCTTTTTTACAGTAATAAAGATTAAGTATAACGAAGAAGAATAAACAAATTAATCGGATCTTTTGAAACATTTTTCCCCTTAGAAGTTGTGTAATAGAAAATAGTTTCGGTCATTGCGTCTAACGACCAAGGTGTTCCGACGTTTCGCGAGTCCGTTAGGACTTGGCGCGAGACTTGCTTAGCAAGACGAGTGACAAAGCGAAATGTGGCGAAGCCCGAGCGAGTGGTCGCGAGCGATCCACGAGCGGAGCGGAAGCACCGACAGTTAGGCGCAGTATGGATTATTTCAGGTAATGCTCTTTAAGGAAATTCTGAGCCTTTCCAAATTCATTATCATTATCAAAATAGTGCTTAGGGATAACAAAAGCTTGAATCGCAGAAATAAATATATAGATCGCATCATCTTTAAAAGCTAATTTATGAATCTTATCTTTCGTTATAATTGTGTTACTATTTGGTGAAGAGGCGAGAATTTGATTCTCACCAATATCAAATGTTTGTTCATCCTGTAGGAACTTATTAGACTCAAACGTTTTTTTATTTCTGCTCGAGAGACGAAACTTAAAGAATAAATATGATATTAAAGCTATAGCAAAAATCACAAGGAATCGCGCTAAAAATTGCGACACTTCGACTATTTCGGTTTCGTTCCGTGGCGGTAACTTTTTAAGAATCGGTAACACATAGAAGAGGAAAAGCACTAAGCCTAAAAACACGAAAATAAACTTTCTAAAACCTCCCAATAGACTCAAATATATGTGATAATTAATGAACTTCGAGTAATCTTCTAGTGACACACGACCTTTTACTTTGTAATTCATGAAAACCTCTTTTTTAAAAATTTAAAATGTGATACTTAACGAAAATTTTATCCATATTGCGCCTAACGACCAAGGTGTTCCGACGTTTCGCGCGTGCGAAGCACTTGGCGCGAGACTTGCCCTGCAAGGCGAGTGACAAAGCGAAATGTGCCGAAGGCCAAGCGAGAGTCGCACAGCGATCTCGAAGCGCCGCGTCAGAGCCGTAAGTTATGCGTAGTGCTCAAATTCTACCGTGCTTCCTTCAATAGAAACCAATCACTAAAAGCCTTATGTAATCTACGTACCCAATCAACAGGATTTTCATCGCTTCTGATAAAGTCCATAAAACGACTATCGAAATAGTCTTTCTGGTAATGAAAAACTCCATTTCTAAATCTTCTTAGTTTCTCAAGATTTGGAGATTTTAATAAGTCATTTATGGTCTTGTCTTCTAGTTTATGCTCCATCCAACCTTCAACAATCACATACAATGATGAATACCAAAAATTTAGATATATGAAGTCAGTGATCATTAATTCCCCAAAGGAAGGAGTCTCCCCGCTCTTTATTCGATCTTTTAAAATGTTTTCAAATAGTATCCGCATCCGATCTGAATGTATGAAATATTTATGAAGAGAATGATACTTAGCAATTCTTGATTCGGGTTCGTTCATTTGTTCTACCTAACGAAAGGAATACTTTGGGATTTATTTTAATACGAAATTACTTTTGAGCATTACGCATAACGACCAAGCCTTGCCGACGTTTTGCGAGTGCGAAGCACTTGGCGCGAGACTTGCTTTGCAAGACGAGTGACAAAGCAAAATGTGTCGAAGGCCAAGCAAGGGTGCGAAGCATCCCGTAGCGCTGCGGCAGAGGCGTAAGTTAGTCGCCGTAATCTCAATTACTCAGAATACATGAAAATCGCTTTGAGGAAAGAGATACTTAGGAATAATTATTTTTTCCGCAGCTACCACAGTTCCGGTGTCTATTCTAATTATTCTCGCATTTATTAATATCTCTTCCTTATCATTCTTTAAGGTTCCCGTTAAAATAGCGTCTGCTCCTAAGAATTTGCCTATCTCATTCCTTACATCGGAACCCTGAGTTAACCCTGTTTTCTGAAAACTAAGTTCTTTTATCACTGAATCAAGAGAACGTCTTTCTAATACTTGCAATTTATAGTTAACAAGGTAATTGATGAGAGATTCTGGGAGGCGTTTTCCTAATACAGTCCGCTCACCCTTAATACCTTCAAAATCAAAAACTGCAATTTTAAGATCCTTAGGAGTGCTTACAGATAACTGTTTAGCCATGACATTGAGGTAACTCTCAATACTTTGAGTTTGGCCAAATACGATTGCGCTTTCAACCAAATTGACTTGAAACTGAGTTTTATTCTTTCCTGGAGGAACAACTATGGCAGTGGCCAAATGGCTACCATTTAATATGTATTGAATCTTCCCGACTTTTCCAGGATACTCTGCAGATTCCACTTCGTAATTTATTTCTCCAGAAGGCCAATCCCCTTCTCCTTTCTGAATATTTGAGTATTTAAGTTTTATAAAGTATTCTCCATTCCTTTTTCCCTGATCAATAGCATTCTTAGCTATAGAATAAGTTATTGGAGCAACTAAAACTGCAAGGTCTTCAGGTTTTTGACAGTTGAAGCAAAAGATAAATCCAATTACTACGAGAATGAATTTTAAATGGGTTTTCATAGTTTTCTCTTAGAATAAATATTTTGAGATTATGGCGACTAACGACCAAGGTGTTCCGACGTTTGCAATGGCGCGAGTTTGCTCTGCAAACGAAGTGACAGAAGCAAATGTGGCGTAGCCCGAGCGAGTGGTCGCGAGCGATCCACGAGCGGAGCGGAAGCACCGACAGTTAGACGACGTTTTGTAATATTGATAAAATAATTGTCGAATCTTCCCCAACAATTGCTAACTTTTCTTTTCGATCATCAAAGGCAATTAGCGGCTGATTTTTACCATTTAACGAAATTGAAGATGACCTTACTCCAGAATCAACATCCAGCCAGCTGTAGATTATATTCCCAGTTTCTAAATCGATCAATTTTGGGTATTCGATAATGTCCCACGCAAACTGTTCATTTATTGCAACGAGATTCCCGAATCTATAGGTAGGGCTGATCGGAGAAGAAATAGTGTTTTCCAAATAATTATAAATTGCAAAGCTTTTTGCAGGAAACAGATCAACTTTATCTGAATCGAATGCCTCCTCTTCCGAAGTACCAACAAGTATGCGATCATCTTCTATAAAGCTTGCTGTACAAATTTCCCTTCCTAAATTAGGGGCAGGTGATCCATAACATTCTTTATCTAATACCGTCGGATCCCTAAAGCAATCTTCAATATCGTATAATTGAATAACATCAATTGGGTGCCAAATCCAACCTTTGCTAATTAAATATTTATGGTTTTGACTTATTTCTAACCTTGAATGAAAAATATCAGACGGCTTTCTCGAAAGAATTTCAGTGATAACATGCCCAGTTTCCACATCTTCGAAATCAAGCTGGCAATAGCTATTAGGACAATGCACAAGATATGTTTTAGAGCGATAATCTAAGAAAACAGCAGGATACTCGTAATCATTCGCATGGTAGTATGAGCGATTAATCTCCCTAAGAATTTCGCCATTTTTTAACAATAGACCCTTAGTCCCAAATCTTTCATAAAGAAATACGTAATCGCCAGATGAACTTATTATTGAGCTATCGAATCGATATGCAAATCGATATTTGCCAACTCGATCAATTTCACCAGTGCTCAACGAATATTTTAGTCCGTGACACCAGTCGTAAAGAGCATCATCAAACCAACTAACCGCTTGAAATCTTTCTTCGATTATTTTCTTAAACATTATCTTTTACAAAATGTCGTCTAACGACCAAGGTGCTCCGACGTTGGCGTGCTGAGCGAAGCGAAGACAGGCGCGAGAATTGCTTTGCAATTTGAGTGACTGAGCCAATGTGCCGAAGGCCAAGCGAGTGGGTTGCGAAGCAAGCCCCGAGCGGAGCGGAGGCACCGTAAGTTAGGCGCTGTATCGCTCAAACACGGTGCATTAATGAGCCCTACTCTATAAAATCTACTAAAAGAGCAAAGGTCAAATAAAGAAGAATTTACTTTTAGAGATAAAGTAGCGAACCCTTTTCGATTCTTTTGATGAAAGAGATGCAAGTAGTTCTATTAAATTCCTAACATACTGTAGAGCTTTTCAAGCCTACGATATAAAACAAGAAAAGGGTGAAAAGCGACCCAACTTTAAGTGGATTCTCATTTGGTTTTACGAAAGAATTCACAACTTCTATCTTAAAAATTAAAAAATAAAATCGCGATATAGCGCCTAACGACCAAGGCTTGACGACGTTGGCGTGCTGAGCAGAGCGAAGACAGGCACGAGAATTGCCTCTGCAATTCGAGTGACTGAGCCAATGTGCCGAAGGCCGAGCAAGAGTCGCGTAGCGATCTCGAAGCGATGCGTCAGAGCCGATAGTTAGGCGCTGTATCGCTCAATCACGGTGCACCAAAATCCTACTCTGTAAAATCTACTAATAAAGCAAAGGTCAAATAAAGAAGAATTTACTATTTAAATATAAAGTAGCGAACCCTTTTCGATTCTTTTGATGAAAGAGATGCAAGTAGTTCTATTAAATTCCTAACATACTGTAGAGCTTTTCAGCCTACTACACAAAGTAAGAAAAGGGTGAAAAGCGGCCTGACTTTAAGTGGATCCTGATTTGGTTTTACGGAAGAATTCACAACTTCTATCTTAAAAAATTACAAAGAAAGTCGCGATATGGCGCCTAACGACCAAGGTGTTCCGACGTTTGCAATGGCACGAGCTTGCTCTGCAAGCGAAGTGACAGAAGCAAATGTGGCGAAGCCCGAGTGAGTGGTCGCGAGCGATCCACGAACGTAGCGGAAGCACCGATAGTTATGCGACGTCTAATCTGTCCAAAGAGGCTTAGGCCTAAATGGACGCATAAGCACAAACAAGATGAAAAATAGCAATAAAGTTACTACCCCGAATATATTTGCTATGAATTTAGTAAATGCTTCAAGCCGGTTTGATGAATAAAAGTAAGCCCGTTCTTTTAAATTCAGAGAAGATATATTTATAGTACCAATTTCATTGACTTCAACTTCATATGCCCTACAAAACTCCGATTCAGAAGAGGATACGATGCTATCATGTAATGAAAGGATTGGATCCTTACATTGGCTATATCTATCAAACTCTGGAAACGACCTCGTATAAAAACTATACTGGCCAGGTATTATTATAAATATTTCCGATGATCCAATTTTATTTCGTACTGGAAAAAATCGGAAAAGCAAATGGATCAAAAGCGAGGCGATTGAGAGAAATCCTACTGCCTCTATATGTTTTTCAATATTCTTTACAAAGTTAAACATTCGTAATTCTATAAAATTTGATTAGATGTCGCCTAACGACCAAGGCTTGACGACGTTTCGCGAGTGCGAAGCACTTGGCACGAGTTTGCCCTGCAAACGAAGTGACAAAGCGAAATGTGCCGCAGGCCAAGCGAGGATTGCGCAGCAATCCCGAAGCGATGCGTCAGAGCCGTAAGTTATACGCTGGGCGAATTCATTTACAGGTCACCGAATATACCGAAAGAATCACCTTCTATATTCAGAAAACCCGTCTTGGACTTAGACTTCTCGTTATTAATCAATTCAGATTGCAATGTAACAATGGCTTCCGATTTCTCATTAAGTACCACAAAACCTGATATCTTAAAATGTGCAGGATATACTCCGAAGGCGTTTACTATTCGTTTTTTATACTTGTTAATGCAAGTTTTCTTTTTGGCTTTCGAATACGTTTCGTAATATGAGCCACTGCATTCTCCATTTTCTTCACTGGGACCTTCGCTCATTTTTGCTGAAAGAAGAAGCTTTCCATCACCCTTTTTCCATTCTCCTTTTAAAACTCTTCCCCATCCTTTACAATCGCCGGAAAACTTGTATTCAAATGTGAAATCTTTATTAAATTTAATATTCTCACAATCGACGCCCCAATTCAATACTCCAGACACAAAATTATTTGGGAAATCTGCTGCTTCAGCAGTTAAACTAAACATGCAGACCAAAAATATAAATATTAAGAGCTTTAATTTCATAGGAGATACTTCTTTTCGTTGTTTATTTAAATTTTATGAGCCTGGCGTATAACGACCAAGGTGTTCCGACGTTTCGCGAGTGCGCAAGCACTTGGCGCGAGACTTGCCCTGCAAGGCGAGTGACAAAGCGAAATGTGGCGTAGCCCGAGCGAGCGAGTCGCGCAAGCGATCTCCGAGCGTAGCGGAAGCACCGATAGTTATACGCAGTTGCCTATATTACTCCAGAAGATCTAAGCATATTTGCTTTTTTGCCAATGGATTTTTGTATAATCTCACATTCTTGCCTGTTAAACTATGATCGAATAGAAAATTAGTACCTTTCCATATAATGCCAGATATATCTTCAAATTCTGAATTTTTAAAGAGACTAGTCGTTACTATACTTCCATTTTCTTTTTTAATCTCTTCTTGCTTATCATGTTGAATTTTTACAATTTCCGTTCTAAGATCAACCTCAAAGAAATGATCTCCGAGTCCGAAAAGAACGGATTCCATAATATTTCTATTAGGAAATCCTACCAAATCACCTTCTGGAATATTCGAAGTATCAACAGCGATAAGGAATTTATCCAACGGACCAACAACTCCTTTTTCCAACCATCTTTTATACACGCTATATTTCTTAGTGAGACTTTCCAAGACTCGAAGTTTACGTCGATCTTGGTTTAAGATCTGAACTTGACCGAATACTTTTTCTATCTTGTTTTTGCCTGAAATATTTGAAGAAACGCAATCTATGATTATCTTTTCACCAGCTTCTTCTATTATTATATCTGGTCCATTTTCCTTTGGTGGAATAAGGCTGTATCTCTGCTTTAGAACATAGGTTAATTCCAATTGCCAAAGTGCACCATGAAAGTTTAATTGCGCATCCTTAACAAATTTTTCAATATTGTCGCCAATCAAATTCGATTTAATCAAATCATCCCAAACATTTTGAATTATCTCTTTTATTTCCTTTCGAGATTCATGATCTCTAGTCAATACGTAGTATTGATCCATTCCTTCAGAATGCAAATTATCTGTGAAAATATTCATTTTAGGCAATTGCGTATAACGACCAAGGTGCTCCGACGTTCGCAACGGCACGAGTTTGCACATGCAAACGAAGTGACGGAAGCGAATGTGGCGAAGCCCGAGCGAGAGGTGCGAAGCAGCCTTGAGCGGAGCGGAGGCACCGATAGTTATACGCTGTAGCAACAAACCTAAAATAGATTTAGGTTAGTTTTGTAATAAGATTCGCTTTCTGAATCAAAACAAACAAATACTATTCGCTCAAAATTTGTATAACCAAAATGGCTCATTACTGTATTGATAGCGATTTTAGATGCCAAGTCTTTAGGAAATCTATATATTCCCGTACTTATACTAGGAAATGCAATTGATTTGCAGGAATTCTCTAAAGCGATAGTCAGTGATCTGCTATAACAACTTATAAGTTTTGCTTCCTCATCATTACCTCCTCCGTTCCAGACTGGACCTACTGTATGAATAACAAATTTTGCAGGAAGATTTCCTCCAGAAGTGATGACAGCCTCACCTACTTTACAACCGCCTTGTCTTGCGATGATCTTCCGGCATTCTGAAAGAATTTCAGGACCTCCGGTTTTATGAATAGCTCCATCGACGCCTCCTCCTCCAAGAAGAGAAGTATTCGCAGCATTCACAACTGCATCAACTTCCATTTTTGTTATATCTCCCCTAACTACTTCAATCCTTGCATTTTTATTCATAAATAAATTTTATTGCTATAGCGTATAACGACCAAGGTGCTCCGACGTTTGCGATGGCACGAGCTTGCTATGCAAGCGAAGTGACAGAAGCAAATGTGCCGAAGGCCAAGCGAGCGGGTTGCGAAGCAAGCCCCGAGCGGCGCGGAGGCACCGTAAGTTATCCGACGTTTCAGACACTATTACTAAAAATTTTACACTCTGCGAAGCGAAAGAATTTAGTATAACAAAATCTGTCCGCCTCTCAATACTATCATTAAACAGCACAAGCCGCACGAAATGAAAAGCCGGAATCGAAAGATGCACTTCAAAGCATAGCGGGTATTAGAAAAAAGCAGCTAATTAGTTATCAAGCAACCAACCGCTTAAATTTAAAAAACGAACACTTCGAAATTCAGAATTAAAAAAATAACAAAATAACAAATTCTGGATGAAATGTTCGGATAACGACCAAGGTGTTCCGACGTTTGCGATGGCACGAGTTTGCTCATGCAAACGAAGTGACAGAAGCAAATGTGGCGTAGCCCGAGTGAGTGGTCGCGTTAGCGATCCACGAACGAAGCGGAAGCACCGACAGTTAGTCGCAGTAAATATGATTTCAAATGTTTTTAAAGAAACACAATTATAATCAATTTGAAAAGAGAGTTTTTTTCTGATCTGAAAGTGCTAAGTTACAAATATCTATAATAGCCTTAAATTCAGAAGGATGATTGAGAAATCTCTTTCTCAAGATTACTAATCCCTTTTTGGCAAAATAGATTTCAATATCGGAATCGTTGACTTTAATATCACTTAAATCATTCCAAGAATACTTCGAAGTATGATCCTTATGCTTTGCTACGATCCCATCTGAGCTTAATGTAATTTCTTCCGAACTTAGCTGAGGATTTTCCATTTTAACGGCCTTAATCAAATTCCTTTTGGCCAATCGCGGATAAAAATATTCGTATATAGACCCTAAAATAGTAACGGAAAGGAGAATATAGACAAACGTATTATTAGGGGAAACATATATCAAAAGTAGAACAAAAAAGAAGAGAGCGACGTAAATTTTTATTCGAGTTGGCCTTCCCTTAATCTGAGATTTGTAAAATTCCATTCTAACGAATAGGCGATAGCTAGCGTCTAAAATCTCTTCAAGAGTTGGAGTAAATATTAATTTTATTTCTTTCAAGTTATTTCCTTATTTATTGCGACTAACGACCAAGGTGTTCCGACGTTTGCAATGGCGCGAGACTTGCTCTGCAAGACGAGTGACAGAAGCAAATGTGGCGAAGCCCGAGCGAGTGGTCGCGTTAGCGATCCGCGAGCGGAGCGGAAGCACCGTAAGTTAGACGCCGTGGTTTTTAGTAATATTAATCGCAAATATCCCCATAGCATTGAGGAATACACTCCACTTTTCGGCTATCTAACTTAATGAATTTTCCGGTACCTTTATCAGCCTCCCAAGATTGAAGAATATAATTATTTATCCCGTCAACATAATCGAATTTCACTATAGAAACTACATTAGAATCGTTACTTTCTTTATGTTTGCAGTCCATACCTTCAACTTTATAGCCTTGAGGTAGCGAATGCTCGTTAATTTTGAGTGTATCCAATATATACCAGCAAGGTTCACTTTCTCCATGTTTAAGACTTAATTCAAACAAAGTAATAAACTCACTTTTGACTTTTAACATTGAAAATGCATGAGAATCAGAAATTAGAGTTCCGCCCAAATACTCTGTGCTAAAAGGATAGATACATTTATTATGATAAACAGATCCTATTATTTCTTTAGTAAACCGGCAAGGACATTGTTCTGCAAAGATAATTGCCTCCCCGAATACCCAACCTTTTAGCCCAGAATAGTAAGTTTCATACCAATATGAAGAAGGCAATTTTTCCACATTCGGGATATTCTCTCTGTAAAGATCAATCTTTGATCCAAAAGGAATAGTACTGAGTCTTTTTGATTCTTTGCTTGGTTTACTATAAAGTGAAATTCCCTCTTGTAAAGTTACAGTACCAACTGTATGTGTTTTCTGCTTAGAACAAAACAAGGCGGAAAAAAGAAGAATTGAAATAGAAAGAATTTTATGCATTTAGATTATATTTAAAACCATGGCGTCTAACGACCGAGGTGCTCCGACGTTCGCAACGGCACGAGTTTGCACATGCAAACGAAGTGACGGACGCGAATGTGCCGAAGGCCGAGCGAGCGGGTTGCGAAGCAAGCCCCGAGCGGCGCGGAGGCACCGTAAGTTATCCGACGTTTCAGACACTATTACTAAAAATTTTACACACTGCGAAGCGAAAGAATTTAGTATAACAAAATCTGTCCGCCTCTCTAAGCTATCATCAAACGACAAAAGCTGCACGAAATGAAAAGCCTGAATCGTAAGATGCACTTCAAAGCATAGCGGGTATTAGAAAAAGCATGCTAATTAATTTCCAAGCAACCAATCGTTCAAATTTAACGAACGAACAACTCGAAATTAATAAACAAACAAAAAAACAAATTCTGGATGAAATGTTCGGATAACGACCAAGGTGTTCCGACGTTTGCGATGGCGCGAGGCTTGCTCTGCAAGACGAGTGACAGAAGCAAATGTGGCGTAACCCGAGTGAGTGGTCGCGTCAGCGATCCACGAGCGGAGCGGAAGCACCGACAGTTAGCCGACGTGCTTGCCTTTACTCGAATAGATTTCTTTTCTATCTAAAACTTTAAGGATCTTTTTATCTAATGTCCAAAGTTGAAGTTTTTTGCCTCTAACTTCATTAATAAGAACTGAATCAATTAATCCAATTCCTTTATCAATATGCTTGTTCTCAAATGAGAGTTTACCCGCTAAGAGAAAACTACCGTCTGAAGTTAAAGTATTTAGATTTTCCCAATACTCTAGAATAAAAGATACTTCGTTCTTATTTTTACAGCCTTGGAGTAATTCTCCAAAGACAACTTCATGAACTATTACTTCAGATGACTCGATTAACTCTTTTAGCTCACTGAAATGAGGTTCATTCCCTCTAAAGAATTCAATCCAAACTGATGTATCTACAAGAATCATCTATTCCGATTCAAGTTGCGGATATTTTCCCCAGAGAAGCCATCCTGGAATGAAAGTGGGGATTTATGTAGCTTTGCGTTCAAATTCCTTATTTTGGCCTGTTTTAACCACTCTGAGAGCGCTTTCTGGAGAGAATCAGTTATGTTTTTACCTCCAGAATACTTTTGAACCTCTGCAATGAGATCATCTGGTAGTATCGCGGTCACTTTCATACGATATAATATACGATATGAATTCGTATTTTCAAGCTTTTAATATAAAATTTTCAAAATAACGAATCCGTACTCCCCTATTACTATTACTTAATTCCTCATAATAAAGTAATTCTCGGGCAAGCATGTTCGGCTAACGACCAAGGCTTGACGACGTTGGCGACTCTGAGTCTCCGAAGGAGACGTTAGAGCCAGGCGCGGGTTTTGCTTTGCAAAAGACGTGACTGGAGCCAATGTGCCGGAGGCCGAGCGAGAGTCGCGTAGCGATCTCGAAGCGAAGCGTCAGAGCCGATAGTTAGGCGACGTTAGGAGTTTCAACTTGGGAAAATTTATCCATCAAATAATCAAAAATAAGCATATCCCGCTTAAAAGTATTAGAATTTAAACGAAATTCCTCATTATTATATTTAAAAACGAGAACGGTTATAGACGAAACTGAAAAGTGAGTTATATCCCTACACTCTTCATATCGAATTTGATATTCTTTCCTTCGCTTAACTATTCTCATATACTTTTCAGAAACATAATAGGTCTTCCAAAAGGTTTTATATTGATAGATGTTATTTTTAATGAAATTCGCAATTCGCTCTTTCTTCAACTCGATTACGTCGCTAATAAGATCACCGAACAAGTTTGCGCATTCCTCATTTCCAACACGAAGCCTATACTTAGTTTTATCTTCTAAATATATTTTGACATTGTGTTCGTACTCATAAGAATATACGCTCCATCCGATTATATCTTTTATACTAATAAATTTCTCTCTCGAAAAATATCTTTTTATGATCAATTCATCGTTTCTTATATAGGTATAGCTTGGCGAATCAAGCCATACAAAAAAGAAAATGAAGCACGAGAATAGAAGAAAAAGAGCCCCGTATACCCAGTCACTAAAATCCTGTTGGTAAAACACCAACGAAGAGATTGAAAGAAAAAATAGCCCGCCAAAAAAAGCAAAAATTATAACTCCTTTGGGGGGTTTGATATTTATATGATTTGTCAAAAAAATTCTCCTAATGTCGCCTAACGACCAAGGCTTGACGACGTTTCGCGAGTGCGCAAGCACTTGGCGCGAGGCTTGCCCTGCAAGACGAGTGACAAAGCGAAATGTGCCGAAGGCCGAGCAAGAGTCGCGCAGCGATCTCGAAGCGAAGCGTCAGAGCCGACAGTTATGCGAAGGTTGAGTCTATTTTAGCAAATGCAATGAAAAATCCTCAATACTTAATCGATAAACAGGTCTAACCAACTCATCGCCTATTATCAAGCCTAGAACATTAAATTCACTTATTGAAAAATATATATCCGATAAATTGGCACCTATAAACTCTAAACTCCCTGAACCAGGTGAATCTACTTTATACTTATATATATCCTGTTTATACTTACCATTACTAATAGAAATCAATTCATCATCTAAACCAATAGAATGGTATTTCATTTTTATCTCGAAAGTTCGATCACCACAAATAATTTTAATAATGGCCTGAGTTGTTCCAATAAAGGAATTTGCTCGCTGATAATCGTTGGGCGGCAAAACAGAAACTTTCGTTTCTGTAATTCTTTTTCCACATGAATTTACATCGAAGTTTTCTTTATTTGGACTGATCAGACCAATATACGAGAAGTCATCAATTTGATTATGATTACTCCTACAATTTAGCAAAAGAATCAATACTATGATCGAAATATATATTTTTCGTATTTTCATTGTTAAAAGTATTTTCTCAACTTTCGCATAACGACCGAGTTGCTCCGACGTTTGCGATGGCACGAGCTTGCTATGCAAGCGAAGTGACGGAAGCGAATGTGCCGAAGGCCGAGCGAGTGGTCGCGTTAGCGATCCACGAGCGGAGCGGAGGCACCGTAAGTTATCCGACGTTTCAGCCACTTTTACTAAATATTTTACACACTGCGAAGCGAAAGAATTTAGTATAACAAAATCTGTCTGCCTCTCAATGCTATCATCAAACACCACAAGCCGCACGGAATGAAAAGCCGGAATCGTAAGATGCACTTCAAAGCATAGCGGGTATTAGAAAAAAGAAGCTAATTAATTTCCAAGCAACCAATCGCTCAAATTTAACGAACAAAACTCTCGAAATTAAAAAATAAACAAAATAACAAATTCTGGATGAAATGTTCGGATAACGACCAAGGTGTTCCGACGTTTGCAATGGCGCGAGGCTTGCCGCTGCAAGACGAGTGACAGAAGCAAATGTGGCGTAGCCCGAGCG
>NZ_NETS01000020.1 GCF_002150035.1 Leptospira venezuelensis | reverse complement strand
TCCCATTCTTTCGTAAAACTATAGTCTACCTCTAAGAATAGAAATTCTGTTTCCGCAAGATTTACAAATTCTTCGTGCGATGGTCTTACTATAGGTTTTTTCATTTAATATGTTTATGGCGCACAACAACCAAGGCTTGACGACGTTGGCGAGCTGAGCAAAGCGAAGACAGGCACGAGAATTGCCTCTGCAATTCGAGTGACTGAGCCAATGTGCCGAAGGCCAAGCGAAGGTCGCGAAGCGAGCCTGAAGCGTAGCGTCAGAGCCGTAAGTTATGCGATGGTGACCAAATGTATTCAAAGCCCATTCATTTTGAATTTAAATCTAAACACATTGATTTTATATTTAATGAATTAGAAGTAGGAACAAAAAGTGAAGCCAAAAGTAAAAAGGAAATAATGAGAGAAAACCCATTACTACAGTTACCATTGACCGAATAAATGGGGGCATTTTCACATAGTTTAATTCTTTACTTATTTCGTTCTCTAAATCTATTTTAAATAAATAATACAATGCGATAAACAAGCTAAAAAACCCGCAAATGCTTTTTATTAACGTAAAAGTGCTGTCTATCGCCTGTTTTCCGAATCCAGAATCTACTAATTCAAGACAGACCCAAGAAACTGGAATATAAAGTATGCCAATAATTATAACGGCAGCGTAGAACTTCGTTCTTTTCGATATTTTCATTTAAAATAATTTTGATTGGTCACTTTCGCATAACGACCAAGGCTTGACGACGTTTCGCGAGTGCGTAAGCACTTGGCGCGAGAATTGCTCTGCAATTCGAGTGACAAAGCGAAATGTGCCAGAGGCCGAGCGAGAGTTGCGAAGCAATCTCGAAGCGATGCGTCAGAGCCGATAGTTAAGCGAAGTAAAGCCCGAACTAAAGAGATCTTACTTTTATATTATTTCTTAGTTAAGAAATCGAAAATTTTAGTAAAATCTTTTCCAGAAAGATTTTCATTCACACTGA
>NZ_NETS01000019.1 GCF_002150035.1 Leptospira venezuelensis | reverse complement strand
GATGACGTTTAAAATGGACGACAGTTATATTGAAGAATTTATAGGTGAAGGCTGTGGAGGAAATTCTGGGAAGTATACTTTAGTTGGAAACACGGTTCACTTAGTTGCTAGTGAAAACTCCTTATGTCCAGGGGATGATAACTTTGTTGAAAATATAGTTTGTAAATTGATTCCCGAATCTTCGGATCCTTTTTATTCAGAATCATTAAAGTGTGGATTGGCTTCTTATTATGGGAGTTCTTTAAAACCTATAGGAACTAATATAATAATTAAAGATGTTGAATCAGTCATAATTGAACCCAGAAAAGTATTAGCGAAAACAAATATAATGATTAGAGAAAAACCTTCCATTAAATCTAAAAGTTATAGTTGTCCTCAGAACAATGGCACTGATTACTTTCAAGTGCCCTATTTTCCCGAAGGTAGAGAATTAGTCTTGTATGCTCGAACTGTAAAGAAAGAGAAAATAAATGGTATAGAGGATTATTGGTATTTTGCTCAACAAGATCTTGGTTGGTACACCTCTTGTGCTGTTTCTAACAATTATACTAGTATGGTTTGGGTTTTTGGCGGATATTTAGATTAACAAGGCCTCATCACGGCGTATAACTGTCGG
>NZ_NETS01000018.1 GCF_002150035.1 Leptospira venezuelensis | reverse complement strand
TGCTTCCGCTACGTTCGTGGATCGCTAACGCGACCACTCGCTCGGGCTGCGCCACATTCGCGTCCGTCACTGCACTTGCTTACGCAAGTTCGCGCCGTTGCGAACGTCGGAACACCTTGGTCGTTATCCGAACATTTCAACCAAAATTTGTTTTTTTGTTTGTTTCTTAATTTCGAGTTGTTCGTTCGTTAAACTCAAGGGGTTGGTTACTTGGTAATTAATTAGCTTCTTTTTTCTAATAGCCGCCCTTTTTTGAAGTACATCTTAGGATTCAGGTTTTTCATTTCGTGCGGCTTGTGGTTTTTGTTGATAGCGTTGAGAGGCGGACAAAGTTTGTTATACTAAATTCTTTCGCTTCGCAGTGTGTATAATTTTTAGTAATAGTGTCTGAAACGTCGGATAACTTCCGGTGCCTCCGCACCGCTCGGGGCTTGCTTCGCAACCCGCTCGCTTGGCCTTCGGCACATTTGCTTCTGTCACTTCGCTTGCATAGCAAGCTCGTGCCATCGCAAACGTCGGAGCACCTCGATCGTTAGGCGCCATATCGCGACTTTCTTTTTTATTTTTTAAAACAGAAGTTGTGAATTATTCCGTAATCATCTGAGTAAAATTATCTTAAAGTCAGGCCGCTTTTCACCCTTTTCTTACCTTGTATA
>NZ_NETS01000017.1 GCF_002150035.1 Leptospira venezuelensis | reverse complement strand
CAGCAGAGAGTTGGTTAAGCATGCAGACAAAGTTAGATTTATGGACTGCAATGCAAGAAAGACCTAAGAATATAATCAAGTTTCCAATCTCAGCGTAATAGAGCCAAACCGTCGTCTAACTATCGGTGCTTCCGCTACGCTTCGAGATCGCTTACGCGACTCTCGCTCGGGCTACGCCACATTTGCTTCTGTCACTTCGTTTGCATAAGCAAACTCGTGCCATCGCAAACGTCGGAACACCTTGGTCGTTATACGCCATGATGAACAATGAAAACTATTAAAAAAAATATTCTATTTACAATAATACTACTAGTTAGCTGCATAAAAGAAGAAACAAATACTCCACTTGGCATTTTAACAAAGGATAAATTGCTCAAAAACCAATGGTCTAGTTTTGGAATGTTATTTTCTTATGGGAATATGATGACGTTTAAAATGGACGACAGTTATATTGAAGAATTTATAGGTGAAGGCTGTGGAGGAAATTCTGGGAAGTATACTTTAGTTGGAAACACGGTTCACTTAGTTGCTAGTGAAAACTCCTTATGT
>NZ_NETS01000016.1 GCF_002150035.1 Leptospira venezuelensis | reverse complement strand
GTTGTGCGCCATAAACATATTAAATGAAAAAACCTATAGTAAGACCATCGCACGAAGAATTTGTAAATCTTGCGGAAACAGAATTTCTATTCTTAGAGGTAGACTATAGTTTTACGAAAGAATGGGATTCAGTGGATGCATTTCATGTAACTTATTCAAGTTCTCGTTTAAAGATCCATATTAGAGGGTGGAGTTATGGGGAATATGCATGTGTAACAATATTTTTTGGGGAAGAGGAGCTTCCATACCACGAGTATATAACTTCATTACGCAAAAAACTGACTCTTACGACGGGGAAAAAACAATTGGACGATTTGAAAGAATATGCGTATAGGTTAAAGTTTGAATGCCGAGAAATATTAGAAGGTAATCTCACTTGCTTAATACCGTACAGACCTTTCCCGAATGCTGAAAAGGCCTGGCGCAAAAGAGATTATTCAGAAATTGTAAGGCAACTGCAGAATGTTAGTTTACCACTTAGCCAAGCATGGAGCAATCGGCTTGAACATGCAAAGAAAAATGTAAAGCACTGATCATTGTAATTTTACGGCGCACAACTGTCGGTGCTTCCGCTACGTTCGTGGATCGCTAACGCGACCACTCGCTCGGGCTGCGCCACATTCGCGTCCGTCACTGCACTTGCTTACGCAAGTTCGCGCCGTTGCGAACGTCGGAACACCTTGGTCGTTAT
>NZ_NETS01000015.1 GCF_002150035.1 Leptospira venezuelensis | reverse complement strand
GTATTTTGCTCAACAAGATCTTGATTGGTACACCTCTTGTGCTGTTTCTAACAATTATACTAGTATGGTTTGGGTTTTTGGCGGATATTTAGATTAACAAGGCCTCATCACGGCGTATAACTGTCGGTGCTTCCGCTGCTCATGGATCGCTATCGCGACCACTCGCTCGGCCTTCGCCACATTTGCTTCTGTCACTCGTCTTGCAGTGGCAAGTCTCGCGCCATTGCAAACGTCGGAACACCTTGGTCGTTAGACGCAATAACTCAAAAATGTTCAGTAGAGTCAGATTTGGTGGTAAGATGAGCGAATCAGAGTTATACAATATAATTAGGAATATGAATGTCGAATTGGACAATTTGGAACTTCC
>NZ_NETS01000014.1 GCF_002150035.1 Leptospira venezuelensis | reverse complement strand
TCGTTAGGCGCCATATCGCGACTTTCTTTTTTATTTTTTAAAACAGAAGTTGTGAATTATTCCGTAATCATCTGAGTAAAATTATCTTAAAGTCAGGCCGCTTTTCACCCTTTTCTTACCTTGTATAGTGAGGCTGAAAAGCACTACAGTATGTTAGGAATTTAATAGAGTTACTTGCATCTCTTTCATTAAAAGAATCGAAAAAGGGTTCGCTACTTTCTTTTTAAATAGCAGATTCTTCTTTGTCTGCCTTTGCAGTATTATTAAATTTAACAGAGTAGGGCTTTGGTGCACCGTGTTTGAGCGATACAGCGCCTAACTTACGGTGCCTCCGCTCCGCTCGGGGCTTGCTAACGCAACTCGCTCGCTCGGCCTTCGGCACATTCGCGTCCGTCACTTCGTTTGCATAAGCAAACTCGTGCCGTTGCGAACGTCGGAGCACCTCGGTCGTTAGTCGACATTCCTGGAAAATATATCTATGATCAAAATTGTTAAACTTTATCTTTTTACTATATTATTTTTTGGAGCGGTGATAAGCTACCCAGTGTATTACGTTGCCAAAAGTAACTTTTTTCGAATCGAAAATCATCATTTTACGTATGGGATTCGGATAGAAGTAGGGGAAATTAAAATTGGAGATTCTGAGTTAAGAAAACACAAGAGAGCGTTGGATAGTACGGTCTTTGTATATAAAGTTTTTGATCAGGCCGGAAATCATATCCAAGATCTTTATGGCAGTACAGCTTGGAATATAATTATTCCTTATGATATTGATGGCGATAGCCATGAAGAAATATTTTTGAATCAATGGGCTCCGCCTGAACCTCTTCAGCAGGGTTGGGATAAGCCATGTTATAAATTTAATATAGTAAATAAAAGGTTTGAATTTTATAAAAATTTTCCTCGAGAAGAGCTCCCTTTAGCTTTGGATTTCCAATTGTTTCCAATTTATTGGACTCAAGAGTTATACTCTATTGTTGCTTTAATTTATGGGTTGAATTTGTTGAATTTAATTTTAATTTCAATTTATTTTCTTATTAAACAAATTCGCATTAAATTAAGTAGCAGTAGTCGGAACGTCGACTAACTTACGGTGCTTCCGCTACGTTCGTAGATCGCTAACGCGACTACTCACTCGGGCTACGCCACATTTCGCTTTGTCACTCGTCTTGCGGTGGCAAGTCTCGTGCCAAGTGCTTCGCACTCGCGAAACGTAGGAACACCTTGGTCGTTAGACGAACAGTTTGGCTAAATTTGATTTTTAAAGGAAAAAGCTTGACCTCGTAACCTATTGGGTTACATTTATTGTATTGATTATCTCTTTTAGACACAAAGGCCTTGAACAGTTTTTTGAAACTGGTAGTAAGAAAGGAATTCAGGCAGATCATTCTAACAAATTAGCTAGGATTCTAGATAGATTAGATTCATCTACATCTCCCAAAGATATGGATTTGCCAGCTTATCGCTTACATCCTCTGAAAGGTCGTCAGTCTGGGTAAATGGAAATTGGCGTGTTACCTTTGAATTTGAAGGCGAAAATGCTATAATCGTCGATTATGAAGATTATCACTAGAGGCAAGATTTTATGAATAAAAGAAAACCTACTCATCCTGGTGAAATTCTACTAGAAGATATAATAAAGCCTTTAGGATTAACTATAACTGAAGCTGCGAAAGACTTAGGAATATCTCGTAAAACATTATCGGAAATAGTGAATTGTAAGAGCCCAGTTACTCCAGAAATGGCAGTAAGAATAGCAATAGCAACGAATACCTCAGCAGAGAGTTGGTTAAGCATGCAGACAAAGTTAGATTTATGGACTGCAATGCAAGAAAGACCTAAGAATATAATCAAGTTTCCAATCTCAGCGTAATAGAGCCAAACCGTCGTCTAACTATCGGT
>NZ_NETS01000012.1 GCF_002150035.1 Leptospira venezuelensis | reverse complement strand
TATACAAGGTAAGAAAAGGGTGAAAAGCGGCCTGACTTTAAGATAATTTTACTCAGATGATTACGGAATAATTCACAACTTCTGTTTTAAAAAATAAAAAAGAAAGTCGCGATATGGCGCCTAACGACCAAGGTGTTCCGACGTTTGCGATGGCGCGAGGTTTGCTCTGCAAGGCGAGTGACAGAAGCAAATGTGGCGAAGCCCGAGCGAGAGTTGCGAAGCAATCTCGAAGCGTAGCGGAAGCACCGATAGTTAGCCGCTGTAATGAATTCTATTTAGAAACACTCTTCCAAAGTCTATATCTAATTTTAATGAACATATTCATAGAGTTTCGCAAAAGAAATGGCATAGCTATTTCCAAAATGGACATCCCAAATATAGTAAAAGCCAAAGCTATGTATTGAGTTGTTATTATGCTAATATAGAAATCTAACTCAATCCCGAAATAATAATATAAAGAATATAGAATCAAATTGATAACGCTAAATATTATCACTATGCCGGGAGGGGCCTTATACCCCAGTATATCTAAATATTCGCCCTTGAGTTTAGTAAAGTCCTCAGCTGAATACCATTTATCTGTGATTAGACCTGGGAGTTCTCCTTTATTCAATAAGGATCGACCACATCCATTGTTAATTAGCCATACATGCGATTTGATTGTTAGCTGAAGAAGAAAATCTATTTTATGTTTAAAGTTGATTTGCGAGAACTTCCATAACTTAATGTGAAGCCTCGTAAATAATCCTCTAATCGACTGGGAAGGTCTAATGTGCTGTTGAAACAAATATTCAAGAATTTTGCTACCGGAAATCTCCTCCCCTGACAAAGTCTCAAGCCTATATCTTTCAACGTTATAAAAGTATTCGTCAATAGATTCAAGATCAATTGGTCTGTATGATTTTGTTCTTAATTTTTCCTGAACCGATTCTTTCGATGGAGACTTGGCATCCTCATAGAAATAATCATAGTGATTTCTTAAGTATTGACTATATAAAGAAATCCGAAGATAAATAGGGAAACGCCTTTCTGATACTTTAGGCAATGATTTTTCATTTGGAGGAAAATTATATATAACATGAATTAAAGCTACTTCATCAGCCTTTCCTTTAGCGGTGCGTAGATATTTATATTTTAAGTCGATCGAATATTCTCTGGTTATACTAAAGCCAACCACGTCATCAATAAGTTTTGTATAATTCTTATAAAGATCCTTTGGAACACCTTTTAAGAATATTTTTTAAAACTTTGTGATAGTTATTAACATGATTCATTATGGCGGCTAACGACCAAGGCTTGACGAAGTTGGCGAGCTGAGCGAAGTGAAGACAGGCATGAGAATTGCTCTGCAATTCGAATGACTGAGCCAATGTGCCGAAGGCCAAGCGAGAGTCGCGTAAGCGATCTCGAAGCGACGCGTCAGAGCCAACAGTTAGACGCCGTAAACTAACCTTCTAAGATTAGTTCAACAGATTTAGCATAAAAATAAATCCCACCGGATGTGGATTCGAAGTCTGCTACTTGTACATTGATATTCTCTAATTGTCTATCCTTAACATCCAATATACAAAGGCCTCCAGTATGAAGAGGAAATCCTTTTTCTATGTAGATATCAACCGGCATATTAAACCTTAGAGTCTTTATTTCCGAATCCTTCTGCAAAGTTAATGTTAAATATGATTCTTCCGGGTCATAAAGATTATCTTGAAAGTTAAATCCGACAATGCGATATTCAAATGCCCTATTAAGTATTGGATGATCATTAGAAGAATTTTCTGTAAATACCATAAACTATCCTAAATATGCTATTAAATTTTCTTTATTAGCTATATAAAATTTACTCAGAATTATTACTATTTTCCTTGTATCTTTATATTTTTATATAATGAAATCATTTTAGTTTATGGCGTCTAACGACCAAGGTGTTCCGACGTTTTGCGCGTGCGAAGCACTTGGCGCGAGACTTGCCCTGCAAGGCGAGTGACAAAGCAAAATGTGGCGAAGCCCGAGCGAGAGTCGCGTAAGCGATCTCGAAGCGTAGCGGAAGCACCGATAGTTAGGCGTAGTAAACCTTGGGCTTGTAGTGAAGATTAAGCCATGGATGGCGTCTTAACTTTTTTAGCCGTATATTTCTTAATTTTTGATAACTGACTATGAATCTTTCTTTCAGCTTCCAAAAGATCAAAATCATTCTGTAAACCTAACCAGAATTGAGGAGGAAGGTCAAAATACTTACCTAACTTCAATGCATAATTTGCAGAAATGCTTCTTTTTCCATGCATTATTTCACTAAGACGTGATTGAGGAATACCTGTATCTTTATAAAGTTGATAAGCGCTCAAACCTAAAGGTTTAAGAAATTCCTCATTAAGAATATCTCCTGGATGTGGGTTTTTTATCCATTTTTTCATGCTATTAATTTCCTGTATAAAAACAAACTAGAGAATTCAATGATAGTCGACGATCTCAACGTCATAGGCATCTTTTTCATCCCAGCGAAAACAGATTCGCCATTGATCATTTATTCTTATGCTATACTGCCCTTTCCTATTTCCAGAAAGTAATTCTAACTTATTTCCTGGTGGCGATTTCAGATTTTCAACACTTTGAGCGTTGTTGATCATCCTCAGTTTTCTAAGAGCTATTTCCGAAATTTGATTTGGGATTGATCTAACGAATAAACCCTTCCAGATCTTTTCAGTATCCTTATTCTCAAAACTTTTAATCAATTTACCTATACTTACAGAAATTGTAAGTATAGTCAATCTCAAAAAATGATAAATTTTTCCTACCCGGACATGGATGTCCGGGATGTATTAAAGTAGTTTGCAAGGTTTATTACGCCTAACGACCAAGGTGCTCCGACGTTCGCAATGGCACGAGTTTGCTTTGCAAACGAAGTGACGGAAGCGAATGTGCCGAAGGCCAAGCGAGTGGGTTGCGAAGCAAGCCCCGAGCGGAGCGGAGGCACCGTAAGTTATCCGACGTTTCAGACACTATTAAAAATAATTTTAGACTCTGCGAAGCGAAAGAATTTAGTATAACAAAATCTGTCCGCCCCTCAATGCTATCATCAAACAACACAAGCCGCACGGAGTGAAAAACCTGAATTGAAAGATGCACTTCAAAGTATGGCGGCTATTAGAAAAAAGAAGCTAGTTAATTTCCAAGCAACCAATCGCTCAAATTTAACGAACAAAACTCTCGAAATTAAAAAATAAACAAAAAACAAATTTTGGCTGAAATGTTCGGATAACGACCAAGGCTTGACGAAGTCGCCGTGCTGAGCGAAGCGAAGACGGGAACGAAAATTGCTCTGCAATTTGAGTTACCGAGGCGATTTGCCGAAGGCCGAGCGAGAGTTGCGGAGCAATCTCGAAGCGATGCGTCAGAGCCGACAGTTATGCGAAGGTCAGATCGCCTCAGAAAGGCTTTGATCTATAGGAATTTGTGAAATTAAATACTCAACATTTCCATAGTCGCGAATTAGTTTTGTAGTTATGATTACGAGAGGAATATAAACAGAACACTCAAAAATACCTATACCAATTCCTACTAATAGCTCCTCAATAGATCTATCCTGCGAAAGAAAGTTTCGTTTTACTATGATTAATAAATTATCAAATATCCAAAGATTCCACCACCAAGTTATAAGTGAAATATTGAAAATCTTGCCTGAGGCAAAGCCTTTTATAGTCAGCAATTCCTCCGTTCTTCGAAATAATTCCTTCATTATTTCAAATGGGCGATAGAGACAGATAATAGGAAGAAACCAAGAGAGAACTAATTGTGTATTAGTCGCACTTAAGTTAGGAACACGATCTATTAAATTTAGATAGGCTGAAGCAAACCAATTAAGAAAAGTAAAACCCGAAATTAAATAGAATCCAAAAACTACTAAAGACGTTAAACCTTCTATATATTCATTTGTTTCAATAACTATCTCAGATACTTCTATTCCATTTTTGATTTTTAAAAATAAATCAAATTGAAACGCGAGTAATAGTAATGAAATTATATTTAAAATCAAAAGCACCCAAATTACTATAATTGCAATTCTGGCTTTTGTCCAACGAGGTTTAGTATTTTCCATTTTTGTCCTTAGTATTGAAGTATCTGACTTTCGCATAACGACCAAGGCTTGACGACGTTGGCGAGCTGAACGAAGTGAAGACAGGCACGAGAATTGCCTCTGCAAATTGAGTGACTGAGCCAATGTGCCGGAGGCCGAGCGAGAGTCGCGCAGCGATCTCGAAGCGATGCGTCAGAGCCGCAAGTTAGGCGCTGTATCGCTCAAACACTGTGCACTAATGTCTCTACTCTGTAAAATCTACTAATAGAGCAAAGGTCAAATAAAGGTAAATTTACTTTTAGAGATAAAGTAGCGAACCCTTTTCGATTCTTTTGATGAAAGAGATGCAAGTAGTTCTATTAAATTTCTAACATTCTGCAGAGCTTTTCAAACATACGATATAAAACAAGAAAAGGGTGAAAAGCGGCCTGACCTTAAGAGAATTTTACTTAGATGATTGAGGAGAAATTCAAAACTTCTATCTTAAAAATTTAAAAAGAAAATCGCGATATGGCGCCTAACGACCAAGGTGTTCCGACGTTTGCGATGGCGCGAGACTTGCCACTGCAAGGCGAGTGACAGAAGCAAATGTGGCGTAGCCCGAGTGAGTGGTCGCGAAGTGATCCACGAACGTAGCGGAAGCACCGACAGTTAGACGCCGTAACGAATCGCCTTAATTCATCATTACTAAGATGAACCAATTAGTCTATATAGAACTAAACTTGCGAGAATTGAAAGCTACAGCAATTAAATATGAGAAAT
>NZ_NETS01000011.1:600000-896129 GCF_002150035.1 Leptospira venezuelensis | reverse complement strand
GATCACCTCCTTTTTAAGGAGATCAAAATCTAAGCTTGCTTAGAACGACGAAAACCCAGTCCTTGCTTGCAAGGGCTGGGGGTGTAACAATTCGGTGAGTCACGCTACTCTATATGTTTTCGAAGAGTCTTTTCTCTTCTTCTTAATAATTCAAACAAACGAAAGAATCAAACTGAGCAAAGATCGATCTTTGTCTGGAGATTTTTCCGTAGGAACTCCTACAGAATAAGGAGACCGCCCCCGCCCAAGTTCGGGTGGAGGAGGTGGGCCCGTGGGAGAAGCCTTTACCCCATATACTAAAATTCCCTAAACTTCAACTCCAATTTTGTGCTCAAATTCATGCTGGAATTCCTACAGAGTTATTCTAAAAATTTCTCGCTTAACAACTCGTGAACTATACCTGCTCCTGCCATTCCACCTGAAGCGGCAGCTAATAGAACAGAATGAGCACCACTTGCGTTGTCTCCGCAAGCATACACTCCATCTACACTTGTCTTTCCTCTTTCTCCGATTTTGTAGAAGCCAAACTGATCTTTTTCACAGCCAAGTTCCTCTCCGATTGTGGACTTTAATTTGAACGGGAAAGTCGGAAGTGCAAAGAGACCTGTCCTTTCGATATTCTCTCCGTTATCTAAACTAACTGATTTGAGTTGATCTCCTTCATATGCAAAGCCGGTGATCTTATTCTCTATTAAACGGATTTTTTTCTTATTCAATAATTCTTTTTGTTCTTCCTTAAGCTCTGCCTTTCCGTTTGAAAAAACAATTAAGTCTGATGCCAGATCGTAAATTAGGGGAAGCATATAGACTAACGTATCTCCGTTTCCGATTAGTCCTAACTTAGAACCTTTCACTTCAAAGCCATGGCAGTAAGGGCAATGGAAAATGGATTTACCCCAGAGTTCTTTATAGCCTGGGACCGAAAGATATTTATCTTCTACTCCATATGCGAGAATAACCTTTTTAAAACTAAATGTTTTGCCTGCCGATAATTTTGCAATAAAGCCTGATCCGGAATTTTCAACTGATATAACACTTCCCTCAAAAAAGTTGATCGTATTATATTTTTCTAAATCCTTTCTGACTAATTTTCTCCATTCGGCAGGGTGGATCCCGTCTCTGGTCGGAAAATTATTTAGATGAGAAGAAGCCGCATTCCTTGGACGATTATCGTCGCATACAAGTGCAGTTCTGCTCATTCTTCCCAAAGCTAAGGCCGCACTGAGACCTGCCGGGCCTCCGCCAATGATCAATACTTCGTAATCAAATCTCATGTTATCCCCCTCGAGAATTTTTTATGATATTAATTATTGAAATTTTACCATCCCTAAAGTTGTAAATACATTTGAAAGAAAATCGGAATTTTTTGATTTTATTCCGAATTTAGTTGATTAATTGATACTAATTCGGTATCAATACTGTATGGATTTATCTAAATTGAGATCTTTTATAGTCGTGGCAGAGGAATTGAATTTTAGGAAAAGCGCTGAAATTTTGGGAATATCCCAACCTCCTTTGACTAGATTGATCTCCTCTTTCGAAGAGGAACTTTCTACTAAACTATTCGAGAGAACTACAAGGCACGTAAAGCTTACCGGAGCGGGAGTTCATCTATTAAAAGAAGGCAGGGAGATCATTGCTAAAGCGGAAAAAATCGAAAAAGAAGTTCGTTCGATCGGGAAACTCAAAGCGGGAGGTCTTAGCATAGGTTTTTCTACTACTACTTTTATGGCGAGTTTACCTCAGATTATCAACGAATTTCAGGATCGTTTTCCTCGGATTAAATTGCAGCTTCAGCAAGAGACTCGAAACAGAATTATCAAAGGTTTAAAATCAGCTCAATTTGATATTTGCTTTTTAGAAGGAGAAGTGCCTGATCCACGTTTGGAAAAACATCCAGTTCATGACGAGGTGCTCGGTGTTCTCGTTCCTAAAAGACATCCTCTTGCTAAAAGGGAAGAGATCGAGTTTAAGGAATTAAAGGACGAAACGATTATATTACATCCTAAAAAAGACTCTGGAAGTTTTTATGATACGATCTCCTCTCTTTTTAAACAAAGTGGGATCAAGCCCAAGGTTTATATAAAGAATGAAAGAGAAAGTTGTCCTATTTTGGTTGCTACTGGTAGGGGAGTTTCTTTAACAATTTTAGGTGCCCAGAATTTTGCGCCTGCTGATACAAAATTTGTTCCGATCAAACAATTATACTTACCTGTTTCCGTTTTTTACGTTCAGGAAAATCAAAACCCTTCATTAAAAACTTTTTTAAGTTTTGTTTCTGAAAGTAGTTTTATAAAAAACAAACATGCAGAATGCCTCATGGATGTAATGAGGCTTTAACGAAAGAAATAAAGACCAGGACGATAGCGTAAAATTTTGCAACCTGACGACCACCTAAGATTCAGACGTATTAATTCAAATTTTTTACTCTGTCCAGGCAACTTGGATCTCTCTCGGACCGACAAATGGAAGTCTTCCATGAGAAACTGAATAATTATCTATGTATAGAATATCGTCCTTCTGCCATGAGAAAATTTGAATATTCTTCCAGAATATGTTCATGATCGTTTTAATATCTCTATTAGAAATTTCTGAGCCATCTCCGTATGTTGCATGAACATCTAAATCTTCTGATTTGCTGAATAACTTTTTGATTCCAGTCAAAAAGTTCAGGATCAAATAGACTCCAAGCCCTCTCAAAGTTTTTTGCCTTTTGAAAACATATTTATATTCTAATCTAGGAGAATCTATATGAAATGTTTGGCTATGGTTATGCCAAGCTTTTGAACCTGCAATTGGATGCTTTCTGATACCAACTTGAGAATTAACTAATTTTAATTTATTTCCAGGCAGCCATTCATGTTCAAAATTTTGGTTTTTTATCTCCTTCTCCGCTTTTTTTTTATCTATAGTCTTAAACATTTCATTCCAAGGTTTAGTTTTCCATAGACTATAACGAGAAGCACCTGGACCATCATAATGACGAATATACTTGATCCCATGCTTTTCTACTTTGTTAGAAATATTGGAAGGCATCTCTCGTAAAACAGTTCTCAGATCAGTGATAGGAGTTTCTCCGTTTTTGGATGGAGCCACCTTTGCGTAAAAGAAAAGTTTTTTAGGAGGTTTATTTAGGAAACTCATCTCAGCATGTTGCATGATCGGATAAGCAGAAGGAAGTTCACTTGCAGTATGAACAAATTTTGTTTTTTTATCTCTGGGAGAAGTTCCCAAATATGCTTCCGAAAGATTGGAATCCAGGCTCAAAGCCACCTTTTCGAAATTTTCGGAAGAACCTATATTAAAACCTCTGAATAGAATTGCCCCGTAGATCAATAGATCTCTTTGTATTTCTTTATGATTTTTTTTGATCCAATCGGTTAGATATTTTAGATCTGCTTTCTCCGGAGAAGAAGGAGAATATATGATAGGAAGATTCAGACCTTTGATCAGGCTTTTGGAAATTTCTTGCGAAGTTTTGGTGTTCTTCGTTTTCTTTTTTTCTAAATTTGCATTTTTGATCAGAGCCTTTTTCTTCCCTGAAGTTCGAGTAAGACTAATCGTAGACATATGGATTCCCCTTAAAAACCACTTCAGCGAAACCATTTAGCCGTTTCGATTCGTATGTCTAATATATTGGAATAAAAATCGTTATTATGGATAATGATTTATGCAAATGCACATTATAATGTGCATTTGTTCAAAATTTAGAGGTGGCTCGGAAACTGGATCGACCTGAAGGCCTTTCTCACAAAACTTCCTCCAACTTATGAAATTATCCAAATTATTGATAGCAAATCGGGGAGAAGTTGCCATCCGGATCGCAAGAGCAGCCTCAGTGTTAGGAGTTCCTACAGTCTCCATATATTCAGAAGACGATTCAAATTCCAGGCATAGGTTAGCGAGCGATTCATCTGTTTTGCTCAAAGGAAAAGGTGTAAAAGCTTATTTAGACCAGGAAGAGATACTTTCCATTGCACAGAGACAAGGTTGCGATTCTATTCATCCAGGTTATGGATTTTTAAGCGAGAATTCAGACTTCGCTAAAAGATGTGAAGATTCAAAAATCAAATTCGTAGGCCCGGGTTCCAAGACACTTGAGATCTTAGGCGATAAATTGAAGGCAGTCTTACTCGCTGAATCTTTAGGAGTTCCTACCGTGCCAGGACTTCGTAAGGTAATCGATCTAAAAGAAGCAAGAGAATTCCATTCTAAAAATGGAATATTCCTTTTGAAAGCGATCTCCGGAGGAGGGGGAAGAGGAATCCGCATCATAAACAACTTAGAAGAATTAGAAACGAAGTTCAAGAGTTGTTCAGAAGAAGCACTGCATTCATTTGGAAATCCTAATTTATATGCAGAGAAATATCTACCTATTGCTAGACATGTAGAGGTCCAGATCTTAGGAGATGGTTCCGGTAAGCTCCTTCATTTTTGGGATAGAGATTGTTCGCTCCAAAGAAAAAATCAAAAATTGATAGAGGTCGCACCTGCTCCTCTTTTGGAGCCAAGGCTTCGAGAAAAGATTATCTCTTATTCTTTGAAGATTGCTTCTCATCTTTCTTATAAAAGTTTAGGTACTTTTGAATTTTTGATCGGTCCTGATTCGGAGATCTTTTTTATAGAATCTAATCCTCGATTACAGGTAGAACATACAATCACCGAGGAAATCACTGGAGTTGATCTGGTAAAAGCTCAGTTGGAGATTGCTTCCGGGAGATCTTTCCAAGAGATCGGATTAGATCAGAAAAATCTAGAGTTTCCAAAAGGTTATGCAATCCAAATTAGGATCAACGCTGAAACCTGGGATCAGAAAGGAGAGGTCCTTCCTTCTTCCGGGAAGATAAAAGTATTCGAACCTAGTTCTGGTCCAGGTATCAGGGTGGATAGTTCCGCTTATTCCGGATACGAAGTTGGACCTAATTTTGATTCCCTACTTGCGAAATTGATCATTCATTCTAAGTATATAGATTTTTCTAAACTCATCCATTCTGCATATCGTGCATTATCCGAATTTAGGATAGAAGGTATCAAAACAAATCTTCCACTTCTTCTAAATGTATTCAAAAGAAAGGAACTAGAATCGTATTCTGTTTGGACAAAGTTTATAGAGGAAAATATCTCTGCGCTTCTTAACATTCCGTTAACAGACCATAAAAAATATAATTTTGACCAGGGTGAGAATGATAATTTAGAAAATTCTAAAATAAAAGAAAAAATTCCGGAAGGATTGGTTTCTTTCCATTCTCCAATGACTGGGAGTCTTATCGATATTTATCCTAAAGAAGGAGAAGCTATTCGGAAAGGGGAAAAGATTGCACTTCTTTCTTCCATGAAGATGGAACATCTATTGCATTCAGAGGTTACCGGGATTATAGAAAAAGTTTTGACTCAACCTGGAAAGGTTATTTCAGAAGGAGAAACACTTGTTTGGATCAGACCAGAAGATTTGGAATATTCTTCCTATCAGAATGAAGAAGAAATCGATCCAAATCGAATTCGTCCCGACTTGAAGGAAGTTTTAGATCGTTACCTTTTGAACGAAGATGTTTCCAGGCAACAGGCAGTTTCTAAACGCCATAAAAGGGGACAAAGGACAGCAAGGGAGAATGTGGCGGATCTCTGTGATCCAGGAAGTTTTGTAGAATACGGAAGTCTTGCCATTGCAGCTCAAAGAAGAAGAAGGTCTCTTGAAGAATTGATTAAACTGAGTCCCGCAGATGGACTTATTGCTGGTCTTGGTACGGTGAACGCAGAATTATTTGAACCTCATTTAGCGAGAGTTTCTGTATTAGCTTATGATTATACAGTTTTTATGGGAACACAAGGTGCAATGAATCATAAAAAGACAGACCGATTTTTAGAAATGGTAGAAAGCCAAAAACTTCCTTTGGTATTCTTTACAGAAGGTGGGGGAGGTCGACCTGGAGAGGTGGACGTACCTGCAGTTGCTGGTTTAGATCTGCATACTTTTCGTAAATATGCAGGTTTAAAAGGAAAAAGTTTAAGGATAGCAATCGCTGCGGGAAGATGTTTCGCAGGAAACGCTGCATTATTCGGAGCTAGTGATATTAGGATCGCAACAGAAGATTCTAATATTGGAATGGGTGGGCCTGTGATGGTTAAAGGTGGAGGGCTCGGTAATTTTTCCGCCGAAGATATTGGTCCAGCAGAGGTCCAAACCAAAAACGGTGTAATTGATATCTTGGTAAAGAATGAAGAAGAGGCTGTCTTTACCGCTAAAAAGGCTCTTTCTTATTTTCAAGGGAATATCAAAAAATTTGAATATAACGATCAGAAAATTCTAAGGACTTTAATTCCTGAAAACCGCTTAAGATCCTACGAGATTCGTTCTATCATTTTTTCTTTGGCAGATACTGATTCCGTTTTGGAGTTTAAAAAAGATTTTGCGAAAGGAATCGTCACTTCCTTGATTCGAATTGAAGGAAAACCATTAGGTTTGATTGCAAATAATCCGACTTATCTTGGCGGAGCGATTGATGCAGAAGGAGCGGATAAGGCTTCCGAGTTTGCAGAATTTTGCTCCTTAAACAAACTTCCTATATTATTTCTTTGCGATACACCTGGATTCATGGTAGGGCCTGAGGCAGAGAAAAAGGGATTAGTTCGTAAAGCCGCAAAACTTTTTGAAGCGGGAGCATCTTTACAGGTTCCCGTGTTTACTATTATTCTCAGGAAAGGTTATGGTTTGGGCGCAATGGCAATGGCAGCCGGAAGTTTTCATTCTCCTGTATTTACTATTTCATGGCCAACGGGAGAATTTGGAGCAATGGGAATCGAAGGAGAAATTAGAACTGGTTACCAAAAAGAACTTTCAGAAGTGAAAGATTGGCAAGAGAGACAAGTTTTATTTGAACGTCTGGTTTCTGAGGCTTACGAAAGAGGAAAGGCGCTCAATATGGCTTCCTATCTGGAAATAGACGCAGTGATCGACCCCGCAGAATCCAGAAAATGGATTGTTCGAGGTTACAATTCTTGTCTTTAGAGAGACCCCAGTTGGAAATAAATGTTTTCTAAGTTCCTATAAAGATCTTGATTAGATCCGGATCTGTGTTTCTATTTTCCTCTCACCTGGGAGGTATTCATGTTGAGAAACCCTAAAGCAAAAATTATCGCTTTATTCACCGTGATCGCTTTGACCGTTTCCTTCTCTTATTTGAGTGCTCAAACTTCGAATGTATATGGAACGTATAAAGTAACGGGTACAAATCCGAATGGAAGTAAATACAAGGGAAGTGTAACGATCACTTTGAACGAGGATGGCTCCTATAATTTCGAATGGTCTGTAGGAAATAGTTTTTCTGGAACAGGCACTTTGAGTGGAAGCACTTTAACAGTAGATTGGGGTGATACTTATCCAGTGATCTATACTGTTAAGAACGGTGGAAATCGATTAGAAGGTACTTGGGGAAATGGAACAGGTACAGAAATCCTAACAAAATAAAATTTTCCTATTCGGAGATCACAAAATCCCTACCTCTTTGAGAAGAGTAGGGATACTGTTCTTTTTTCACAATAGACTTTGCTATCTCCGGAACCCTTAGATTTATATAAGCAATCAAACTGGACGCGGTTATTTTTCCATTAGTCAATGCCTTACCTTGTAGTCCTTCTAATACTGCAGTTGTAAAGACCCCATGTTCTAAAGCAGAAGATTCATAGGCTTCTTCTTTTTCAGAAGTGGAGGACATTACATAAAGGCCTGCTGATTTTGCCAGGTTTCCCAATTCTTTAAATTGAGTAGTCCATTCTCCTCCTGAATCGCAGGTATCAAACATCAAAAGTTTGCGAGTCGCTTTAATTTTAGAAACTGCTAAAACGAATTCCTCCTGACTGAATCCTGACTTTTCTAGATCAGGATTCTCTGGATCGAAGCCAGAAGTGAGAAAATAGAATTTTTCGTTCTTATTGGTCCCGTGCCCCGCAATAAATATAAAAACTAAGTCTTCAGGATTCGCTTTCTCTGAAACTTCTTGAAAGGTTGACAGGATCCCTTTTTTGTCCGCCTCACGATCATAGGCAGAATACGTTTCTGTCGAAGAAAATATATTTTGTTTTTTGAATGCAGGAGAAGAAGAAACTGCGATCGCATCTTTAACCGCATATTTCAGATCCATTTGTTTTCCTTGGTAATCGTCAACCGCTAAAAGGATTAAATGTAATTTGGGTAATCTTTCCGAAGAAAACGGTTTATAAAAGGAATGTACTTTGGAATAACTTAATAGGCCGGCTTTACTGGAACCGGAGATTCTGAAATGATTCTCTCCGGGAGAAAGTTCGGGAGTATATGTTTTGCGAATACAATGGTCTTGAGAAACTATACGTACTGATCTTGATGTTTCGGATAGAATTAAGGAATCGTTATGATATAGATTCAAATCACCGATCCCACCTCCTTCGTCGCAGACTTTCACATTTAAAAAGACTGATTTTTTGTCCTCGGATGGAACTAACTCAAGTTCTATTTTTGGCGGAGGAGAAGTATGTAAGAGATCTGATACGCTTGCTTGATTTTCCGAATCACCTTTGAAAATTTTATGGATCAGGCCGGGAGAAAAGAAAATATTATAGAAAGTCTCTGCTCCAAAGTGTAATTCTTCTTCTTCGGAATTGAAATAAAAATAACTTTCTAAGGTTTCTGAATCGTAATCGAATCTTCCTTTCGGATCAAAAACTACCTTACCTTTATCAGTTAAAACTATATTCGCAAGTTCCTTTCCATTTAGGTCGAATATTTTATGAGTTCCGTCGTCACTTCCAGTCAAAACTTGTTTTTCGTCGTTAATGAATAATGCCTTGTTCACAGTATCCGAATGTCCTGTAAAAGTGTTCTTAAGATTACCTTTGGAATCCCAGATCTTAGCGGTAAGATCTTCCGAAGCGCTTAAAATATATTTTCCATTTTTTGAATATGATAAAGAACGAACGGAAGATGTATGCCTTCCCAAATCACTGATTTTTCCTGTTAGTATATCAATTTCTTTTATTTTTCCATCATCTCCTCCAGAGATAAGTTTCGTTCCATCTGGGGAAATTTTAGCGCATAAAATGGGACTCTGTCTAGTTTCTAGAATTTTAATCTTTGTTCCTTCTCTCGTCCATAATATACTTTGGCCGTCTTCGCTGGATGTGATTATGTATTTTCCATCTGGAGTAAATTGTACTGCGGTAACAGGATCATTATGCGCGTAAAAATAGGATTTAGGTTTTCCTTTAGTATCGCGTATTCTTACTTTTCCATTCTCATCTCCAGAAGCTAGACTCAGTCCGTCCGGAGAAAAATCGAAAGAAGAAACGGAGGCTAATGAATCCGGAAAATCTGCCCAGGTCTCGAGATTTGCAGAAAGTATCTTAATTCTACTCTCATCGGACTGGTATACCAATCTTCCCGATTTAGGAGAGTGAGCAATAGTGGAAACGATGGAGGTATTGGAAGAGAAAACTTTATATTTTCGATCGGATAGACTCCACACAAGAATTGTTTTGTTTTCTAGGGCACTTGCAATTCTTCCATCTCCTAGGTCAGTAAAGGTGATAACCCCTGAGGATTCTTTCCAGCTTGGATGAAATTTTAATTCGTCCGCAATCAGCCCAAAACTTAGAACCGAACATACTATAATTAGAAAGATCCTCATGGATGTACTTTTATCCTTAGGGTTTAATTACCGTTCGAACTTATCGTTCCTTTTTTATGGGAACTTGGTGCAGGTTTATGAGTTTCATCCGACATAGAGTCGTTGAAATTCATTCTTACGGAAACAGGGAGACCGTCTTTTCCCAAAGGCACGAAGATCAATTTATTCTGAGGATTATCGTATGCTTTGTATTGGATGTATTTTTGTGAAAGGGATTCGTTTATGATCTTTATAGCATCCGAGTCCGCTTTTGCTTTAATAGCGATGATTTCAGCATCTCTTTGTGCATTCATCCTTGCGATCTCATTATCCTTTTTCTGGATTGCGATTTCGAATTTCATCGTTTCCAATTCTTGCTCTTTTGTGAGTTTTTTCTGGATCGCATCCATGATCTGAGAGCTAAATGAGATATCGTCGATATTTACGTTATTAATCTCTATATGGCGAGAGCTGAGCTTGTCTACCATCATGTCTTTTATCTCCGAAACGATCTTTTGATTGTTTTTGGAGATTTGGATCATCGGATAGTTTGTGAATGCATTCCTTACGGAAGTTCTGAAATCTTGTCGAACCACATGAGCATAATAACTTGTTCCGACTTCATTATGTAAACTTACTAATTGAGAAGGTAGAGGACGAATCGTGATGGACGCAACCACATCGATTTGAAGATCATCTCGTGTGATTACATCTATTTTTTCCTTATATGGTTCCCACTGTAAATTATATTCGATAATTGTTTTTGTAAATGGGTTAAAATTGTAAGTTCCCGCAGTTAGGACATCTTTTTGAAGTCCCTCCCCAAATGCGTCGAATATCAACCCAGCTTTACCCGGTTCAATCGTTATACAGGCTTGTGTAAGTGTTACACTCAAGAAGGTTAAGAAGAGCATTAGAATTTTCTTAAACATTTTATCGCTCCTATTGTTTACTTCTTTATGGACCCGAGTCTCTTTCGGAAAGTTTCAGTCCCTAATTTTCTTTCGTAATTATCTCCGTTTCGGCTATATTCCATTCCCCATCCGCGACATTTGTTTGGATTAGTTTAATACCGCGACTAACGGATTCAAATGGCCTTTCAATCTTTCCAAAAGGAGAATCTCCATAAGGTTTTGTTTGAAAAAGATTTAGTTGAGACTTGCTCGCGATTACTTTAATCGAATCTTTTCCGTAAGGTTCTCCTGCGGCGAGAATATAACCGGTTTTTCCATCAGGAACCAAGAGATCTGTATTTGATCTGAGGAAATTATTAGAATTATATGAATTCGGGAACAGGAGTAGAGTTTCTCCGTCACTTTGTAAAAGTATTAAATAAATATAACAATCTTCAGAACTACGAACTGTAAATTGAACTGGTTCGTTCGTATGGTAATTGGACTTTGAAGAACTTAATTCGATTTTGATATTTTTATTTTTCGGTTTTAACCCGTTTAAATTTTTTAATAAAAGGTTTTGGGTAAGGTAACCCGTGAGTTCATTAAAAACTTTTTCGGAGCCTTCTCGTTTAAAACTGCGTAGGAATTCAGATTTTGATGTTTCTATATCTAATAATTCCAGAGAATATCTTCCGTTCTGTTCTTTTAGGTAGATCAGTTTTTGAACGGATAGAATTTTCCCTAAACGAAGGGAGTTATTCTTATCTGTAATTCCGGTTTGTTGTAATGAAAGTTCGTTTAGAGCATCTGCCGTTTTTTTTCTATCTACGATACTTGCTCTTTCGGATCTGAGTAGGATCTCCTTTAGATCATCTTCTATACTTTCAGGAAAGTTTTCGGGAGAAACCAGGGCTAAATTGTATTTTTCCAAAAAAGATGGAAAATGTTTTAACTCCGCCTCCGGAATCGCCCTGGCTGGAGTAGCCTGCTCTTTGGAAGACGGAGTAAAACAATAAAGTGAAAGGAGAAAAAAAGGAAAAACCAGATGCCTGAGAGAGATCCTTCTTTCGGTCCCGGTTAGTTTAGTCTCCCGGACAGAAAAAGGTGTTATCATGAAAAATCTCTCCTAAGGGAAATAGTTCTTAACTTTGTTTTTAAGCTATTCCCTCTTAGGACCTTTTCAGACATAGATTTTACTCCAAAGTCCGAAAAATTCCGACTAGATCGAAAAATCTTCCATATATTCTACATATACTTTTGCTTTTTTGATCCTGAGATAAACTGTTTCACCTGGTAATAGATTTAATTCTTTAAAACTTGATTGGTCCAATAAGGATTCAATTAAAGTTCCGGAATCCAAACGTTTTAATTCTATTCTTACATTTCTACCTGTAGAATGAATATATTGGATCTCCGCAGGAATCCCTTGGGTAGAAGTTCTGGAAATTTCCACATCATAGGGCCTAACGTAGGCGACTCCTTCTTTGTCCACCACGTCCGAATGTTCTGGAGTCGCTACATCTATATCGCCTATCTTTGCGGTTCCTTCGTGGATCCTTCCGTGGAATAGGTTTACATCTCCTAAAAAGTGGAAAACGAAAGGTGTTTTAGGTTTATTATAAACTTCGTCGGGAGTGCCTATCTGTTCTATCTTTCCGGATCTTAAGATGACTATGGAATCGCTAACTTCTAATGCTTCTTCCTGGTCATGAGTTACAAACACGCTTGTAATATGGATCTCATCATGAAGTCTTCTCAGCCAGGTGCGTAATTCCTTTCTTACTTTTGCATCCAAGGCTCCGAAAGGTTCGTCCAAAAGTAAAAATTTAGGTTCGATTGCCAAGGCTCTTGCTAAAGCCACCCTTTGTCTTTGCCCTCCGGATAATTCGAAAGGAAATCTTGCATGGAAATTTTCCAACTGAACCAATTTCAAAAGTTGGAATACTTTCTCTTGGATCTCTACTTTAGAAGGTCTTGTAGATCTTGGGCGGACTTTTAAACCAAATGCAATATTTTCAAAAATCGTCATGTGACGGAAGAGAGCATAATGTTGGAACACGAATCCAACTCCTCTATCTTTTGAACTTTTGGATTTAGATTTTTCTCCGTTGAATAATACTTCTCCCTCGTCAGGAGTATCTAATCCTGCGATGATCCTGAGAAGTGTGGTCTTTCCACTTCCGGAAGGTCCTAATAATGCTACTAGATTTCCGTCCGGGATAGTCAGGTCTACATGGTCCAAGGCCTGGAATTTTCCGAATCGTTTGCTTACATTTCGAATTTCAATAGACATTCTATTCTCCTAGGATTTGGAAACCTGAACATTTGTATTATTTTCTTTTCCGAGACCGGTTGTTTCTGGGATCTCTATTTCTTCTTTGCGATGAAGATTTCTTTCTAAAATTGTTTTTAAGAGTAAGGTAAGTAAGGAAAGAAATACGAGTACTGATGCAGCTGAAAATGCCCCAACTGAGTTGTACTCGTTATATAACATTTCTATCTGTAAAGGAAGGGTATTCGTCTTTCCTCGAATATGTCCGGACAAAACGGAAACTGCTCCGAATTCGCCCATGGCCCTTGCATTACAAAGTATGAGTCCGTATAAAAGTCCCCATTTAATATTTGGGATAATAATTTTGATAAAGGTTTGGTAGAGAGAGGCACCCAGTAAAATACCTGCTTCCTCTTCTTCTTTTCCCTGGCTTTGCATGAGTGGGATCAATTCTCTTGCAACAAATGGAAGTGTGATAAATACGGTTGCGATCACAAGTCCTGGAGTATTGAATACAATTTTAATATTCCATTCTTCTAATATATCTCCCATCCAACCCTGTTTTCCAAAAAGTAATAGGAAGATCAGTCCAGAAATTACAGGAGAAACTGCAAAAGGAGAATCTATGATCGTAAGCAGAATGTTTTTACCAGGAAATTCAAATCTGGTTAAAAGAAATGCAGCGGTTAATCCGAATGCTGTGTTCAAAGGAACTGCAATCCCAGCTACTTTCAATGTCATTAACATTGCAGCAATTGTATCACTGTCTTGTAATCCTTGTAAATACGCCTCCCAACCTTGGGCAAACGCTTCTAAAAAGACCACGGTGATGGGTAGGATTAGGATAATGAATGCAAGAACTAAGACCGAAAAGATCAAAGCCAAGCGGATCCAAACGGATTCTGTTTCTTTCATCCAAGTCTCCTAGAAGCTCTGTTTTGAAGATAGTTGATCCCAAACATAATCGTAAACGAAAGAACCAACATCAAAACTGCAATCCCAGTTGCTTTTGCATATTCATACTGTTCCAACTTGGTAACTATGAGTAACGGAAGAATTTCAGTTTTACCTGGAAGGTTTCCTGAGATAAAAACTACCGATCCGTATTCTCCTATCCCTCTTGCAAACGCCATACTGGTTCCTGCAAGTAGAGAAGGAATTAATTCAGGTAAAATAACTTTTGTAAATGTTTGGAATCTACTTGCTCCCAAACAATAAGCACTTTCTTCCAATTCTTTAGGAAGATCTTCTAAGATTGGTTGTACTGTTCTGACTACGAAAGGGAATCCGATGAATACTAAAGCGATCACAATCCCGATAGGAGTGTATGCGATCTTGATCCCATATGGCGTAAGATATTTACCGATAAAACCGTTGGGAGCATAAATTGTGGTAAGTGCAATCCCTGCAACCGCTGTTGGAAGAGTAAAAGGAAGATCCACAAGTGAATCTAAGATTTTTTTACCAGGGAAATTATAACGAACTAGTACCCAGGCGAATAAAAATCCCACAAATAGATTGATTATGGCTGCAACTCCGCCAGCTCCAAAACTTAAATACAAAGCTTGCTGGATCCGATCTTCTGAAAAAACTTCCCAAAGTCCTGAAACTCCTAAGGTCGCAGATTTAAAAAATAATGCAGATAATGGAATGATGACTAGAAGGCTAAGGTAGAAGACTGTGAGTCCTAAAGAGAGGCCAAAGCTTGTTTTAGAATAAGGACGAAAAATTAGTTTCAAACGGGAAACCCTTTGAGTCGATTCTTGAGAAACGCTCTATTTCGTCAAACCAAGAGCCGCCCTGAGGCGGCTCCCTTTTTGTAAGTGGTCAGTTGTAGTTCCTACTTACTTTTTAGCTTCGCCATAGATGGAGTCGAAAAGACCACCATCAGCGAAATGTTTTTTGTGAGCTGCCGCCCAAGAACCTTCAATACTTCTTACATCGAATAATTGAAGTTTAGGGAATTTAGCAACATTCGCTTTTAGAATTGCTGCATCATTCGGGCGGAAGAAATGTTTCGCGATGATTTCTTGGCCATCTTTAGTGTATAAGAAATCCAAGTAAGCTTTTGCTATTTCAGTGGTTCCTTTTTTAGTAGCAACTTTTTCAACGATAGCTACAGGAGTTTCTGCAAGGATACTTGTGCTTGGATAAACCACTTCAAATTGAGCTGTTCCACCATTTGCTTTTCTAGACTCGGATAGAGCAAGTTCTGCTTCATTTTCCCAAGCAAGAAGAACATCACCGATTCCTCTTTGAACGAATGTCGTCGTAGATCCTCTGGCACCCGTGTCCAGAACGGAAGTGTTCTTGTAGAGGTTTTTCACGAACTCGATCGCCTTTTCTTCCGTTTTGTATTTTTTCTTCGCAAATCCCCAAGCTGCTAAATAATTCCAACGAGCCCCGCCTGAAGTTTTAGGGTTTGGTGTAATTACTCCAATTCCTGGTTTTACAACATCGTCCCAATCTTTGATCGCTTTAGGATTTCCTTTTCTAACTAAGAATACGATAGTAGAGTAGTATGGAGTAGAATGGTTCGGGAAAGCTTTCTCCCAATCTTTGGAAACGGATCCACCGTTTGTAACGATGCTATCGATATCATAAGCAAGTGCCAGAGTTACTACATCGGCTTCTAATCCATCGATTACGGCTCTCGCTTGTTTTCCGGATCCGCCATGGGATTGTTGGATGGTAAGGTCTTTGCCAGACTTCTTCTTCCAAGACTCAATGAACTTCTTATTAATTTCTTCGTAAAGCTCCCTGGTTGGGTCGAAAGAAACGTTTAATAGGGTATCGTTCGCATATGCGGATAAGGAGAAGATAGCGGTTAAAGCCAGAGCGCCGATTCCTTTGGTAATTGATCGTAGTATAGAATGATCAGATTTTGCTTTCATAAGGTTCACTTTTACGTCCCTTCCGACGATAACTCGGAATTTTTATCCAATAAATTGGATATTTATCTGTTATAGTCGGAATGCCCTTCTTTTTGTCAAGAAGGGTTTTATATTTTAGAACATTTTTTTCCTATTTTGAACGCTTTTTTGATTCGATCCTTCAGACTTCGGTTTAAAGCGGATTTTCTAAAAAATGAAAAAGGCCTTCTTCTTAACTCTAATCCTTTCCCCATTCTTTTTCTCAGGATGTTCCGAGTCCTCAGCAAAGGTGGAAAATCCTGCTATAGTCCAAGGGGTGCTCGAGTTAAAAAATTATGATCTGGAAGAACAGGGGCCAATCTTACTTTCAGGGCTTTGGAAATTCAGATGGTTGTATTGGAAAAGTTCCGGATTAGAAAGTCAGAACTCATATGAGGTAGTGAGTGTACCTTCTTCTTGGAACGGAAAGAACGGGTCTAGACTCGGAGAAGGTTACGGAACCTACGAACTTGCACTTAAACTAAATCGAAATTATGGAGAACTTGCATTTATCTTACAAGAGCAAAGTTCTTCCTACTTCTTATATGTGAATGGCAAACTATTAGCTTCTTGCGGAGAAGTTGAATTTTCTTCTTCTTCAGATATTACCATTTTTGAAGTCAAACCTGCATGGTGTAATAAGCTCGTGAAGTTCACTCCTGACGGAGAAGATCTGACGATAGACATGCAGATTGCGAATAGGGACCATAGACTAGGAGGTTTTTGGGCACCTATTCGATTTGGAACCGCCTCCACTGTGGAGAAAACCTGGAATGCGGAAAGATTTTTGGATCTATTCTTAGCTGGAGGACTTTTCTGCATAGGTCTATTACATCTTATTTATGCAGTAGTGAGAAGGGGAGAAGCCGCCTCCATGTATTTTGGTACTTATTGCGTGATCATGGCGGCAAGGGGGCTTTTTTCAGGCACAAGAATCATTTCTGAATATCTTGATTTTCTAAAATACCACCACTATGTTAGAATAGAATATGTAACGTTCTACCTTGCCATCCCTGTTTTTTTAAGTTATATACTTTCTGTTTTCCCGAGGGAATTAAAACGAATTCTTGTGGATCTGGTTTGGTGGATCGCAATCGGCGCTTGTATAGTAGTTTTAGTATTCCCAGTAAGAATATTCACTTTCACTATTACTGTCTATTATCTGGTGGCGTTTCTTGCAGGGACTCTCGGATTATTCTCCCTCACTAAAGCTGCTTTAAGAAGAAGAAAAGGTGCACTTATTATTCTGGCAGGTTTTATATTCGTGTATGCTGCTATGATCCACGATATTCTATACGCGACCTTTTATCTTGATACAGGTTATTTTACAAATATTGGTGCATTCGTATTTATAGTCGCACAATCCGTATTTCTATCTATTCGAAGTTCTGAAAGTTTAGATAGACTTTTGGATCTTTCCAGGAATTTGGAAAGAAGGGTAGAAGAAAGGACCAAACAACTCAGAAATGCACTTCGTCTCATCCAAAACGATCTGAATGTTGCAAGAGAGATCCAAAAGGGACTCTTAAATTTAGAAGATACTTCTGCAAAGAAGATCGGAAAGATCAACTTTGGGATTTTACATAAACCTTTAGCGGAAGTAGGGGGCGATCTTTATGATCTCGTCGAATTGCCTAACGGAAAGATCCGTATCTTTTTAGCGGATGCAACTGGGCATGGGATACAAGCAGCACTCATTACAATACTGATCCGAAGTGTTTACGAAGACTTAAGGTTAAAAGAAGAAAGTCCCGGAAAACTACTCTCTGAGATAGGCTCCCAATTCCATGGTAAATACGGAAAGGTGTCCACATTCTTCTCCGCATCCATTTTGGAAATTTCTCCTGACGGCAAAAAACTTACTCTTTCTTTGGCAGGATCTCCTCCCGTTTTAGTCCAGACAAAAGACGAAGAACATATTATCGAATGCGAAAACCCGTTAGTAGGTCTTTTAGAAAATTTCCATTTCGAAGATAAGGAAATATTACTCACTCCAGGTTTTAGAATACTTTGTTTTACGGACGGACTTTCTGAATCTTCCAGATTGCCTGGAGATTTTTACGGAATCGAAAGAGTATTGGCTTCATTGAGAACTGGAGACTCTCAAAGTTTAGAAGAATTATTAAGCGGCATCCAGGAAGATCTTTTCAGATTTTTAGGAAGTTCAGAACCAAAAGACGATATACTAGTCTTAGGAATAGAAGACCAACGTTCCTAACTCAGTAAAACATTTCTTCTTTCGGGAATATTGGATCGTTTTCTAGTTTTATTGTATTGGACCCCGAAAATCATGGTTAGAGAGAAGGTGAACGGGTTCATACTTTTAAGAATGGATCCCGAAATCGTTACCTTGCAGAGGACCCTATGGCATTCAAGCTCGACGGGGCAAAATTCCCCACCTTGGAAGAGTTGATTACAGCTTTGTATCCATTGTATGCGGACAAAATGAGCGAAGCTGAATTTAGAAAGTACGTTCAGGAGAATGTAAAAGAGGAATAGTCTTCCTCTTTTTGCCCCGATCAACCGGGGCGAATCCTTCTCTCGTAATATCCTCTTTTGCTTGTCAATTCCAGGGGTTTTCCTTACCCTCTCGGCATGCCTTTTTTTCAGAAAAAATGGAGACTTGCTCCGGCTTGGCGAAGGCCCTTATTACTACTCGCCTCATTCTTAGTTCTCATCATTAAATTCAGATTCTTATTTAGCGAGGATACTCTTTCAGGTTGGAGCCTTCATGCTCAAACCCATTTGGCAGAGATCTACGATTCATTTTTGGACAACGGCCAATCTTTGGGTTATGATAGCCGTTGGTTTTCTGGAATGCCTGTCTTCTATTTCCAGCCTCCATTCTTTTATTTTTTGGTCGCCGTACTTCATAAAACGATCTTCTTCTGGTCCTCACTTTCTCTTTCTTTTAATATAGGAGTCCTACTTTCTATATTACTTTTTACATATGCGTTTATCAAGTTCAGTCTTTTGCTCTTAAGTGAAACCAATCATAGAGCAAATACCGTAATGCTTGCGATGTCAGGGCTTTTATTTTTCTTTTTGTGCGCGGGAGAAGAGCCATTCGGGCTTTCCTTAGTGGGATTATTCAGTGGTTCGGTGACCGGATTTTTCGGACTTGGCTGGAGTTTATTAGGATTTTATTATTTAGAAAAGTATAGGACCACCGGGAAATTATCTTCCCTTTCCAAGTACCTTGCGGTAAGCGCTTGTGTCTATTATTCTGATCTTCCTTCTTCTTTGTTTTATTTGGTTTCTCTCTTAATTTATTTCTTATTTTTGGGAGAAGAACTTGGGAAAAGAGCCTTCTCCATTGCATTCTTCATCCCATTGTTTGTAGCAACGCCGGTATGGTGGAATTTTTTGAAATATTCTTCGTACCGCGCAGAAACTTTTCCAATGGATACAACTCCGGGGCTAATCTCTATTTTAGGTTCGGGGGCATTGAAGCCGATTTGGGAAGGAAGTGGAGTGATTGCTTTCTTATGGAATTTTATTATAGGGCTTCATTGGATTCAGGTAGTATTTCCCGCTTTGTTCTTATTAGGAATTCGTTCTATCCTGAAGCGTAAAATATTTCCTCCTGCTTCCAGATTCGTTTTCTTTGCCAGTTTGATCTTTTATTGGATCGGAGTAGATACTTCTCTTTCTAAATTTTTTCCAGGTTTAGGCTTTCCTTGGTATAGGGCATTAGATCTTTCTTTACTATTCTTAACTTTTTCCGGATTAGAAACAGCAGTTCATTTATTGAAGAATAAAACTTCTTCTCTGGTCGCACAATATTCAGTCGCTGCACTTTTATTTTTTGCGTTAGTAAGATTTTTCTTATGGCATCCGGAGTTGGAATGGAAGGAGAATACCACATTTTTAAAAGATAGTTTTTCAGCTATGGAGATGAAAGATGTAGAAGTTGCACTTTCTGAACTTCCTAAAGATTCCAAAATTTTTCCAGAAATTGATTCTCACAGAAAATGGGGAGACAGCCCTTTTACATTAGGACTATTGATCAGAAGAGCAGGACATAGGAATCTACTCGGAATGGAAGCGGATGCCTCTTTGACTTCTCTTGCGCTTCAACCATATTTGAGTCGTTATCTTCCTTGGACTGCTTGGAAAAAAAATCCAGGTTATGAAGAAGAACTCTCTTTGGAAGACGTAGGCATCGGGTTGCATCGGTTTCTACAAGCAAACGGAACTTCTTATATTATAGGTTCTACTGAAAAACTTTATAAAATTCTAAAATTGAATCCAACTCGATTTGAATTATTAAGAGGTTGGGTGAATAGAGAAGGATTACGAACAAACGATTCTCCTTCTGAAACATATGAAAAAGAATTGGAGAATAAATCTTTCTTATTTTTGTTCAAGGTGAAAAACCCCGGTGCGGACATCGCGGTCCTGACTGAAAAACCTTGGGGAGTCGCAGATTATAAGGAACTGAGTGGAGGGAAATCACTTCGCCCTAAAAGATTCTTATACAATACAAATGAAGCGATCTTGCATGAGGGACTGGATGCTGGAATTGTACTCGCTCGCATCGGTAAAAAAGAGATAGAGGCAATAGGTCCGAATTATAGTAGATGGTTTCAAGGTCTGCTCGTATTAAATGTTCCGAAGGAAGATACTGCTTGGAAGGAGGAATTTAAATCCAAATACGGAGATTTATCTTTCTCTGATAGAAATGAATTTTTAGGTAGATTTTTCCCTGTAAAAGAAAAACCAAAAGAGCCTGTATTATTGTCGGAACTTCCGATACTCCCTCGTATTTTTTCAGATGAAGAAGTTTTTACTGGTCCTGAAGTGTCTTCCGCAGAAAAACCGGTGTCGACTGCATTAGGAAATCATAATTGTAAACTCGTCAGAAGATCCTTTTTTCCTAGTTGGGAAGATGCAGAAGGTGGAATATTATTCCAAACCCAAAGGAATGAAATTTTAATCTGTTCTCAAAAGCAAAATTCGGATCTAAAATTTGTGAAAGGGAATTCGGTTTTCTTGACCATTATACTTTTCCTTCTACCTTTATTTTTTATATTCTCCTCCTTTGTGAAAGGAAGGTGGTTTTTCCGTTGATCACTCCGTACGGCAATAAGCCGTACTCTAAACTTCAATTTGTTTCGAATTCACTTTTGGTGCTATTCGGAAGTATTCTTCTTTTGGGGCTTTGGCAAAAATGGAGTCTCTATATTTGGGGAAATATTTTCATTCATGGCTTAGAAGGTGGACTTGTCGGAGCGATTTGCGACTGGTTTGCTGTTTGGAAAACCTACAAGGCAGTTGAATCCGAAAGTGAAACAATCGCAGAGGAAATTGGTCGCTGGGTATCTTCTGACCTGATCAGCGAACATAAATTAAAATCTTATTTAGATGGGATCCTGGATGAGCCTGAAAATATCCAGGCAATCCGAGAGCTTTTAGATACACATCTAAAAGGAGAAAAGGAAGTTAGAGAATTTCTGAATCTGATCTGGGATAAAATAGAGGAGGATATAGTATTATATGTTTCTAATTTTAAATTTTCTGGGGCTGATAAACAAATCTTACATGAGCTGAATAGTCGTACGGAGATACTTTCCACAGTTCGATTTTTAGTGGGAGAAACCTTGATGAAGGTTTCGGATCACCAGGATTTTGGAGAGAGAGTTCAAAGGATCACTAAGGGACTTTCTTTTCTTGCAAAACCTTTGATCTGGCTCATAGATCCACGCAAAAGAATTAAGGAATTCGGAGAAGGTCTGAAAGAAGGAAAAGATTTTGAATCAGAAGAGGAAGAAGTCCTATTCGAACTATATTCAATTTTCTCTGAATGTGTAGAGTTATACATAGGTTCTTGGAACGAATTACCTGTTGAAAGAAGAGAAGAAGCAGTTCGCGCTTTAGCAGATTTCGGTAGAGAACAGTTGAATCGATTAATTAGCGAAGTGGTTCTAACCCATAAGGAAGAAATTTCTAAATTAGAAAATCTGCGAGAATATGGCCCAATTCGTTCGTTCTTGGAATTTTTAAGTTCTAAAACAAATGAATCAGTTTCACAATATGTGGGAGATCAGATCTCTAAAGGACTGAAATTATTGGAGCCCAAACAATTCAGGGAGAATTTGGAACTTAAGACCAGAAGAGTCTTGGAGAAGATTCGGATCAACGGAAGTTTATTAGGTTTTTTAGTTGGATCTGCAATAGGATGTATCGTCTTATTATTCGAAGGAAAATTAGGATTATAATCTCTTGCATAATTTGCAGGTTATTGTTTAGTATTCAAGATCATGGAACCAAAGCGAATTTATATTTTTCTACTCTGCGTAGTATTTAGTGGATGTTATTCAAAGACCGTCTTCTTCTTTCAAAATATCCGAATGAGGCCTATTCCTCCTCAAGTAGAGCAAAGTTTATATAAGCAGAATGAAAAAGGATGTAATGAAAATATCCGAAATATTCTGAAAAGAATTCCGGAAAAAAATCCTACAGCCACTCATATCAGAGACCTGGAGATCTTCCAGTATGACCAAGGAATGTTCGATACATGTTATCGACTCTATTATGGTCTGGAGATCTCTCAATGAAAGTTTTACAATCTGGGGCCTTCTTCCTTTTCATATTTTTATTCTCTTACTGCAGCGGCGCCGAAACGATGATCTATCGTGTTGAAAGAGTTGTGCCTGCAAAAGAAAGACCGGTCTTCTCTCCTAAAAGAGTAGAAGGAGAAGATTGTGTAGTGCAAATTTTTCCATTCATGTTCGCGAGATATGTTCCGGATCTGCAGAGTGCATACAATCATGCAATAGACAAGGCTCCTCCGGGAACTCAATCACTTGCAAGCGGAGAAGTTTATACAAAGGGTTTGTATCTTCCTCCTATCTTCTTATTCCGTTGTATCGTAGTCTCCGGGACTCCAAGCTTCGATTAAGGTTCTAAAATAACTTCTATCCAACTTGGTTTTAAACCTGGGCGAAATACTTTAAATTTGAACTATCTAGGAAGGGGGCGGTCTAAAAGGTATTCGCCCCGAAAAAGGGGAAAGGAGATAAAAATGGAAGCGGTAGTTCATAAGGCAAATACGAGAGGGAAAGTGGATTTCGGTTGGTTGAAATCGAATCATACATTTTCTTTCGGGAGCTATATGAATCCGGAAAGGATCAGATTTGGTTCTTTGCGAGTATTGAACGACGATATCGTTGCCCCGGGCAGAGGTTTCGATCCGCATCCTCACCAAGATATGGAAATCATCTCTATACCGATCAAAGGCGCATTAGAACATAAAGATAGCATCGGAACTTCTGGAGTCATAACATCCGGAGAAGTGCAGGTGATGTCAGCAGGAACAGGTATTGTTCACTCGGAGTACAATCATTCCGAAACGGATCCTGTAAACTTCTTACAGATTTGGGTTTTGCCTGATAAAAGGGGAGCGCAACCTAGATATGACCAGAAAAAATTCCTTCCGGAAGATAGGAAGAATCGATTCCAAGTGGTTGTAGCTCCTAAAGAGTCTGCAGAAGGTCTTTGGATCAATCAGAATGCATGGTTCTCTTTAGGGAATGCGGAAGCAGGAAAGGAACTGCAATACGAGTCTAAGAATAAGTCCGGTGGAGTTTACGCTTTTCTAATATCCGGAAAAGTGAATATTAACGGGACCGAACTTTCAACTCGAGATGGCGCAGGATTTCCAAGAACGGACCTTCTGAAAGTAAACGCTTTAGAGGATTCTGAACTTCTTCTAATGGATGTTCCTGAGATCTAATAAGGAGTCACAGAGAAGAATCGAGCCGCAGCGCTTTTTTCACGCAGAGGCGCTGTGACGCGGAGGGAGAATTATAATAAATTGCAGACACGATTTTTCTATTTTCTTTTTAAAAACTCTCTGCGCCTATGCGGCTCTGCGTGCCTAATCTCGGTGTCTCCTTACACTCTGTGTCTCTTATTTCAGTTCCCCCGGTTCGATGAAGAAACTTCTGATGGACCCATCTCTTAATAAACGAATTCCCAATTTTCTTCCAATTGAAGTTTCATCTAAGATCTTATGAAGATCATCTATAGTATGGATCTCTTTATCGTCCAGGTTTATGATCAGATCTCCATTTCGGATTCCTGCCCGATCTGCTGGAGATCTTGGTTCTAAAGATAGAACCAAGATCCCAGACTCTGAGCCGATCTTGTTTAAAGTTTTGGTGACTGTTGGGATCTTTTGGTTCTGACCTGCAATTCCTAAATATCCTCGTTTAACTGAACCATTTGTGATGAGGCGAGTAATCACATATTCTGCGGTGTTGGAGGCGACCGCAAAACAGATCCCTTGGGCGGGAAGAATGATCGCTGTATTAATCCCTACCACTCTTCCCTGAAAGTCTACTAGCGGACCTCCGGAATTTCCTGGATTTAAGGCAGCATCCGTTTGGATCACATTATCTATCAAACGTCCATTACGGGATCTTAATGTTCTTCCAAGTGCGCTCACAACTCCTGCCGTAACTGTGGACTCGAAACCGTAAGGATTTCCGATCGCGACCACTAATTGTCCTACTTTCAGTTTTTTGGAATCAGTAAAGCTAGAGTGAGGAAATAATCCTCCATGGACTTTTAGGACCGCAACGTCTGTATGTGGATCGTTTCCAACAAGTTCTGCTTCTTTACTTGAACCGTCAGAAAGGTCTGCCTTAATTTTAACTGCGCCATCTACTACGTGACTATTAGTTACTATGAATCCGTCAGGTGTAAGGAAGAATCCGGAACCACTTCCACCTTCTCCTTTTTTGCTTGATACTTGCAGATGAACAACACTCGGACCTACAGAGTCCACTGCATGTATCACCGATTTGGAATAGGCGTCTAAAATTTCTGCCTCGCTCAGTTCTGGGTGATTTTTAGGATGAGAGTTATTTTCCAGAGAAGAAATAAAATCTGCGCTTGTATTTGTGAATAGTACCATAATATTTTTGAACTCCGTGTCCAAAAATAAAGTCCCGAAAAGCGCGGAAATCGGTTTAGAAAAAAAGAACGTTCTTTAAACAAACCGATCTTGTTGCTTAAAACGCTTATATCTTCATTACTTTTTCCAATCTTCAGGCTTTGGTGATACAGGTTTATAATAAACAGTAGTAGTTCCTTGGGAAAACATCTCAGGCACTGTTCTTCTCCAATTTACAAAATGAGGGGTATCCAAATGCGATTTACGTTTGGATTCATTTTCATAAGCTTCTATGATCAGAAATCTGCCTTCATCTCCATCGTTTTGAAGAAGATCGAATCTAAGAACACCGTTCTCTTTAAGGGATTCTTTGGAAAGTTCGCTGCTGATTTCCTGAAATTCTTGGATTCTTTCCGGAAGTATTTTGTAAGATGAGACTGTTACGATCATAGTCCCTAGTTTCAATATCCGATTTTCTTCTGCCAGAAAAAAAAGATAGATGGAATCTGATTAGAATGAAAGCTTTCCTCTTATGAAAATAAAAACTCCCGTAACGGAGATGCTTGGAATCGATCTGCCCATCATCGGGGCTCCCATGTTTCTCGTTTCATATCCTGATCTAGTTGTTGCAGTTTCCGAAGCCGGAGGCCTTGGAACATTCCCCTCTCAAAACTACAGAACTGTAGAAGAATTAAGAAGAGGTTTGGAAGATATCCGATCCAGGACCAAAAAACCGATCGGCGTTAACTTAATTTTACATAAGGCTCATAACCCTAACTGGGCAAAACACTTAGAAATACTTTTAGAATTCAAAGTAGAATTGATCATCACCAGTTTAGGAAGTCCTCGTTCCATTATTAACGAGGCTAAATCAGTCGGTACAAAAGTTTTCTGTGACGTAACTACATTAAGACATGCGAATTTAGTTGCTAAGTCAGGAGCCGATGCGCTGGTTGCAGTAGCGCAAGGTGCCGGTGGACATGCCGGAAATATTTCTCCTTTCAGTTTATTCCCTTATCTCAAAAAAGAGATCGGTCTTCCTGTTCTTGCAGCGGGTGCGATCAGCGGCGGTGCACAAATGGCTGCCGCAATGTCCTTAGGAGCAGATGCAGTTTATATCGGAACAAGATTAATCGCTACTAAAGAAGCTGCTGCTTCTCAAGAATATAAAGAGATGATCGTTGAGTCTGCACCGGAAGAGATCGTTTATACCGAAAAAATTTCAGGAATTCCTGCAAACTGGCTAAAACGTTCCGTAGAAAAAGCGGGAGATAACTTCCATAACGAAGGTAGTACGGATATAGACCAGGAATTTAAACGTTGGAGAGATATTTGGTCTGCAGGTCACGGAGTGGCTCAGATCGATTCCATCATTCCTGCGGGAGATGTCATTAGAGGTATGGCTACAGAATATGCCGATATCGTAAATAAGTTACCAAAATTAGTTTAATATTTTAGAATATTCTAAACCCCCGGAACCGGGGGTTTTTTGTAAATTTTACTTTTTATCCGAAAAGCTTACGGGAATTAGGTGGAATACTCCGAATACAAAAACCTGAGCTGCGTCCGCAATTTTGAATCCGCCTCTGTCTCCGGCGCGAAAGGAATAAATCCCAACTTCTAACACATGAATTCCTAAAATTACCCAACCTAGAGTGAGCACGATCCCGTCTAGACTTGGATGAATATTTACGAGTTGTACGATCCCACTCATTACTCCCAGCCATAAAAGCCAAAATGCGGCTGTGGAAGCCTTAGAAATATTATTTACTAAATCCATTCTTTTCCTCTTGAAATACCGATTCCGGTATAGCAATCGATACAGAGGATTTGGTCAAGAAGAAGTTAGAACAAGATCTTTTGGAAACAATGTTCGTTATTTAAAAATGAAACAGAGTTTCTTGGAACTGGAAATTGTTGCTAAGATGAACTTGGAATGAAAATTCCGGAGAAAACTTGAAGAAGAGTAGTGAATATGATGATTTTATGATATAGGGGGCCAGGGGTTTCCCACTGGCCCGCCTCCTCCACCCGAACCTGGGTGGGGGCCGCCTTTTTCAAAAAGAAAGTCCGAACGCAGAATCCGATTTCCGGGTAAGATTCTTAGGAGCCGGATTCTACTTCTATCTTTTCGTCTTGTTCTGCTTCGTTTAATACTGGGCTTGCTATTTTATCGAGAAGAGATTTTAGAATATCATAATATGGAAGTACTTTGGGGCCGATAGATTTTCCGAATTTGTTCTCATAACTTGTCCTAAGCGTGGCTTCTTCATCGCCTCCCATGAAGTAAGAAGAAGAAGCATTTCCTTCCCAAAGAATTTCCTTCGTATCACATTTTTGGATCCGTGCTTGGATAGAAATCTTTATCCCGTCTGAAGAAGGCCCAAATGTTGCAGGACTTAACCAAACAAAAAAGGAAGGCGTGGTTCCATTTAAGGTCTCTTCTAATTTAAGCGTAAGAACTCCTTGGGACTTTCCTGCGGGAGATTTGCAGTTCTGATTTTTACTGGAAGGGTCCGGATAAACAATAAATTCCTTATGGTGAGCCAATTCCTGTTCCCCCATGGACTTTACAAGATTCGCTTCGATTTGATTTACTTTGGAACTAGAATCGATTGCCACAGTTAATCTTTTAAATCTGTCTAAGGAAGATTCAAAATTAGGTGAGACCCTGATTTGTTTTACAGCACAATTTGCAAAGGAAAGAGAAATTAAGAATGTAAGTATAAGTTTAGATCTCATTTTTTCTTTCCGATTTTCTTTTTGGCAGCTGTCTTTTTCTTAGCCGCTTTTTTTGCTTTAGGCTTTGGAGTAGTTTCTTCCATTATGAATTTGGAAACTATAGTTTCAGAACCTTCTTCATCATCCGGTCCTAAACCTAATGGCACCGTTTCATCCTCTTCTTGTTTGCGACTTCTGTATGCTAATTCCAAAATTGCTGGAAGTAAGGTAAGTGCGATAAGTAAACAAGCAGCAATACCGATCGTTGCTACTTTTCCGATCGAATGTAAGCCTCTTTGCTTCGCAAGAAGTAACGCACTCCATCCTACCAATGTGGTTAATGTGGATGCGATTACTGCGGGCCCTACCATTGCCATTGCTTTTACAATATCATGATCTTCTCTGAACCTGTAATATATATAGATCCCATTTTGTATTCCGTATCCTATGATTACAGGAAAGACCAGAACATTCATAAAATTTAATTTAAGATCTATTATGGACATGATGCCCACCGTAACCAAGAGACCCAATAAAAGAGGAATCAAGGAGAGTAGTGCAGGCAAGGCCGCTCTATAGAATAGCATTAAAACTATGATCACAAGTATTAAGGTGATAATGAAGGCAAGATATCCTTCTCTTTGCACTATCATAATGAGCTGAGCAAACAACATCAAACTTCCTGCCGTATCCGTTTGGAATGTGTAAGATCTAGCCTGGGCGATATCCTTATAAGGTCTATGCTCCAAGATCGTGTCTACAGTTCCTGGTAGGATCTTGATCGAAAGAAGTTTGTCTTTAGAGTAAGTATTCAGCGCGTTTAATAAAATTTTATTTTCTGCAGGAGAATAATTCTCTTTAACTGGATCAATTTCAGATTCTTTTTGAGTTCCGGTGGAATACAGGATTGTATTCAAGGTCCTTCTGGAAATTTTAGGAACATCTAATCTTCCGATTGCTGCAAAAAATTCTAACAATTTTCCGCCATGCCACAACGCCACTTTGGGATATAGGAATAATAGATGTCCTTTTTCCTTGGAGCTTGCAACTTCCTTAAACTGAGAGGAAAAATAATCTGGGACCGCTGTATAATCGTAAGGTTTAATCGATAAGAATAATTTTGCCTTTGGTAAATATTTTCTCTGCTCAGGTTTTAAGAAGGAGGCCTTTATTGGCTTCATGTCCTTCGCAAGTTGGTCTAATACTTTACGGTTTTCTAATTGTTGAGAATAAGGAGGAACAAAGTTCCAAAGAGAAACCACCTGGTCCACAGAACCTGCAATGGATTCGGGAACAGGATTTAGATAGTCAAATACTGCTTCTGATTCTTCTAAACTTTTTACTACAATTGCTTGAGGATCAGAAGAAATATCAAAACGATCTGCAATCTCGTCGTATAAGTTTACTGATTCTAAATTTTCTACTAAAAGGTTTCTTCCGTTTACATCAAATTGGACTTTCGGAGCAAAAACTCCAAAGAGTAAAACTATAATTAAGACAATTACAGATAGAATTCCTGGTCTAGAATAAAATTTCCTTAATAGACCTGAAGGAGTTTGTTGGTCTTCGTTTAAAAGAAAAGCTTTCGAAAGAGAAGGGAACCATTTTAAAAGTAAAGCGATTTGCAATGCGGTTACTCCATACATTGCAATTGCGATCAAAACAATTCCGTAAGTCGCAATAATTCCGAACTCACTGAATCCTCTAAATTCTGAGAAGGAAAGAACTACGAATGCAGAAGTAGTCGTTAATGCGGAACTAAAAGAAGCAATCCCTGTATGATAAATCGTGTCTTTGATCGCTCTTACAATATCTTGCTTCTTAGTAAATTCTTCTCTGAATCTGTATAAAAATTGGATCCCATAATCTATCCCGAGTCCCATGAGTATGGAGCCGATGATACTCGTGATACTATTCAATTGTCCTATAACTAAACCGGTTAAACCGAAAGTCATGAGCAATCCACTAAGAAGAGAGAACAGTAGAATGATTATGAAAAGTGGATTTCGGAAAAATAATAAAAGTAGAAGTCCTATTCCTAAGAACGAAGCTATCCCGATCGGCTTTAATGCCTTAATCAAAGTTTCATAATCGTCTTGGTTAAGCTTGTAGGCTCCTGTGTAACCTGCGTAAATTCCGTCTTCTTCAAATCCTAAGGTTTTTACTAAACCTTGGACCTTTGTATCAATTTTTTCTAGGAACTCAATGTCTACAAAGGAGCCGGTCGGCTTGATTAAGACTATAAGCATTCCCTTTTCAGGTGAAATATTATATTCGTCGAATATATCTCTTTTCGCAAGTTTTTGGTATTTGGAAATAATATCTGTGAAATCAGGATTATATTCTTCGTTAGTAAGTTTGATGAAGAATGGGTTTGCCCTTTCTATTTCGTCGTCGATCTTACGTTTTACTCTTTTACGTACCTCTTTTAGATCTTCTGTCTTTAAGAATAAAGGAAGCCTATCCTGTAAAAAGGAAACATTATACCTATAAGATACGTAACGTACTAATTCTTTATTCTTTAAAACTTCGGTTGCCAACTTGTCGGATGCTTTTTTGAGTGCGATCTCTCTTGCTTTATAGTAAGAAATGTTCTTACGTTTTGCCTCATCAGCGAGTTCCAATTCTTTCTTTTGGGTTTCTGGATCGCCATTACGTTTGGCTTGGAACGCCTTGGTAAGATGTTCCGTCATTCCCTTTTCGTCTTTGAATTTGAGAGCAACAGTATAGAATCCACTTCCACCGATCATTTCGATCACTCGTTTTGTTTGCACAACGGAAGGGTTGTCGGAAGGCAGAAGTTGCAGGTTATCGCTGTTAATAGAAAGTCTGGTGGCTAAAAAGCCTGAGATCACCAGAAGGATAAATAGGATTGCGGAAGAGGCGACCGGTTTGGTTAACACCAACTCAGTCGCTTTAGAAAGAAATTTTCTCATCAGTTCTTAGCTGCTTTTTGTATTAGGGAAATTGTTCCCTTGATTCCGTTTTTCTTAATAGATGGCTCTATATTTTTAGTTCTGTTGATCTCTGTTGCAAGTTTGCCTTCTGTTTCAAAATCGCTAATGTACCAAGCACCTTCTGATTCGGAAAGTATCCAGGCGAATTTGATTTGATCGGAACCTTTATAAAGAATAGAAGAACCAATTCTTGCTTGTTTTCCATTCACTGAGGGCTTGTCGTAAGTAATATCAATCTTATCAAAATATTTTAATGCGATTGGAAATGCCTTGTTTATAATATACTCAGAGATTGCTTCTTCGAATTCTTTTCTTTCAGCAGCGGAAATTTTATGATCTCCGATGAGTTTTTCGGAGAATTTTCCTGCATGGATCAAAGATATAGCTTTGTCGTTCTTTTTATAACGGATAAAGCCGATCAATTTTTTAACGGCGGATAACGTCTGCTCTTCTGCCGAAACTTCGGGAGAAGTAGTTTGGGTTTCGTTAGTGGTTTGGGTGTCCTGGGCAAAAAGAGAACCCGAGGAAAGTAAACAAAACAATAAAATTTGAAGTAGTTTCACAGATATTACCTAAGGAAGGATCGGTCCGAGAGTTTTACAATTTGGTAAAAACAGACTGCATACTGGCCGGATAAATTTACAGTAATGTAAGGGGAAGGCTTAAGTCAACGGAAATTAGACTCAATCCGGGCGGAGAAAATCATATGCCTGGCTTCCACAAGAAAATGATAAAACTTTCGGTGTTAGGCAACTCAAGAGTAAAGGATGTTTTGCCTTGTACTGTTCCACTAAAATTTGGGTAGTGTGCTCTTTTGCGAGATTGGCCGCCCAATCATGATAGCTGATCGGCATTCCTGGTAAAACAGTTTTTAGGCTTCTATGACTATCAGACGCATCTTTATTTAGGCATGCATGGGTTGCGAACATGTAATTTCCTTCCAGGCCTTCTTCTGCATCGAAACAATTTCCTGCTTCTTCCGTATGTTCTATGATTGGAAGAAGATTATAAAAACCTGTTTGGATCTCTTTCATACTTAAAAAAATCCATGGGTGTTCTATTGGAGCAAGTATGCTCACCATAGGATAATTCTCCGCCCAATTTGAGTGAGAATAAAAATCCTGAGCGATATGTAGAGCCATTCCCAATTTGATTAACCCGGTGATTTGGGTCGGATCTCTATAAGAGTCGTCTTTTAAAGTACGGAAACGATCTGCGCATCCAAGTATATTATCATTATCGCAATGATATGCATCGTTGTTCATAAAAGCTGAATCTGCTCTCAAATTTCCCTGGACCATTAGCTCCATACAGTCTGCTCTCAGTTCCCAGCCAGTTTTATCTGCGAATTCGAGAAAGGCCTCTTGGGTAATGCTCACATGAGTATGTGGGCCCTTCTTCCCGAAAGCTCTTAAAGGAGAAAGTGACGCCAGATAATATGCGGAGAATACAATTACTAAGAATTTTAAAAAAACAAAGTTGGTTTTACTGCTCATATATGTAATCAAGCAATTACATATATGAGACCTGGGATTTTTACCAAGTAATCAAATAATTACATAATGCAGGAGAAAATGTTAAATTCTTCTCCAGACATAGGTCGAGACCGAAGTCTATAGACTATATTCTATATTTATAATGTATAATTTGGAAGATGTATTGTGTGACTTGAGGATCAGGAGCCGTTCTTTCTCCAGTCCAAAATTCCATTGGATTCGAAATATTCCAAATCTTGGACATCATCTAAGTCAGATAATATAGGAAGAAGTCCTACTTGTTTTCTGGCCCACTGCAGTTTTTCTAAACTTCTGGCAAAAACAGTTTCAGTGCTCCATTCTATGCCGTGAAAAAGTTCGGGAGTATCCGACTTGAGTCCTACCAGATAATAACCTCCATCTTTCGCAGGTCCTAAAACTACATCTTTATGATCTATAATTTGAAATGCTTCTTTTAGATGTAATAGATCTAATTCAGGGCAATCACTTCCTATGAGTATCGCTGGACCGGAACCGTTTTGAAAACAATACAAGAAAGCATTTCTCATCTTCTCTCCTAGATCTTTTCCTTCTTGTTTGCGAATGAGTAGTGGAGAATGTCCCCAACTTCCCAGATCGGATGGATTCGGAAGATAAGAATCAAACCATAACACCTTAGGAATATCTAAGTCTTTGCAAACAGCTCTGGTTTTTTCAACCAAGGCCTGATAGACTTCCAGTGCAGCTTCTTCTCCGATGTCTTTTGCTAAACGTGTCTTAACTTTTCCCGGGACAGGATTTTTCAGAAATATATTCAAGATGGGACCTTTCATTATTGTCTCCGGGACGATTTGATTTTAAAACATCTATTCCTTGGGGGATGTTTTTTCCAAGGAATTACCTAAATAAAGCTATCCATTGATAGAAGGATTTAATAATTAGAACAAGCTCTTTAAAATCAAAGCAATTTGAAAAAAATCAAATCTCAAATGTTCATTATTCTATAAGGAGATTACTTATGATCTTAAACCTAAAAAGAGGAATCTTACTCATTAGCTTAGGGATCATCCTGACTGGGTTAGTTGGGACCGCCTGTGCACCGGGAGGAAAGGACCCATTCATTCCTCTGTTTAATTTTGGATACCAATTGGAAAAAAGCAAAACTGGATTTTTTATCATCGTTCCAAGAGGAATTGCACAGTGAAGTTACAAAATCGTCGTTCTATTCTTCCTAAAGTCGTTCTGGCTTTATTGGTTTTTTTCGGGATCACTGCGAGTTTTCAATTTAACTCGAGTTTTAAAAAGGAAAAAAATCATATTCCATTTTCTTTAAATGTTTCCCTACTCAGACCATTGCATGCAAGTGCAGACCAATGGGGCTTCGTAAGAGGATCTGCTTCCTGGGCTCGTGGAAATTCACTTTTCATGGACGATGTGATCGGTTCTATTCAGGCGAACCCTGGACTGATCTTATTAGCTAGTGGAGTTAATGGTCTTTCCCAAGATGGTTTCTCTACTACTTCCGGAACTAATTTTACGATCTCTATCAAACTTGGTGGATCCTTCATGGCTTCTTCGACTGCTTATACAGGACAGAAAGAATTTTCTAATTATTTAGAATTGAAAAATGTAGGAACTACAACAACTGCAGATATCGCATTACAATTTTATTGGGACGACAACCCGAGAGATTCTCAACAAGATGGCGCATTAGTTAAATATCGTTTGCAAATGTTAAATCCTTCTCAAGACGGTGGATCTTCTGCAGATATAGAAAGTTATGTGTATTCTCCTGATGTAACTGATCCTTTCTATTCAACTAATTACCCGAATCAAGGTTTAGTACAAGTGTATTCTTGGGATGAGAAATTGAATAACGATAACGAAATTTCTCTGCATGCTCGTCGCGGTAGAGTAATCTTGGAAGAAATGGACGATCGTACTGTTTTCTGTTTCAAAGCAATTGTTCGTGTGGATGCGACTGCAAATCTAGTTCCTGGCAATCCGAATGCAGGTCTTTGCCTGGGAAATACTAATGCTGAATATTATAAACTTGCGTACAGCCAAAAACTAACCGGTAACCTGGAAGTAACTGCTAAATCTGGATGGGAAGAAGGAGCAATTACTCCTGGTGATGGCACATTATGCGGTCTTACCTCTTTAAATTACGGATTATTTAATGTGAACGGATTTGTAAAAGACATGGTTGCATCTGCTAATATTCCTTCAAGTTATGTTCAATCTAATCGAGTAGATGGACTTTATCTGAGGATTGGAGATTCAGGCAAATCTGGAAATACTGGCGATAATAACAGTGTTTATTGGGACGATACAAGACAAAACACGATAGATACTCTGGATATCGGTTTCGAATCTTCTCCTCCGCCATTCAATTGAAGTAATAAAAAAGTTTTTCAATTTGCTCCTTAAGAACCCCCGAATCTCGGGGGTTTTTTAATCATACAAACTTACATAGCGACGAGTCCTGACAAGCTTTGGAAATGCTTTGCTGTAGCGAACTAGTCCGCTTCTTGCTCAAAAATTTCTGGATTTTCCAGTTTAGAGAGAATGCTTTCCTCAGGAAATTGGCGGAAGATTTTAGAATTGGATCGTTTGTCTGGGAAATTCGTATAAAGAATATCTAATGAATGTCTGTTTCCACCGTAAATCCCTCTGTGGATCAAATGAGCAGAGAACACTAACAGATCGCCTGGATTCTGAGGTACAAGCACTCCATCGGGCAAATCCTCATAATTTTTATGACCGTTTTTCTCCATACGGATCTCGTATTCTTGCTCATTATCCCATCGGATATGAGAACCAGGAATAAATTCCAAACCTGGATCCGGATAGAGTGGAATCCTGAAATGGAATACCTTTGTTTGCTTTAAGATATTCTTTTGTTCTTCTTCTGAGACTCCCAGATATTGCAGATCTCTATGCCAATAATTCTTTTTCCGCGAAGATGTAGGATTAAAGAATAATTGTGTATTTAGGAAGTATACCTTCTCTTGTATTAAACTTTTTGCAAGTTCTACAAGCTTAATATGAGAAATAAAATGAAATAGAGTAAGTCTATCCGATTCGTTTGTGCAAAAATCAGGACTGGTTAAGTAAGCGCTATTTACTGAGCTTTCATCCGGAAATCTGATCTTCCATTTTGAATTTGCATCCAGGAGAATGTTTCTTAGATTTTCTAGTTCTTCCGCTCTGAAAAAATTTGAATAAAGAAAATAACCGTTTTGTAAAATGGATTCGTTTCCAGCTAAAACGGCTTTGTTAGGATTCATTTAATAAAACTTCTCCGCATGCAATGAAAAATTCCAAGCGGAGAAGTGAAGGATAGGAGTGATTATGCGGCTTTGCTTTGGATCTCTTTTACAGGATCAATATCTTTCCATTCTGCAAATAAATGTCTCTGAGAAAGAAACCATGCGAGCGAAAGTGCACCGAATCCTGCTACGATAAACGCTGTCCCTGTAGAAACTCCTAAAAGAAAAGCAGTTCCTACCAAGAGTCCAATTCTGATCGGCTCCAGATACAAGGTCCAACGTTTTAGATCTAAAATTCCTCCCACTGTCGTTAAGGAGAAGATACTAAAGAAGAAGATCGTGTATAAAAGCCCAGTAGGAATAGAATGTATTTTTACAAGCATTGAGAATGTTCCAACCAACGTGAGAACAAACCAGGTTACTGCATATGCGGTTAAACTCTTGGAAAGAGTTACATCATATTTTTTGAATGTTTTCTCATCTACTTCAGGAATAGGATATTGTCCTCCCTGATCCTGAGGTCTCCATCCAGGCATAGCAACGAATGCTTTGATCTTATCCGACCAACGAGGGCTTTGTTTTGCTTGTTCCCACATTTCTACCCAGTAATGAACATTTGCCCATAATGGATTAAAGCTACGAAGAGGTTTTACTGTTCCGTAAACAGGAGTTTCTTCTTCTGCTTGGAAAGTTCCGAACCATTTGTCAAAAACGATCAATGTTCCGCCATGGTTTCTATCAATATATTTAGGGTTGATACCATGGTGAACTCTGTGGTGAGAAGGAGTGTTGAATACTGCCTCGAACCATTTCGGGAATTTATCTACCGCTTTTGTATGGATCCAGAATTGATAGATCAAATTTAATTGTCCGTTCAGAACCATTACGATGGGAGAAAATCCTATAATCGCTAAAGGAATATAGAAGATCCAAGTAAATAATCCATGAAAGCTTGCTTGGCGTAATGCAACAGTGAGATTATATTCTTCACTTTGATGATGGACCACATGTCCTGCCCAAAGGAAATTAACCTCATGGCTCAATCGATGCAGCCAATAATAAGCTAGATCATAGAGTACGAAACAACTGACCCAAACTGCTATAACAATTCCCCATGCCCAGGTAGAAGCGGAAAGTCCCAATACTTCAGAAGAAGGCATCCAAGAAACTGGTTCACTTGGCCAAGAAGGAAGATTGAATATTTTCCAATTCTCATAAACCCAAAGATAGGCGAAGAATGTAATCGTCTTAAAAATGATTCCGAAAATTTGGCTAGCGATCCCAGCACTGAGATCGTTAATAGAATCGTTCAGACGATAAAGTTTTCTTTTATGATACCAGGAGAATGCGAGCTCTAACCCGATCAGCAAAAAGAAAAATGGAATTGCGATTGTGATGAGATTTATTTTTTCCATAATACAAGCCGGTAACCTCTATCATTCCTCGTTCAGCAACTAGGTCAATCTAAAACTAAAACGAACTCCAAATCGAAAATTCTTTACCTATCAATTGTGTGAAAAAAACTAACTCGTTCGTGGTATGCAGGTTGACTAAATCGGAAACGATGTCGTAGTTCCTACCTTATGGCAGAATCTAAATGGATGATCTATGGAGCGAACGGTTACACAGGAGAACTGATCGCAAGAAGAGCAGTGTCTCGTGGTTTAAAACCTGTGCTTGCAGGAAGAAGCAGAGGCAAAATTGAAGAGTTAGCAAACGAACTCCGTTTAGAATATAAAATTTTCGATTTAAATAATTCGAACGAGGTCGGTTCGAATATTCAGGGATTCCAACTCGTTCTACATTGTGCGGGACCTTTCATCCAAACTTCTGTTCCGATGGCAAAGGCGTGCATTTCTAAAAAAGTACATTATCTGGATATCACCGGCGAAATCCCGGTATATGAATCTCTCCAAGCTTTAGGGGAAGAAGCTAAAGAAGCGGGAGTTCTTCTTCTTCCCGGTGTGGGTTTTGATATTGTTCCTACGGATTGTCTGGCTTCTTCTTTAAAAGAATCACTTTCAAAGCCTAAGTTTTTGGAACTTGCATTTGTAGGACTGAGCGAGGTTTCTCCGGGCACAATGAAAAGTGCGCTCGCTCAATTGCCTTACGGTTCCAAGATCAGAAGGGACGGACAGATGGTTGGAGTTCCCCATCTGAGTAGAACTAGAGAAGTGATCGCCGGTGGGAAAACCTACAGAGTGTATGGAATTCCTTGGGGAGATGTTTTCACTGCTTATATTTCTACCGGTATCCCGAATATTGATGTATATACGGATATTCCTTCTGGCCAAGTGAATGCGTTACGCTATTTTAAACCGATCATCTCATTATTAAAAATTCCTTTTATATTAAAAGGAGTCCAGGCATTGGTAGGAAAAACAATAAAAGGTCCCGGAGAAAGAACAAGGACACTAGTCAAAACAACCGTATGGGGCGAAGTTCGATCGGAAGATGGAAAAAAAATCACCAAAGTTTTAGAATGTAAAGAAGGATACGAATTTACGGTGGAATCTTCTCTTGCTGCAGTCGCCAAGGTTCTTTCAGGAAAAGGGGGGAAAGGATTTAAGACCCCAAGTCTTGCATTTGGTTCCGAATTCGTTTTAGAAATTCCTGGATCTAAATGGAAAGATATTCCAAATTGAATAGGTATCTCTTCCTTTTAGTTTAGAATTTATTCTTTACATTCTTCTTCGTACTTTTAAATTACAAAGCGATCTATCATGTCTTATTTTCGTCCGTTCGTATTTTTACTTTTTATAATATTCACTATTTCTTGCACGTCCATCAAAGTGCATATTCCTAAAACTCTTTCGGGTGCTCATGAAATCCAAGAGCATTGGATGGAGATAAAGTCAGGTGCTCCGGATTACGATTCTAAGGATCCAGATATCGAAGTCGAATTTCCAAATGAGGATCCTTCTCGCTTCGTATATTACGAGGACGGATTCACTTCCTGGACAGGTTGGGGAAAGGATTATGAGAATTTATATGGACCAATTTCAAAACTGATCCGAAAGGAATTGAACGATCATAAAGATGAATATCCTGGAAAACATAAGATCGTCATCCAAAAGTTCAGATTGGAATCCATAGATCATTGGACTTATAATCAAGTGAATGTAGAGATGGAGGCGGACATTGTCTCATCTGGAAAAACCTGGCATTATCAATTTAAGGATGGGATAGAATCCGGAGTCACTGATTTTATGGCGACTCTTGCAACACTTCCGATTCTACTGGGATGGATTATTCATCTTCCTTATATGGGTCATAGAGGGAATAGGGAAGATCAAGTAAACCAAATGGGCAGAGTTGCCCTTTTGGATTTTATGGATGAGATCAAAAAACACTCTATAGATCCGAAACAACAGCTCAACAAAAAAGGAAGAAAGTAAGTAAGATGAAACAGAAAATTCTAATATTCTTGCTTGCATGTTCTTCTTTTCAGTCCTGCTATTATTCTACAGAAAAACGATACACAGTGGCTCAGCCATTTCGGCCGAATGAGGAAATGTACTTTGATGAGAAAAATCCTCAATTCGAAGAAGGAGAGCCTTATTCGGTCATAGACTTTATAGGAAGTTGGATCTGGATAGAAAGTTTATTTGCAAAGGTCATGATCTGGGATCGAAGGATACAGAATCACAAACTTTCTTTTGAAACAAAAAAGTATCTTATGGATTATATGAGAGATAATAATCTGAAAGATGTTAAAGTGCGTTTCAACCAATATGCTCCTTTAGATGATTTCAAAAGACTCTGGGATTCTAAATCGGTAAATCCACTATTAAAATGGACCGTAGGTTTATTTGCCTATGTGGTGAATGATGTGCTCTTAGTAGGCCGTATATTTGGCGGGGACCATTATAATCCATATTCTAATACGATCCATGTGTATTCTGATATTCCTGCAGTAGTAATACATGAAGGAGGTCACTCCAAAGATTTTGCGCAAAGAGAATATCGTTCTTTATACGCGTTAGGCTATGCAGTTCCTATCCTTGGGGCCTTCTACCCTGAAGCTAGAGCTTCGGATGATGCGATCAGATATTTTAGATATCGCTGCGATAAAACAGAAGAAATGACCGCATATCGCACATTATATCCTGCTTACGGTTCTTACGTGGGAGGAGGGATCTCCGATTTACTTCCAACTTCTCCTTATACACTTTTATATTCTTATTCCATTCTAGCGGTCGCTGCTAGCACGGGTCATGTGGTTGGTTACGTTCGCCAAAAACAAGTGGAGAAGGAATGGATCCCGAAAGAGTGTATGATCGCTGCGGAGTTAGAGAAGAAGTAGGGGGGGGAGATAGTCGGGTTCACTTCCGATATTTCCCTTTAAAATAAATGCTTTTCAGTTCCCCGATATCAATCTCAGGTCGATAGTAATTAACATCTTCGCGTTCAGGATGACCATCCCTTAAAATCATATACTTAGCTACCAATCTCTTTAATTGGTATAAGACTTTCTCATTATTTAAATTGCCACCATACTTTGTGTTTATGATGTCCTTTATATAGTCTATTTCAGTCCAATAATCATGTTTTGCATTATATTTTCCGACCACCTCATTAATTAACATGGATGGAGAAGAGTAGTAGTATCGCAAGGATGAATACGGAGAACCTTTTAAAACCGAAATTATCGCATTTCGTAAGAATCTTACGGCTAGAAAAATGCTCCTTTTGTCATCTAATATCTCATCAGTTTGCACTTGCATTATTCCGGTAGAATGAATCGGAAGCTTGAGATATTTCAGTAGAGTTTCTAATTTTCTAAATAAAAATGGTCGATTAAAATTTTCATAAATCATAATCGATATGATTTCAAGAAAAACTATTTCCCCTTTGGATTTAACTATATATTCCCCCCATTTATTCGAAAAATTCTGATATCTTTTCAGAATATATTTTGTTTTCCGTCTATCCAAATCCTCCGGGCTAACGGAAATCTTATTTAATAAATTATAAGTAAATATGATAATAATAATCCAAAGCTCATTAATTAGATTTGTTGGGTCCGGTAGAATTTTCGTTGAATTTGCTAAGTAATTTTCATCTAGAAAGTTTGTTATAGCGATTATCCCCACATAAGTAATAATCTGCCTAATCCAATTTACTACCAGTATCCTTTGATATATTACGATTGCAGCGATTCTTAAGCCAATATAGTAATAGTTAACATACGCAATATTTCTATTCAAATAATCGTATGACGTATATGATAGTGCGACCGAATAGCCAACCAATAATAATATTGGAGTTAAAACCCTATAGACAATATTGAACGCAGGAGCGTTGTCTATAGGCAAAGAAACACTGACTCGCTCATAACCCGTCGTAACAATTTTTTCCCCTATGTTATTAACGATGAGGAAGCTAACCATGGAAAGGAATAAGAATGCAATGTGTTCGTGCAGATACATTTTTAATAAAATTTCGCCTAACGTTACCCATTGGCGAAAGTTCGTCAAGTCAGCTTAATCACGTTGCATATCCGAACATTCGCCAAGCCGTTCCCCACCCACCGCATATCCGAAATTGCGCCAAACCGCACTCCCGCACCCGCAACAAATTTCACCCCCAACTCCCTCAAAACCACTCTACATCCTTCACCCATCAGTTTCCCCGCTTTCCCCCAAAAATCAGATTCCTTCCCATACACTTAGATTAATATTTTGTTAAAATGTTCAATATTTGAACATTGATAAATAATCGGTATAAAAAATAAGCTAGTAATTTAATTTCTGCTTGTTTATTGGGAGCTAAATTAGTCTCCTTCAGATAGATGGGGGGAGAATTCTATGCTCCTGACAAATTACCAAACGGATTCCTTTTACGACGAAATGTTCTTTGAAGAGGGGGGGATTCGCCAGAGTTATCATATCTTAAAATCCAGGATCGAAGGCATGGACGATAAGGAGCTTTTGAAACGGAAAGCTTCTGCAGAGAAAGCGCTTCTTTCCTTGGGCATTACCTTTAATGTTTATGGAGATGAGGAAGAAGAAGAGAGGATCATGCCTTTCGATATCATTCCTCGGATCGTAACTTCTTTCGAATGGAAAAAAATGGAAGAAGGTCTTAAGCAAAGGATCCGTGCTCTAAATCTTTTTATCCAAGACATATATGGAGATGAGAAGATCATCAAAGACGGAATTATTCCTGGAGAGATCGTTTATAGCAGTTCCGGTTATTTAAAAGAATGTAAAGGGATCAAACCTCCTAAAGGAATTTGGATCCATATTACAGGAACGGATCTTGTGCGCGACGGAGATGGGCAAATGTTGGTCCTTGAGGATAATCTTCGTTGTCCTTCCGGTGTTTCTTATGTATTAGAAAATCGTGAAGTAATGAAAAAAACCTTCCCTGAACTTTTTGCGAGTCTTTCAGTTAGGCCTATTTATGATTATCCGATCAGACTTCGGGGAATGTTGGAACATCTTTCCGATAAGCCTAATCCGAATATCGGAGTATTAACTCCTGGTATCTATAACTCAGCATATTACGAACATAGCTTTCTTGCATCTCGTATGGGAGTTCCTTTGGTAGAAGGTACAGATCTTACTGTTAGAGATGATAAATTGTATATGAGAACCACCAAAGGTTTGAAACAGGTGGATGTTCTCTACAGAAGGATCGACGATACATTTATGGATCCTAAAGCTTTCCGTAAAGATTCTCTTTTGGGTGTTCCTGGTATATTTGAGGTATTCAAAAAAGGTAATGTTGCACTTGCGAATGCTCCTGGTACGGGAGTTGCCGATGATAAGGTGATCTATTCTTATGTTCCTGATTTTATTAAGTATTATCTGGGAGAGGAACCGATTATTCCAAATGTTCCTACATATCTATGTTCCAGGGAGAAGGACCTAAAATATGTCTGTGAAAATATTGGAAACCTGGTTGTAAAAGCAGCTAACGGTGCAGGTGGATATGGTATGATCATAGGACCTGTTGCGAGCGAAAAAGAAAAAGAGGAATTCGTAGAAAAAGTAAAAGCGGACCCTCGTAACTATATCGCTCAACCTGTTTTGAGTTTATCCAGGATCCCAACATTGATTGAAGATAAGTTAGAAGGAAGACATGTGGATCTAAGACCTTTTATCTTATACGGAGAAGAGATTTATGTTATGCCCGGTGGTTTGACTAGAGTTGCTTTGAGAAGAGGTTCCTTAGTTGTGAATTCTTCCCAAGGTGGCGGCTCTAAAGATACTTGGGTAATGGGTTAATATTAAAAAAGAAGAAGAACTGGCAATCAGGGGAATATCCCAAGCGGAACCGAAAAACATCATAAAACTAGAGAGGTTTCCTAATGCTAAGCCGAGTCGCTGAATCCGTATACTGGATGAATCGTTATATGGAAAGGGCCGAGAATTATTCACGCTTTTTGGATGTGAATTTTCAACTTTCCTTAGATCTAAATGAGGACTCCAACAGACAATGGATGCCTTTGGTGTATACCACCGGAGACAATGAATTATTTTCTAGAAAGTATAATTCTCCAAGCAAAGAAAATGTGATCCACTTCATGAGTTTGGATACTGAAAATCCGAATTCGATTATGAATTGTTTGATCCGGGCCAGAGAGAATGCTCGGACCGTTCGAGAGAATATTTCCACTCCAATGTGGGAAGTGATCAACGAATTTTATCTAACAATCAAATCCAAAAAAAAATTCGAAGAATCTGATATGCCAGGGATTGCTGAATTTTTCAAGGCGATCCGTAATCAGTGTTTATTATTCTACGGTTGCCAAGAAGCCACAATCTCTCATGACGAAGTTTGGCATTTCGCATTGCTTGGAAGATTATTAGAAAGAGCAGATAAAACCACACGTATCTTAGATATGAAATATTTTATACTTCTTCCTGCTAGAGAAGAAGCTGGATCTACTTTGGATTTGATCCAATGGCTTTCTCTTTTGAAATCTGCAAGTGCTCATGAGATGTTTAATCGTTTTTATACCAGGATCACTCCTAAGAATATAGCCGAGTTCTTAATCTTAGATAAAATTTTTCCAAGAGCGATACGCTTTTGTCTTTCTAAAACCTTCGATAGTTTGAAAATTTTAAGCGGAACAGAGAAGGACAGTTACGGGGACGAAACGGAGAAGAGGGTAGGTGTCCTACTTTCTGAAATGAATTACGCCTCGATAGACGAAATTTTTTCTTCCGGAATGCATGAGTATTTGGATCAACTTCAAGTGAGATTAAATGGGATCGCTGCTCAATTGGATGAAACCTATTTTAGGAATTGATCATGTCCTTACTCGTATCTCTTACTCACGAAACTTCTTACGAATATGATAGGCCGGTGGCTTTATCTCCTCATATTATCCGATTGAGGCCAGCACCTCATTCCAGGACAAGGATTGTTTCTTATTCACTATTAGTAGAACCTTCTGATCAATTTTTAAATTGGCAGCAGGATCCTTTTGGAAATTACCAGGCAAGGTTAGTATTTCCTAAGAAGACTGAAAAATTAAAAATACTCGTGGATCTGGTTGCAGAGATACAAGTTATTAATCCATTCGATTTTTTTCTGGAGCCAGATGCAGAGGAGACTCCGTTTATTTATTCGGATGCATTGAGAAAGGAACTTCTTCCTTATTTAAGCGCTACCGATGGAAGTAATGCACTCGCTAATTATATTTCAGGTTTAAGAAAGGACGGAATATTAAAACCAAAACGAACCGTCGATTTTTTAGTTGGATTGAATCAAAGAGTATACCAGGACATTTCGTATGTGATCCGAATGGAACCGGGTGTTCAAACTTGCACCGAAACTTTAGAAAGAAGATCCGGTTCTTGCAGAGACTCTGCATTTTTGCTCGTTCAAATTTTAAGACATATCGGCCTCGCATCCAGATTTGTTTCCGGTTATTTGATCCAATTGAAACCGGACGAAGTCTCAATCCACGGACCTTCCGGAGCTAAGGAAGATTTTACTGATCTTCATGCTTGGGCGGAGGTGTTCCTACCAGGTGCAGGTTGGGTCGGTCTTGATCCAACTTCAGGATTGTTTGCAGGAGAAGGTCATATCCCTTTAGCAGCCGTTCCTGAACCAGGAAGTGCTTCTCCTGTATTCGGATATTCTGATCCTGCTGAATCCAAATTTGGATTTAGGATGGAAGTAAAACGTTTTCAGGAATCTCCTCGCGTTACTAAACCTTATACGGATCCAACCTGGGATAGAGTTTTAAAACTAGGAAAAGATTTAGATGCTAAATGCAAGAAAAATGATATTCGTGTTTCTATTGGTGGGGAACCAACTTTTATTTCGGATACTTCCAGACAAGATCCTCAATGGAATACTCTGGCTCTTGGAAAAGAAAAACTAGAGTTAGGAGAAAATCTTCTTACTAGCCTTCGTAAAAAATTTTCACCCGGTTCTTTGGTCCAGGTGACACAAGGCAAATGGTATCCTGGAGAACCTTTGCCTCGTTGGTCCTTAAATGTTTTTTGGAGAAAGGACGGAGATTCCTTATGGAAAAGCGAAGGATTGCTCTCTTCTTCCGTTGAAAAAGAAAAACAGGATTTCGATCTGGACCTAAAGTCTTCTGAGAAATTAGGAGAAGAAATTTGTAAAACCTTGGGAATTTCTCCCAAACATATGGTTCCTTTATACGAGGACGGATTCTACTATTTGTGGAAGGAAGGTCAACTTCCAGAATGGAAGGACTCTAAGAGTGAAGATTTTAATTCAGAGGATTTTTCTTTTGAGGCTTTGGAAAGGAAGAAGGTTCTTTCCTTGGTCGATAGAGATTTCAAACTCAAAAAAGCGATCGCGATTCCATTACAATTTAATTATACAAAATCAGAATGGGAAAGTTCCGAGTGGAAATACAAAAGAGAAAGATTATATCTGATCCCGGGGGACAGCCCTGCCGGTTTTAGGCTGCCTTTTTCTTCTATCTCTGAAAATTTCAGACCGAATGCAGTTCTCACGGATCTATCCAAGAGTAAAAAATTAAGTTCAAGAAAGGATCTGGATTCAGTTTTAGGAAAAAGATCTTCTAAAGAATCTAAATTTTTTCCAGAAGGAAAAGATCTTCCTATCAGAACTACTTTAGTCATTGAGCCGAGACTAGGTTCTATTCATATATTTTTACCTCCGGTAGAAGGTTTGGAACCTTGGTTGGATCTGATCTCTTCTTTGGAATTCGCCTCTGAAAAGTCTGGAGTTCAGATCGTTTTAGAAGGTTATGAACCTCCTTCTGATACAAGGTTAGGCCTATTTAGGATAACTCCTGATCCAGGTGTTTTAGAAGTGAATTTACACCCTTCTTCTAATTTTAAAGAGCTAGAAGAAAAGACTCGTATCTTATACGAAGAGGCAAAGATACTCGGCCTAAGTGCAGAAAAATTTCTGATAGATGGGAGACATACCGGAACAGGAGGAGGGAATCATATCACAGTTGGTGCAATGTCTCCGGAAGACAGTCCGTTCCTTCGAAGACCGGACCTTCTACGTAGCTTAGTGAGTTATTGGCAACATCATCCTTCTCTTTCTTATCTTTTTTCCGGTTTGTTTATTGGGCCAACTTCTCAGGCTCCTCGTTTGGACGAAGGCAGAGATGAAATATTATACGAATATGAATTAGCTTCTTCTCAATTAGATAAAATTAAAGAACACCATCCTTGGCTTGTGGATCGTCTTTTTAGAAATCTTCTTGTGGATCTAACGGGGAATACTCATAGAGCTGAAATTTCTATAGATAAACTTTATCCTCCCATGGGTCCTCGTTTAGGTCTCGTGGAGTTAAGAGGATTCGAGATGCCTCCACATTATAAGATGAGCGTTGTGCAGCAACTTTTGGTTTTATCTTTGATCTGCAGATTTTGGGAAAAACCTTATGTTCAACCTCCGATTCATTGGGGAACTGAACTACATGATCGTTTTCTCCTTCCTCATTTTGTTTGGGCCGATTTTAAAGATGTTCTGAGAGATTTAAAAGAACATGGATTTGCATTCCAAGAAGAGGAGTTCCTTCCATTTTTTGAATTTCGTTTTCCTGTATATGGTAAGACCCAAAGAGAAGAAGTATTCTTAGAACTTAGAATGGCATTGGAGCCATGGAATGTTTTAGGAGAAGAGTCTTCCTCTTTCGGAACTTCTAGATCTGTAGATTCAGCTTTGGAAAGATTGCAAGTAAAGTTAGAAGGTTGGAGCGATCGTTATCTTCTTAGTTGCAACGGTTATGAAGTTCCTCTTCGCGGCACTGGAAAAAAAGGAGAAGCAGTTTCAGGAATTCGATTCAAGGCTTGGAATCCTGTGTTTACTTTACATCCGAATCTTCCGGTTCACACTCCATTGGTGTTTGATGTTTGGGACACTTGGTCTTCTCGTCCTTTAGGAGGTTGTCGTTATTATGTTTCCCATCCAGGTGGAAGGGCTTACGATACTTTCCCTGTGAATTCTTATGAAGCTGAGTCTAGGAGGATCTCCAGATTTTTAGCGGACGGTCATTCCGCATTAGATGGTTCCGAACCTAAACGATTAAAGCATACGAACGCTTATACAATGGATCTCCGTTGGATTGAATAATTAGTATTTATCAAACTCAGTTTGTGAGAACAGATCTCAAAAACAGTTGCAACCAGTTCTAGAAAAATAATTCTGATTCTCAAGATAAAGAACCCAGTTTCGAGGGAACTATGCGACAAAACAATTCTGTTAAAAGCGGACGATTCGGCAGGTTTTTCCGAATAAAAAAGCTGATCCTTACCGCTTGGATCATTCTAAGTATCTTCTTACTTTCTATTCTAATTTCTTGTTCACATAAAAACTCCGCATCAGGTGCGGCGAATGCGAATGGATATCTCTATCAGATGTTCAATTCATTCGATCCTAGATCTCTTTTGCAGAATTTAGGAAATAATATAATTCCCCCGCTATTTGTGAATTTAGAAGCGAGTAGGGTTGCACTTGTAAACGCAACAAATGATCTTTGCGCCTCTGATTCTTTAGGTACCGCGCAAGCTGCATGGATTGCTCATAAATCCGATCTGAAAAAAGTAGAACCTTTTCGTTTTGGATCTACACTCGCTTATTTTACTCGGATGGATCCGTTCTTAATTAATTATCTAATAGAATCGTCGCCTAATGCAACTGAGCTAGATGATTTAGATTCATTTACCATCGGAGATCTTTCGGAGGCACAACAAGCAATAGGCCAGATGAAAAATAAAGCCAAAGGTATTAGTGCGATTGAATACATGTTATTTAGTAGACCGGGAGTGAACAGAGGGACTGCACCAAGTTGTTCCGATTTTCCTTCTGCTCCGGATGGAAGAGCAGCACTCTTAAGAGCATTGGTTTTAGAATATAGTGGGCATACATTTAACGTGACTGCAGCTTGGGACGTTGGTGACACAAATCCTTTGGGCACTCAGCTTGCAACTGCAGGAAACGGAACTTCTGCTACATTTACAAGTTCTGGTGCTGCATTAGATGCTATTTTATCTTCTACAATTCAACTTTTAAGTATCATGAAGGATGGAAAACTGGAAATTCCGGAAGGTCTTTCTGGAGGAGGAAATGGTTCTTCTCCTAAATCGGATCGCGCAGAGTCCAGATTTTCAGGAGAATCTTTTCAGAATGTAATAGATAATTTTAGTACTTTTAAAGCGATCTATACTGGTAACGGAACAGGTGCGGGTCTTTCAGATTACGTAAAATTTTATAGCCCCGACTTGGATGAGGAGATTAAGGGAGAGATTGCAGAATTAGATGAACACCTCGCTGATATTACTCCTTCTACCTCGAATCCACCCGCTGCATGGGGAAGTTCTAATTCTGCGAATTTTGCCGCTATTAAATCTAGTATTGCTGACCTAAGTGAATTATTAAAAATTCTGAATACTGAACTCGCTGCTCTTACAGGTTCGAGTCCAGTTTCAGGTGGACCAGGAGGGGACGGAGATTGATGTTCCGAAAACGATTCCGTTCTTCTCTTATTTTATGTATTTTAATTTTTTCTAATTCTTCCCTTTTCTCCCAGCCAAATGGAAATGCTGGGACAAATGGAACTTCTTCAGAGACTGAACAGGAAGATCCTTCCAAGAAGGAAACATCCAAACAAGAAGAAACCATTGCGGAAAAGAAAAGAAGATTTTTAGAAAGCGGTCAGATCAATGTGATCGGCGCTAAAGATGATGATATTAAAAAGATCCCCGGTTCCGCGAATGTGATCGGTAAAAAGATCTTAAAAGAAACAAATCCAATTGATTCCATGGAAGCTCTGCGTAGGGTTCCAGGGGCTACTATCCGTTACCAGGACGCAGTTGGTCTTACTCCGAATATCGCATTCAGAGGTGTGAGTAACGAAGAGTCTAGAAAAACTTTGATCTTAGAAGATGGGGTTTTCACTTCTTTGAGTCCTTATGGACAGCCTGAAAGTTATTTTGTACCCCATATAGACAGAATGGAACGAGTAGAAGTTGTGAAAGGTTCAGGCTCTATTCTTTTCGGACCAACAACTCTGGGTGGTATTGTAAACTATGTGACCCGCAAACCTCCTGAAAAACCTACATTCAGTGCAAAGGTGATCGGAGGAATGAATGGTTATGCTTCCAGTCTTTTGCAATATGGTGGAACGAACCAAACTACAAATACTGGTTATGATATTTCATATATGCGTAACCAAGGAAATGGTTTTAGGGATTACCAAGGTTTTAGAGTAAACGATTTGAACTTAAAGTTGATCCAGAAATTAGGGGAGAAGGATTCAGTTTTTCTAAAATACCAGTCCTACCAACAAGAAGCTCAGTCTACGTATTTGGGATTAACTCAAGGTTTATATTGGAGAAATCCAAAGATCAATCCTGCCAGATACGACCAGAAATCCATCGATAGACAGGCTGCGGTTATAGGTCACGATCACACTTTTAATGAAAATTGGAAGATGATCACAAGAGCGTATTGGACCAATGTTGGCTTCTTATTTCGTCAAGAATCATATTCTTATAATAATCTGACTGAATTCGGTTTTCCTGCAAGGCCTCCTGAGAATGCATTTGGCGTCTATGCTCCTGATGTTATAGGTAATCAACCTGGGGATGTGATTTACATGTTAAATTCCACTCCCAACAGACATTCCTTCTTTAAGACAGGTGGTCTGGAGACCAAAGTAGAAGGTAAGTTTAATACATTTGGTCTGGATCATGAGATCGCTTTTGGCGCGAGAATGCATTATGAATCCGTAAATGCTGCAAATAACGTATTTCCTTATCCGACTCTTACGAAAGGTCTTACTACCCAACAACAGAATCGTAATGCAAGAGCTTATGCTCTGTATGTCCAGGATTCTATCAAGTTGACAGACAAGTTTAAAGTGATCCCTGGCGTTCGTTACGAACATATTTTCCAAGGTGTTTATACTCATAGAAGGCTTGCAACTTTAGATGATGTTACCAAGGGAAACGCGAATTCTGTAGGTCAATCCATCTTAGTAAATGATGCAAATGAGACTTATACAAAGGTAGTTTTACCTGGTATTGGTCTTACCTTTGACATAACAGAAAAGTTTATCTGGTTTGCAGGTGCACATACTGCATTCTCTCCTCCTACATTCTCCACGGTTCAAAACCCTGCATTAGGTTTAGGTTATAAGCTCAGCGCTGAAAGATCCAATAACTATGAAACAGGATTTAGAGGAAATATTACGCGCTACTTCTACACACAGGTCAGCACATATGCATTATATTTTTCGAATCAAATTGTAAATACAAACGAGGCTGGCTCCGGATTAGGTGCAGTTCCGATCAATGCTGGAAGATCCGTTAACAGAGGTGTAGAAAGTAATTTTGTTTTCGATTTCGGGAAATTTGCTGAATCCAAATGGGAGGTTCCTCTCGAATTTACTTATTCTTATACGAAAGCGATCTCTACAACTTACGTTCCTGTTGGCACAATACAGAATGCAGATGGGACTGTAAGTATCACCAACCAACCTTTGTATGCAGTTAATTCCGCTGGGAACTTGATAAAGGTAAACACGAACGGAAACTATCTACCTTACGTTCCGATGAATGTTTTTATAGGTGCGATCGGAGTGAAAAGCCCATATGGATTTTATGCCAGAGTGGAGTATCAGTATTTTGATAAACAATATTCTGATTTGCAGAATACTAAAAACCAAAGTACGGATGGAAGCCAAGGTGTTGTGCCCGCATACGGAATTTGGAATGCTGATTTTGGATACGAAGCTCCTGGGGGAAGATGGTCCATCTTCGTAAACGGAAAAAATTTGGAAGATAGGGTGTATATCTCGGGAAGACTTCCAGTGGGGATCCAACAAGGGCCATACAGACAAATCAATATTGGGGCTACTTTAAAGCTGGATTAAATTCCGACGGGAGATGAAAATGTCTCACGGAAGATGAATCAGAGAACTTCCCAAGCAGCAAATCTTCTCTCCGGATATAAACCTGCTCCAGGAGTCTATGACGAGCTATGCCTCCCTGACGGAAAGTCCAGGGATAAATACGAATTTTTACTTCGTTCTCTTAATAATCTGGGTGGTGCCGAATTAAGAAGACGCAAAGAAGATAGTCTCCGTATCTTAAAAGAAAGCGGAGTAACGTATAATGTTTACGGAGACGAGAGAGAAAGAGTCTGGGGACTGGATCTTTTTCCTCTTCTCATGGATAGCAAAGAATGGGATGGGATCGAAAGAGGTCTTGCCCAAAGATCCGAGCTACTTAATGAAATCCTAAAGGACGTTTACGGTCCTAAAAGATCCTTATACGAAAAAAAAATCCCTCATGAAGTTCTATTCCAATCCGGCGGATTTTTAAGAGCCTGTGCTCCGGTTTATGATTTTACGAATTTCCGTTTGGCATTCTTGGCCACAGACATTAGCCGCGATAGCCAAGGTAATTTTTATGTAATAGGGGATAGAGTCCAGGCTCCTTCCGGTTCGGGATATGCTTTAGAAAATCGTATTGTTCTTTCTCGTATTTTTCCTTCTCTTTACAGAGACTCTCAGGTCCATAGAGTAGCATTATACTTCAGAGCTTTAAGAAGAACTCTAAATTCATTTTCTTCTAATAAAGATAGAGAACCACTTACTATTCTGCTTACGCCAGGCCCAGGAAACGAAACTTATTTCGAGCATGCTTATCTTGCGGGATATCTAGGATATACTTTAGCTCAGGCGGAAGACCTAACGGTTAGAGATAATAAGGTCTTTTTAAAAACGATAGAAGGTTTGCAACAAGTAGATGTGATCTTTCGTCGGGTAGACGATTGGTATATGGATCCTCTCGAATTAAAGGGAGATTCTCTTTTGGGAGTTCCTGGTATTTTAGGAGCAGTGAGAGCGGGTACCGTCACTGTTGCAAATCCAATTGGCTCTGGATTTTTAGAGAATCGAGCAATTCACGCATATCTTGCTAATTTATGTAAATTTTATTTGGGAGAGGATTTGATCCTTCCGAATGTTCCCACTCTTTGGATGGGAGATGAAAGTTCTCGCAAAGAAGTATTCTCTAATCCTAATAATTATACGATTAAACCTGCAATTCGTTCTCCTTTAGATACTTCCGTTTTCCTTTCTACTTTGAATGAAAAGGAAATGTTAGAACTAAAAACAAGGGTAGCAACAAGACCGGAACGTTATGTTGCACAGGAAATACTCCCGGGTTCTACATCTCCAATCTTTTCAGGAGACTCGGAAGAGTTACTAATAGGTAAGTCCGTTTTACGAACTTTTACCTGTCTATCTGAGAATGGATATACCTGTATGCCCGGAGGACTCGTTCGAGTCTCTCCTAAGGCAGACGAACTTATCATTACAAACCAACGAGGAGCTATTTCAAAGGACCTTTGGATTTTAGCTTCTGAAGAGAAGAAGGAGTTTAGTCTTCTCCCTGGACAGATCGGAAGGATGCCTATCAAAAGAAAGGGTTCCGGTATTCCGAGCAGGGTCGCAGACAATATGTTCTGGATGGGACGTTATGCGGAACGTGCAGAGAATATGTCCAGGCTTCTTAGAGAAACAGTGCATAAGATTTTAGAAGCAGAAGAATCTTATGAAAAAGAACAATTTTCGATATTACTCGGAATCTTGGACCAGCTTTCAGGGTATAGTCTTGGATTTTTCGAAACAAACGGATTGGACTCTTTGGATTCTATCCGGGAAAAAATATTTCAATTGGCGACTTCTCCTTATTCTTCCGGAAGTATTCGCCACGATCTGAACTTTTTTGTGGGAAGTACAAAGGCAGTTCGAGATAGGATTTCCGACGATACACGTTACTTAATTTCCAGATTAGAATCGGAGGCACCTCGAAATTCAAGTTATGATGAAGTGTTGGAATACCTACAAAAATTAGTGAACCTGTTTGCATCTCTCTCCGGTCTTGCAAATGAAAGTATGAGCCGAGAAACAGGATTTTTCTTCCTGGATATGGGAAAAAGGTTGGAGAGAGCACAGTTCATAGCAAGGCTCTTACTCTCCACAATAGAAAGATCTTCTGTGTATAATAAAAGTATGTTCGAAAGTCTTTTGAATGTGAACGATATCCGGATCACTTACAGAAGACGTTATAAATATAGAGTAGAAGCTGAATCAGTCGTAGACATTCTGATCTTCGACGAAAGTAACCCTCGCTCTCTTGCTTTCCAATTAGAAAGATTAAGAGAGAATACACTATTCTCTTCTACAGGAAAAGACGAAGAAATCTCAGAAGAGATCCAAAGACTCACTGACGTTCTCGTTAGGTTTAGCGAAGAAGATGCAAAACGTATTTTCGAATACGCAGATCCTGCCGGTGGACTTCGCAGATGGTTAGAAGATATTCTCGGACAATTAAAGTCTGTCTCTGACGCAGTTGCCGCCAAATACTTCCGCTATGTGGAAAACCAAGTTAGATTGGGAGGACCTTATGGCTGAGTATTCAGTTCGTCATCTTACTCATTATACGTATGAAAAGGAAGTTTCACATTGTTTGAATCTGGCTCATCTTTGTCCTACATCCAATGAAAGACAGATCTGCAGAGAGTTTAGGATAGAAATTTCCCCTAAACCTAAATATACTGAATTCAGAACTGATTATTTCGGGAACACTGTATATTCTTTCGCAGTAGAAACTCCTCATAATATTCTATCTGTAACTGCAGAAGCAAAAGTTTTTACTTCTGAGTTAGAAAAGAAGAAAGATCGAACTATGATCTCTACTTCTGAAATATTAAATAAATTGAAAACCGTTACGGAAAAAGAAGATCTGGAAGCGATGGAATTTGCAGGAGATTCTTCTTTTGTAACCCGTTCCGTTTCGTATAAGAATTTTTTAGAAAAATATCTGCCTATGGATCGTCCTTATCTCGAATCCGTTTTGGAATATGTAAAAAGATTTAGAGAAGATTTTAAATTTAAAGCAGGAAGTACGAATATCTATACTCCTCTGGATGAGGTCTTGGAGAAAAAAGAAGGTGTATGTCAGGATTTCACTCATCTTTCCTTGGCTGCTTTTCGTTCTTTGGGCCTGCCCTGCAAATATGTTTCAGGTTATATAGAAACTTATCCTCCTCCTGGAAAACCTAAATTAAGGGGAAGCGATGCAACTCACGCTTGGATTTCTGTCTACTGCCCAGGAGAAGGTTGGTTCGATTTTGATCCTACAAACGGAAAAGCAATTACAGATGAATACATTCATACTTCTGTAGGTAGGGATTTTTCGGATGTATCTCCTTTAAAAGGAATTCTATTTGGAGGAGGGAAACATAAATTAAAGGTGGAAGTGGATGTTTCTCGGTTAGGAGATCCGAACGCGATCGGAAATCATATTTGAGTTTATTCTAAGATTTTAAAGTAGAGATTCCAACATACTGGGTTGTGTTGGAATGAAAAAGGCCCTCCCGAAGGAGGGCAATGGATCAGGTACTGGGAATAATATCAGACCGGTGCAAGGTCTCCAGAAACGAATCTTTTCCAAGTGTTCAATGCCACTTTGTATTCCGATTCTGCTTCTTTAACGGCCTTTCTGCCAGCTTCTTCTTTCGCAGATTTCAGATTAATCATTCTTGCTTGGCTTTCCTGAACGGAATTGCGCAGAACTTCTAATCTTTCTTCGAATCCTTGGCTTAATGTTTGGGATTTAGCTTCTAGTTTGTTACGTAGAGCCTTTTCTTCCATTACCATTTTTTTACGCAGGATCTGCTCTTCTGGGATAGTCTTTCTATCAGTTGCTAAACCGAAGAATGCGAAAGTATTGATCAACCATTTGGTTGGATCGTAATCGAACCAACGAATACCGTTTCTGTAATCAGCTTGGAACTCATGGTGAAAGTTATGATATCCTTCGCCAAAAGTGAATAAAGCGATGATCCAATTGTCCTTAGCAGTATGTTTATCAGAGAAAGGTTGGTCTCCCTTATAATGTGCTAATGAATTGATGAAGAATGTCATGTGGTGGTTCACTGCAATTCTTAAAGAACCTGCTAATAATAGTCCACCTAATGCATCTCCCCAAAGAGCGCAAAGAAGAGTAGGGAATAAAAATCCCATGAAGATAGCGATCGGATAATAATGATCGTCTTGGAATTTTACCCATTTGTCTTCGTAAAGATCGTTCACATTAACAGGAGTTCTATGGTCTCTATTCTCGAATAACCAAAGAATATGAGCATACCAGAATCCTTTTGTAATTGCATAAGGATCTTCTTCCTTATCTACAAATCTGTGGTGAATTCTATGGTCAGAACTCCATTCAATCACTGATTGTTGGAATGCAGCAGCTCCGAAAAGAAGATAAAAAAGTTTTACCGGCAATGAGGCTTTATAAGCTCTATGCGAAAACAAACGGTGGTATCCCCCGGTGATCGCAAGCCCTGTAGCTGCGGTCATAAATAGATACACAAGCCATGTGTTTAATGGAATACCTCTAGTAAATAATAAGGCACCCGTCCCAATGACCCCGATGATCGGAGTCGCTATTAAGAAGATTGTGGTCTTCAACGCTAATTTCTTTTTCGTTTGTTCCATGTCGGCTTTCCCGTCTTGGTTTTTCTGATAAGAGCAGAATCAAGGGCCCAGGTTGCGAAAAAATTCAGAAATTTAGAATTTTTCCCTGAGGCTCCGATCCAGCTCAAAAATCTGTTTTTTCCTGAGGAGTTCCTACTATCATGGGATTCCGGGCAATGTCCGAGGGAGATCCGCTTTGAGGGAAGAATTGTTTCAACTCATTCAAACCCACGCCTATCGTTTCCGAGAGGAACCGTTCACACTGGCCAGTGGTAGAAAATCCAGGCATTATTTTAATTGTAAGGAAATCACTCTCCATCCGCAAAGATTAGAATTACTTTGTAAGTATATTGTGGAAAAACACCTCCCAGAATCCGGTCTGGCTGGAGAAGAGGCGTTTGGCGGTCTTACAATGGGAGCAGATCCTATCTGTTTCGGAATATCCTTAGAATACCGCAAACAATCCAAGAACGTATTTCCGCTCATCGTGAGAAAACAAGCCAAGGAGCATGGCACCAAAAATTTGGTAGAGGGTGGGGTAAACGCGGTGAAATCCTGCGTGGTAGTGGATGACGTGATCACTACTGGAGGTTCTACCTTGCAAGCGATCAAAAGTTTGAGAGATGCAGGATTAGAAGTCACTGCCTGTATCTGTATTTTGGACAGAGAAGAAGGTGGCAGAAAAGCAATCGAAGAAGAAGGGATCAAGGTTTTCCCTTTATTTAAAAAATCTGAATTCGGAAGTTTAGACTAATGTCCGTATTTCAATACGATTCTCCTGTTTTTAAGAAAAAACTACTGATCCGCACCGGACTCGTGCTTTCAGTTTTCGTAATATTTATAGGCGTTAGTTTTGTTCAGGTGGAATTGGACAAAAGATCTGCATTTCTATCCATGTATCTGTTATTGAGCGGAGTACTTATACTTCTTCTTTTAAAAAATTATAGAAGACAGTTAAAAGTATTAGAAGGTGCAAAAGTAGAATTGGACTCTTCTTCTTTAAAACAATGGAATGCGAAAGGCCAATGTATGGAGTTCAAATTCCGTGATCTGGAAAGTATCGAAAAGGATAGATTCAGAGGTTACGAAAGGATTCTTCTCATATCCAAACAAGGAACTTATATCCCAATATTAAATTTGGAAAATATGGATCAGTTCTTAAGTGAACTGGAGAAGAAGTCCGGCAAAAAGGCGAAAATTTTTGAAGAAGATATAAAAGTTCTCAGTTGGAAAACTCTGTTAGCATTTCTGCCTTCATTAGGAGCGGCAATCGCTTTCGGGAGCGGATACTGGAAAGAAAAACAAGATGCACTCTTTATTGTATTTGTAGCGAATGCACTTTTGTTCCTGATCTATTTTCCTAAGGATAGAATGGACACAGGATATTCTGCGAGAAGACGTTATATCTTTATATTAGTAGTACTTTTGATCGTTTTATTAGCTCGATATTTCGAATGGATTAATTTTGGATAGATCCTGAATTGGTGATACCTTTCAGGATATTCATCTTTTTCTGAGCAAGTCTTCTAAGTTCAGTCATTTCTTCCGTAAAATTTTGTAAGATAGGATCCAGATGTATATGGTTTTCCATGGTTTGGATACTATCTCTAACATATTTCAGATCATCAAAGTTTACTAACTTTCCACCTAAGATAAGTTTACGCACTGTATCGAATTCATATTTTCTCAAATGAATACGGATTAAAAACTCAGCAGAAAATTTAGAAGTAAGCCTGGACCAAGGGCTTTTTGGATTAAAAGAGACTTCGTTAGACGCAACAGCATCGGCTGCTCTTTTAAAACCTAAGGGAGAACTTCCTCCTCCGCCCAAAGAAGTGATCTCATAATCCGGAATATCTCTCGCGACAGTAACTGGAGTTCCGTTTCTTTCCAATAACTCTGATAAATAATTTCTACGTCTATTATCATCGTAATCATTCGGGGCAGCAGTAAGAACCCTCTGGTATTCTTCCAGCATCACTGCGATGTTGATAAATCTTCCCAAAGGAGTATTATTATGCTCTTTTATCTTAGGAAATAATTCTCTAGTAATCTGAAAGGGAGATTTTCTTTTGTAATAAGTGGCTTCGTAGGCCTTCTCTAGTTTTTTTTCCGCAAAACCTTTTAACTCGTTCACGATCTTTAGGTCTGCGTAAATATAAGCGTCTACTCCCTGGTCTTGGTCCCTAGAATTTTTAGACTGTTCCGGAAGAACGATCTTGATGATGAAAAGATATTTTGCTTCCCGGAGCATTTCCAGGGTTTCTCTGATCTCATGAACATCCCTGGAGAAGAATGCAATCATATCTTTCAAAAAAGAATCAGAAGTAGGGATACGATTGTCTTCTTGCTGGTTGATCTTTTTGATCTCTTCCGCAAGTTCCAGTGCGATTTCAAGCTGAGTAGCCATCGAAGGAATAACTTACTTCCGGGCTAGTTAGGAATCAAGATAGTTTTCCTCATTCCGGACTAAGCTGGAAGCTCATTTTTCTCAATAAATGCAGAGGATATACCGCGGAAATCCAACCTAAGACAGGCGCAAAAAATAGAATTAGGATCGGGGTTTCGGGCAAAAATGAAAAGGTTAGTGTCCAGCCGAACGCGTTCTTATTCACCACATAAAGAATGATCGGAGACATTATTAGAGAAGAGATAATCCCGAAGAATGCTCCAAATCCTGTCAGATAAACCGATTCTGTTTTGAGGATAATGCCAAGTTGGTCCTGGGAAGCTCCCAAATATTTGAGAAGCCCGAGTATCTTACGTTTATCGTAAAGTGTATGAACAAGAGAAGAAAGTAGAGAAATCACTGAGATCAGAATTGCTGTCGCCTTAAGAGAATCCAAAACTCTAAATACTTTATTGATCTCGTAAAGATAGATTTCTCTTAGTTGTGCAGAATCAAGTAAGATCAGATCTTTATATTCTTGATCCGATTTCAGAAAATCTAAAATTTTCTTTTTAGAATATTCTATCCCGGACGGGTCAGAATATTCCTTTTTTAAGAAAAGTTTAATAGAGTTAATCGTCTTGAATTCGAAATTTTTTTCGTAGGAACGAATATCCATCATCACGGTTCCTTTTTCCGAAAAGAAATGTTCTTTAATTCCTTTGATATGAAAATTTTTCTTACCAAAAGGAGTTTGAGCTACTAAAACATCTCCAACCTTCAGTTTTTTCAAATGTGCCATATTAGAAGAAATTAAAACATCCGTTTCTTCTTTTACTTCATTTTCTATTCTTTCCTGTTTGTTTCTGTAGACTGAAAAATCATAAGCATGAATGATAAAGTTTCCTTTGTCAGTCTCGAAAGAAGTATTCACTAAAAATCCATCCAGATAAGAGCTGACCCCAAGCTCTCTGATCTTTTCCGGAAGATCCTTAGGAACTCCACCGTGTATCCCCGAATGAAAGAATCGATCGTTGATGATCGTAAAATCCGAAGGATATTCTGAATCCACCCAATCATTTAGGGATTTTTTGTAACTGTCGGTCAGAATGGTCAGACATAAAACCAAGGAGACTGCAAGCATTACAGTCGCGGCAGTCAAAGTATTCCTTCCTGGATTTTCTTTTAATTCTTCTAGGCCTATTCCGAAAAACGGAAAACTTTTATCACTTCTATCCAGGATTTTGGAAACTCGAGAACTAAATAAAGACAGTAAATAAGGAAAAGCGAATGTGATCCCAATTGTCACACCTCCTACACCCAATAAACCGGGAAGTGGAAGTTTCCAAGGAGAAGGTAGATTAGAAATCCCTAAAGAAGCGAAAAATATGATCCCTCCATAAATCGCTAGTCTGGAATTTGGGATCTTCCCTTTTTCTTTTTGAGAATCTCTGAGTATAGAAAGGGGAGGGACTTTTCCAGCTCGGATCGCAGGATAGACAGAAGAAATTACAGAACCCAGGATACCAAGCCCTGCAGCCAGGCCCAAGTCGGAGAGAGAAATAGAACTATAAGTTGATAATAAGTTTTTATCAACAAGACCTGATTCAGGACGGAAAAAATCTAAACCAGAGAAGAATATACCGAATATAATCCCTAAAACGGTTCCTATACTTCCTAACAAAACGGACTGACTTAGAAAAAGAAAAATAGAAGATCTTACATCCAGTCCTAATGTTCTTAAGATCCCGAGTTCTCTTTCTCTACTCAAATACAAACCAGTCATGGTATTAGAAACCATGAAGAATGCGATCAATAGAGAGATAAAAGAAATGATCAGAAGATTTAACTGAAAAGAACGAAGAGCATTTGCAGATTTTTCTTGGATTTCTTCTGAAGTTTCTATTTTGACATTCGATCCTAGAACCTTTTGCAAATTTTCTTTTATTTGCGAAAGATTCGGATTAGAAGATTTTAAAAGAAGATAATCTGCTCCTTTTATATCTAAGAGTTTTTCTTGGATTAATGAAATGTCTTCAATGATCAGAAAACCGCCTTCCATATCCACCGGCGTATAATCCTTAAACTCCCAGTTTTTTCCATTCAGAAGAAGAGTAAATGGTGCCCCTTTGAATTTTTCAGCCAAGGATTTAGATACATACGTTTTTTCTAATGGACCAGAGGATTCAGAGCCTGTGCCTTCTTTTAAAGGAATTCCCAAATGTTCTTTGGTCAAATCCATTCCCATATATAGAACTCTTAGATTGTCCGAGGAAATTCCCTCTTGTTGTATCCTAGGTCTAACTGCGGAAATATTCCTTAGGTCCGGATGAGAATTTATTTCTGACAGGATTTTCCAATCTAGGCTTTGTCCCGGTCGGGCCGGAGAAATTTTTAGATTAAAATCTCCCTTTAAGTATCCCATAGAGAAATCGACTAGAGATTTTTCTGCTTTGTTTGCGTTGCTAGTAGTGGATAGGAACAAGCCTACACCCAAGGAAATTCCTAAAAGTGCAAATATGAATCTGGGAAGATGAGACTTAAAATATTCGTATAAGAATAAGAAGTATAAATTCATACAAGACCAAGAGCAGGATTTTGTTCCGGTAAAATGAGTCCGTCTTGCATCTTGAGTCGGATTTTTCCTTTTTCTCCGATCTCTCTATCATGAGTGACTATGAATAGGGAAAACTTTTCCTTCTCTTGTAACTCCAATAGAAGATCCAAAATTTTATGAGCGTGATATGTATCTAAATTTCCAGTAGGTTCGTCTGCCAAAACGATACTTGGTCGTTTTGCGAGTGCTCTTGCAATTGCGACTCTCTGTTGTTCACCACCGGAAAGTTCATCGGGTTTATGTTTGAATCTATGAGTAAGATCAACCTTCTCCAAAGCTTCTTTTGCGATTTCCCTTGCCTTAGATTTTCCTAAACCTGAGATATAAAGAGGTAAGGCTACATTTTCCAAAGCACTTAAATAAGGAAGAAGATGAAAGAATTGGAAGATGATCCCAGTTTCGTTCCTGCGATATTCTGTAAGCTCTTGTTCCGTAAAATTGCTTAGGTTTTTACCGCCGATCCAAACTTCTCCAGAATCTGCTTGGTCGATTCCGGATAGGATATTTAAAAATGTGGATTTACCCGAACCGGATGGGCCCATCAAAGTTAGAAAAGTATCTGCTACATCTAAATTGATCCCTTTCAGGACTGGAACATTTTGTTTTCCGTTTATATAGGACTTGGTTAGATTTTTGATTAGGATCTTGTTTGTCGGATTCGACATGATCCTATTTTGTTTTCTCTAGGAGATCATGCAAGGAAAAGAAGGGTGGTTTTCACACAGAGGCGCGAAGACGCGGAGCTGGAGAGATAGGTTGTTAGATTATATAATGGTTTTATAGATTTAAAATAAGTTTGAAGACAAACGGAAACTTCGCACTGAGTTCGTAAAGAACACAAAGTTTTTTCACGCAGAGGCACGGAGATAAAGGGAATTGTAGGAATTCCAACACCGCTACAAAAACCTTCCTGACTTTCTCTCTGCGGCTCAGCGTCTCTGCGTGGGAATCTTTGCAGCTCTGTGTTCTCAGTGCCCTCTGTGCGAAACTCCGTGTCTCTTACCTAGTAATCCTAGCGAATTCAATTCCTTGGTAATAATGGCGAATGATCTCTGCGTAGGTAAAATTTTGTTTTGCCATACCGAAACTGCCCCATTGACTTAAGCCTACACCGTGACCCGATCCCATACCTTTGATCAGGAATCCTTCACTTTCTCTTTTGATACCGAAACGAAGAGATTTCACTGAGGTTCCAAGTAAACTGCGGAATTCTTTTCCTTTAATTTTAGAAGTGCCTTGTTTACCAATCACTTCTATAAGATCCACTCTACCGGAGGGAGTTCTGGAAAGAACTTGGACGGATTGGATAGAACCTACACCCAAGGAAGAGAGTGTCTGGTCCATTTTATCCTGGTTTAAAACTTCTTTCCAAACGAAATTATCACCTGCTTCATCGAATCTGGAGGCAACAGATTCTAGATAAGGAAGTCTTTTTCCTCCCCAAACTTGGTCTGGAGTTTCAGTTCTTCCGCCGCTATTGGAATGGAAGAACATATGGATAGGATCATCTTCATAAACTGCAAGAACACCTTCTGTATCACGAACAGCTTGAGTAGTCCTCGGATTTTCTTTTGCCATACCTGAATAAGCTTGTGAATTCACAGTGGATTCCACATCATAAGCAGTGTCTTTTTTATTTAAGATTTCTCTGATTGCATAAGTTCTGGAGCAGATTGCTTGCGCTTTTAAAGCCTCAGTAGGCCAACCTGCAGGAACTTCTGAAGGAACAACAGAATACAAATATTCTTCTAATGGAACTTTGTTGATAAGTAGAACGTTGCCACTCTTATCAGGTTGGAGTAAAATTTCTCCTCTGAACTTTCTTCCTTTGTATTCCAAACCAGGATTGTCTGCTACGAAACGGATAGGCGCTTTTAATTTCTTCGCATCTAAAGAAACGGTATCATAAGCGCGTTTGATCAAAAGATCGTTCACATCATATACAAAAATAACTCCGTCTGCTTTGATCATCAGATCAGATTCAGCCTTTCCTAAAAAAACTCTGATCTTTTCAGAAGTTTTGAGCGCGTTCGGTGAATTCCAAGGACGGATGATGACGGTATTACAGCCCCAAGCCGCCAAAATTAAGAATGATAGAATGATAGTAGAAAGTCGTTTCATGGGCACCTGTCGGTTTCGTATACCTTTGGTACTTATTATCGAATGAAAATCGGATTCCCTTCAGCGATTTTTAGGGGAGAAGATGGATACTGCTTCCAAATGAGGAGTCTGAGGAAACGGATCGCATAGTAGGAACTCCTCCATTTGGTAGGATTCTTCTAAAATACGAGCGTCTCTAAGCAGATTTTCAGGATTACAGGAAATATAGATCAGTTGGGAAACAGGGTTTGCGTTTAAGAAGGCGCATAGTTCGGGGGAAAGACCACTTCTGGGTGGATCTGCAATTACGACTGAATCCCTCCAAGGAAGATTTGCAGAAGACATTTTCTCCAAGCCCTTTTTGTGGAAGAGATCAAACGACAGAAATTCTATCTTTTTGCCCGGGAAAATTTCCTGTAGGAACTCCTCACCTGCGGATACGGAAGAAGATATGATATCAATTCCTAATATTCTAGAAAATTTTTCCCCGAATAAAATAGAGAAAAATCCGCTCCCACAGAAAAGGTCTGCAAGATTTTCAGCTGATTTTATCTTCGATTTGATAAATTCTAAAATTTTAATGAACTCTTTTGGATTTGGTTGGAAGAATCCATCAAAAGGAATTTTGAATTTTTTCCCCCAGATTTCTTCTATCAGATAAACATTTCCTCTGATTGCAATAGCTTCTCCCGAAGCAGAAATTTCTCCCTTTTTACGATTAAAACAGAATACTATGTTTTTAGCGCTTAAGATCTCTTTTGCTTTTTCTGCCACTTGCTCCATTAGACCTTCATTCTTGAAGTCCTCTGTGAATGTAAGAATACTCATGGAGTCATCGTTAAAAACGGATTTACGAAGAGTGAAATATTTAAGAAAGCCTGTTTCCTTTTTTCTATCGTATTCCAATTCGGGAAAACATTCCAAAAGTTTTTGGAATAAAGGCATTTCGCAATTTGCCCAATCCGTTTGGATAGAACAGTTTTCTATTTTCACGATCCTTCTAAAATTTCCAGACATCCTTAGGCCAACGGTCCGCCCAGGAAATACTGCAAAGTCCATTCGGTTTCGGTAAGTGTAAGAAGATTCAGCAGGAGATATGTTTTTGTTTATAGGATTAAAATTTTCTAATCCTTTTAAGATCGGTTCGGATTTTAATATGAATTGGTCAGTGTAGGGCAGGTGTTGGCCTGAACATCCACCACATTCTCCAAAATTTGGGCATTTAGGAGAAGATACTCTTGTTTCTAGGTGAGTAGGATTCCATTTATAGAAGACTTTTCTTTTTCCGAATTTGTATACTTCATAAACATCTCCCGGAAGAGAATAAGGGATTTCTATTTTTCTTTTTCCTAATGTACCTTCTCCTCTTAAATTGGGTAGAAGGTTTTCAATTTCTAAAACTCCGAAAGGTTCCTGATCAAACATGGATTAAGGACGAATGTCTATATTCTCCAGGCCTTGGTTTGTAAATATCTCTTCGTATTTACTGATATAAGGAGCTTCCTTTTCGATCCTTTCTTCTATCGCCATAGAAGCCACTCCATTTTCTCCAAACTCTTGTAGAAAATCTCTTCTGGCCATTCTGTGGATTAGTTCGTCCCAAAATAATTCATTATCGTAATCAGAGATGATATCAAATATATCCGTTTGGTCTTCGAATTTACGTGTAGGGAAGTAGACATTATCCGCTGCATCATAATCTACGAATTCCTGCTTCCCAAAATCTTTTGCAAAGGAAAGTATGTATTGCTCGAGTTCTGCGTAGGAATTTAATTCCTCGTCACCTTCATTAAATGCATTGATCATCCAACTGGAGATCGCAGTGGATTTTAGTAAGGTTTCGTACTGCTCGGGTGTGAACTCAATTTTCATGAAAAATCCTCGAATTAAGGTCAATTTTAACTGGAGAGCCCAAGGAGCTACCAGATTTTTTCAGGGCTCTATCTACTTTAGAACCTTCTTATTTTATATTTGTCTAGTTTTAGGGTTCGGATCTTGTGCAAGCGTCCTTAGATTTGACCAGCTTAAAAAAGTAAAAGAAGGCAAGGCACTCTTGTATGTGCTTAGACCGCAAAGAGAGGCTCAGTCCTTATTCTCTTTCCGTATAGAATTGTACAAATATCCAGGATCTTTCAAAGACGGGAATCGTACTTTATTCCAAAACTTTGGATTGGAATCTGGAGAATATAAAATCCTGGAGCTTAGTCCCGGATTTTATGCACTAAAATGTAGAGACTTCGAAAAGGTAATTTTTGCAAGTGAGGGTAAGATCCAATTCTTATCCATAGAACTTTTTAATACCGGGAACTTCTCCTTACCTGAATTATTCATCCAAGAGTCCAAACAGGAAGATGCACTTAGATCTTTATTAGAGGGTAAAAGAATGTATTGGACTTCTTCCGAAAATTAACTAGCTCCATGTGAAATCAGCTCATCCAGAAATTTAAGAAAATTTTTGGCACCTTTAGATCTTCCCATTTCCATCCAATCCAAATGTTTTCCACCTTTAATTTCCCAGAAAATTTTAGGATCTTTTGCTTTTTGGAAAAGTTCCATTCCGTTAGGATAAGAAACGATCTGATCTTCCGTTCCGTGAACTATTAATAATCTGACCGGAGAGATTTGATCTACAACCTCGCCAGGGCTTAAATGGTTTGAGAAGAAGAAGCCGACTAACTGTCCGATCGGAAAGAAAAACACTCTCTCTGCCACAGTCTTGGCCACATGAGAATAATACGCGAAAGTTCCATCTCCAACAACTAGGAGTAATCCTTCTTTGTTCTGCATTTCTCCTACCGCTCTTATCGCAAGTGCTCCTCCCATACTTTGTCCGTAAACAATCCAAGGGATCCCAAGTTCTTTTGCCCTATTCTGTTGGAATTTCAGGACTTCTTTAGAATCTTCTAATATAGGTTCCTTCTCAGCTTCTCCTTCCGAATCGCCATAGCCTCTATAGTCCCATATCACCAATTCATAACCTTTTTCTACCAGCCAAGCAAGGCTGATATAGTGACTGGACATATTATCCCCATTTCCATGGAACTGAAGGATACTGGCTTTAGCTTTACCTTTAGAAGGTTTGAAGATCCAAACTTTGATATTTATTCCATCTTTCATTTGAAGAGAAATTTTCTCAGGCTGGAATCCCATTTTTTCAGGAGCGATGTACATTTCTCTCGTAGGATAAAATAACATGGAAGAGCAGTTGCCCAAAGATAGGAAAAGAAGAATGGTATATAAGATATATTTAAAATTGATATACATAGGAGAAGCTAGCTTCATTATAATTCCTTTGGGCTTTCGCCTCTATTCTCAATTCATGGTTTGCATGGATCGCATAACGTAAGCCTAATTGTGCCTTGTAATCATCAGGGACTCCGTAAATGGAAAAAGTATAATAATGTAAAGATAATACCGCTTTAAAAGAATCAAAATTTGCGATCCAATAAGCAGCAATTTGTGGAGCTACAACTGCGTTCGTATCATATTTACCGTTATATCTAATTTTTGCCCCAGCCTGAGTAGAGAATAAGAAACGTTTTGGTCCTTCTGAAAACTGATCCTGAAAACTATAACCGAATGTAGTTTCTAAATTTGCATTTGTGACTCTTTCATATTTTTCGGATTTAGAAACGTCATCCAATCTATACAGTGTATAAGACAGGTCTTCCGGGCGGAGTAATGCCTGCCATTCCAAATTTCTTTTATCTTCTTTGTTTCCTTTCTTTTCATACACAGAGGAATCAGCTCCAGAATCTACAAAATAAGAAACGGAACGACCCAATGAATTATATGGAGTTAGTGAAAGCATTCGAATTATATGGAATTCTTCCAGATGTAATTTTTTAGTATCCTGATAATATCTAGCCTTGAGAGAAAAATAATCCACAGAGGAATTTGGAATATAGCCCTGGTCGGTATTTAAAAGATCATGAACTGCAGCTCTATAACCGAATCCTACAAAATTTCCTAAGTTAGAAGTTCCGACTTCGTTATACAATGCAGAACTTCCGTGACCTACGTGGGGACTTTGGGTAATCGGAGAATATCCGGAGTCTTCATAGTCATTTGGAAGTTTACTCCTAAATAATAGTAATTGTTTATAGGTTTGATCCCATTCTTTAGGAGAATCTCCTTCTGCTTTTTTATAACGAAAAGAATCCAGAATAGTATCAGAAAGAAGAGAAGTTCTGATCTTAGGGTCAGGTTCTTTGTTGGTTAAAAGAGAAGTATTTCCATTCTTCATTATACTTTCGTAAAGGTCCCTTTCATCATCGTTCATCTTTCTTAATTTTTGTATAATTTTGCTATGTAAAGAAGGTCTATACTTGATATCTTTTACGAGACCTTCTTGTTCAATATATTTTTTGACGGTGTCTCCAGGGATTACGAAGGGCGCCTTGTCTCTTAAATGAAGACTTGGTCTTGCAACTTCTATTAGAGAAAACAGATGATAGGAACAATTCTCGTCTAAAAAATAATAATCAAAGGAAGCGGCGCCCAGTTCCCAGAGATGTCTTGTCATTCGTCTGACTTCTTCCTCTTTTAAATCCAGTTCGTATTCCCAAAGATCTCTACTTTCCATATCGTTATATTCTGCAATCTTAACATAGTAAGGAAATAAAGAGAAGGTACCGGGATACCCGCCGAATAAGCCTAAAATTGAATACACGATCGCATTCGTAGATGCCGGATCTGCGTTTGCAGCGTAATTGACGGAGTATTCTAAAATTTCTTTTCGATTCGGATCTCCTGAATCTATTTTTAAAAGAGTATGACCAAAGATAGAAGCTGGAGCATTCATATAATAAGAAGCAAATATGATCTTTGCGCCCTTTGGATTTAAGGTCGCAAACCATTTTTCGAATCTACTACAATCTACGTTTGCAAAGTCTGAATCCGGAATAGAAAGTTTTTCTTGGATCCATCTTTTTCTTTCTGGGAATTTACATACTGGGTGCATCCAGTTTTCTTCCCCCGGCGGAGCTGTAGCAGGAGTCATAAATGTTTGGATAGAGGAGAGAAGCTCTTGCCCGGGATTTTTTTGCCCTTCTCCTGATAGAAAGAAGGAAGGTGAATCCGCCTCGCTCACCCAGTTCCCAAATGTAGTTTTAGTATAATGTAATAGAAGGATCCAATATCTATCTTCCCATAACTTTTTGGATTCGGCTAATTTTTGATATTCCTGGATCTTTTCTGTGCTCGTCGCATATGCGGAACTAAACGTGGAGAAGATAGAAAATAAGAAGAATATTATGAAAAGAGAATGGGACTTGTATGGCACTTAAAGTTTTAGATGGAACGAAATATTCCCTTCTCCTTTCGGAGAAGGGAATTAAACCTTACTGAAAAGGGTTGATTAGATTTTGCAACTTCCGACTAGAGCGGAGTTGTTTGCTACTTCGAATCTCATTTTTTCCAAAAAGGAATCAGGAGTGTTTTGGTCGAAAAGTGCTGAGAATTTTTCTTTCCCGATTTTTCCGAAAGTTCCCGCATCGGAACAACCCATCAAAGAAGCGAAAGCTTCCATTTTTTCGCCTGAACCTTTTGCAAATTCTTGCTCAAGTGATTGGTAATTCATATGAACAAAGATCTGTTGTTCGACTTGCTTTTGAGAAAATCCGCTAGTCTCACAACCCAAAGTTCCTGTCGAAATCCCGAAAGTTTGGTTTCCAAGAGTTCCGTTAACGGTAGCCGCAATCACTTGGTGAACTTTTTTGTTCTCGGTGATTACGAGAGAACCTAATCCACAACCTGCAGCGCCATGTTTAGCGGAAGCTACGTAAAGTGGAGAAGCTACTAAAGCGAGAAATAGAGATACTGCTAATATTCTTTTCATGAGTTATCTCCTTAAATTTTGCAGCTCTTAGAGAGCACTGCGTCTTTTCTAATTCCGTCTTTTACTGCGAGTAGTAAAGAAGAAGGAGTTGTTTCTTGCGTATACAATACGTCAAAATTTGACTTAGTGTATTCTCCGAATTGTGCGATTCCATTTGTGGAGCAGCCGAGAAGTCCTGAAAGTGCTTCTAATTTTTCTCCTTTTCCTTGAGCCATTTCAGCTTCCAAAGAATTGAAGTTAAGAGAAACAAATACTTCCTGTACTTTTTCTTTTTGGACTAATCCATCAGTAGCACATCCTAAAGTTCCAGTAGTGATACCGAAAGTTTGGCTACCTGAAGTGCCGTTTGTAGTGGCAGCTAAAACTTGTTGGCCACCTTTGTTTTCTTTAAAAATTAGAGATCCGAATCCGCAACCTGCTACACCGTAGTCTGCGGCGGAGACTGAAATTCCTGAGGACAAGCAGAGTAAACCGACTAATCCTAGCGATAGAAGTTCTTTTTTCATAAATGAACCTCTCCTTCCTTTTTTAATCGGAAAATATAAAATTCCCGGAAATAGGATATGTCAACTAGAATTAAAGAAAACGAAAGATTCACCTTCGCGATAACGGAAAAGTTCTCTCTTTGGAAAGAATTTTTTGCTTAGAGGTTTGTTTACTCACAAAATCGCAGATAATCTGAAAATTTTTTCCAAACTTCTGTCCGTATTTGCAGAGAGTTCGGATAAAACTTTTTTGTATGATATTTATCTCCTATTTGGAATATTACCTCTGTAGTTTTTTTGCTATTTTTCTTTTTTTAAATCTTGACTCGAATCTTCTCAAAAAGATGATCCTCTCTTGAGTTTTTACCTTTGGAAATTTTATTAAGAAGGTATGACGTTCTCTTCTATGGTTTTATACCCTTTGCCGAAAAACTTTCGGATCAATACATCACGCAAAACTAAGCGAAAATAAACAAAAAAGTAATATAGTATAACGGAGATAAATCAATGAGAAAAATTATGCTAGTCGCTGTGGCATTAGTATTGGCTTCTGTAGCCAGCAATTGTGCTGTCGTTTACGGATCTTTATACACTAACGTAACCGAAAATGCGACCATCTTCAACAGAGACAATTCTCAAAAAGACGGAATCGGTGAAAAATCCGGAGAAGCTTGTGCATCTTCTGTTTTAGGCCTAATCGCTACCGGTGACGCAGGTATTAAAGCTGCTGCTAAAAAAGGCGGGATCAAAATAGTTAAATCTATCGATTCCAATAGATCCAACGTTCTTGGATCCATTTACGTTTCTGAATGTACGATAGCTTACGGAGATTAATCATCTCTTAGTTCGTTTGTAACGAACAAATCTATCGAATTGTTTTCGGGCGATCGATCCGATCGTCCAACGGAAATGGTTTTTAAGGGTCGCGTAAATTTTAATTTTATGCGGCCTTTTTTCTATTTCCTAAAATTTCTCCCCATCGTATTTCCTTCTTAGATGAAGTCACAAAATATGCTTCGCTTTCCTTTTAAAATATTCTTATTATTTTCTATTTTTGTTTTTTCTAACTTTTGCAGCGGAAGAGCAGACGGAGATCTGAAAATTTCAGATGCAGATCCTGAAATGAAAAAAGTTTCCTGCGATACTCCAGCTTACCGTGTTAAAAATCTTTGTGAGGACGAAAAGGCTTACTTGGATTGGGCCTCCAAAGCTTATCCTGAGCTCGACTCATTGGACAAATTGACCGAGACAAATCTTTTGAAAGTTTCAGAAGAGACTGAGGATATAGATAAGGGTGCCGCGATTTTTTACCATCGGGTTATCAATGATCCAAAGAATAAAAAGTTTCTGGAATATTTGGATAAGAAGGAGAAGGAATTTTCGAAGAAACGTCCTGACTTCTCTTCTAAAAAGATCGTACTTGCGATGGTGCCGGGAATGTTTTATGCAGATAATCCAAGCGTAGGAGCAGACGGCGCATCGATTCGCAAGATGGTTGCTTCTGTCGGGATACGTTCCGATCTGATCCCTATAGGCCAGGTTTCAGATGTACGTGAAAATGCAAAGATCATCTGTGAATACTTAGAAGTTTCTAATCCGGAAGAAACGGTGATAGTCGCATCCCCTAGCAAGGGCTCCTCTGATTTCAGAATGGCGATCGAAAGATGTGGGAATGAGCCTTATTTTAAAAAAGTCAAAGGCTGGTATAGTATAGGTGGGATCTTACAGGGTTCCAGAATGATCGAAGGAATATTGAACGATTTTTGGACAAAACTGGAAGTCAGAAGTTATTTTTTCTTCAAGGGTTACGACTGGGATGGATTCTTATCGATCCGAAAAGGGGAGGATGCCCCTCTGGATAGGGATTGGAAACTACCTCCAGGGATCAAAATGATCAATTTGGTAGGAGTTCCACTTTTCCGTCATGTCACAGAAAGAGCTCGTCCGTATTATAATTTCTTAATGAATTTCGGTCCGAACGACGGGATTATTTTATTATCTGATTCTGTTCATCCTGGAAGTTTAGTATATCCTTCCTTCCGGAATGATCATTATTTTACGAGACCTATGCCTTCCGAAAGAATACTTGCTATGATAGAGTATCTTTTAGACCCGAATGCTCCTGCACCTTGAACTATAATTTAGAAGAATGCAGATCTGATTCGAATTGATCGATTACTGCTTGATAGGCTTCTGCTTCTGTGGGATACATATAATTTAACCAAAGAACGGGCAGAGTCAGTATCCAAACGAATGTCTTTCTACTGATCTGATATTCGAATGTTCTCCAGACTGAATCGTCCTTAAATACAGTAAATGTAATATTGGCCCCATCCTGACCGATATAGGCTGGAATAATAGTGAATGTAGCGTAAGACAAATATAAGAAGATCATTGAGGGGAGAGACGGATCCTTTTGTAAGGACTTCATATCTATATAATATCCTTTTTTAGGTGGATAATTTTCAATCTCTACCCAACCTTTATCGCTCAATGCTTTTCTTACGTCCGGCTCGCTTCTGCTTATTCCCGGAAATCTGCTGATCAAAAATTGGATCTTGTTCTTCCTGTCTATGGGAGGTTTTCCGGGATTTACTTCTCTCCAGCCTCTACCTAGTAATTCTTTTCTTCTTTCCTCTGGATCCCATTCCTTAGGGTCCCTCACGCTGAAATAGATAGCAGGTTTCTCCGGAGTAGAAGTTTTGCCCTTTGTAGGAAAATCTGTGTAACTAATGATACAATTCGATAAGAGCAAAAATAAAAAAGGAATATAGCGCATAGTTTGTATGTAAGTTGTGTGTCTTTCAGGGATCTTCACGAAGATTATTGAAATAATTCAATCTTGGGAGGCAAGGACTTTATACGCGAGGTTTACTCCATTTCGGCGAGAGAATAACCTGTTTCCAAATAGAATTGAAAAGTTTTGTCTATACTATACGGCCCAGAATATCTAGATAGATCCTTCTCTAATTCTGAGGCTTTTAGATTTTTATACATATCTTTCCACTCTTTGGAAATGATAAGAGCTGATTCTTCTTGTTCCGTTTCTGCGACTGATCTAAGCGCAAATACTAATACTTCCCAACTATACGAAGAATGTTTGAGTAGTACGTTCCATTCCTCTACGCTTGGATTTTTTTTGGTGCGGATAATCTCTTCTAAAAGTTCAGTTCCTAATATTCCGGAGTCCGATCCGATTTGTATATAATATCTTCTTAAAGGAAGAAGATAGTCCTTATCCGGAAAAAGACTTTTTCTGAGAGAAAGTAGGAGTGCCCTTCTTGCTAATGCCGCTGATTCTATGAATCTTCTTTGATCTAAATATTCCATACTTAAGATGTGATGGAAGATTGGCTCATCTCTGAAGATATTTGCTCTTTGAAGTAATCCTTCTTCATATAAATTGGAATCTTTGGATTTATAAGATAAGATACAAAGTCTATGTAGGTTTTTATTTCTGGGGAAGTAGGGGAGAAATCTTTTACATCTTGCGATGGAGTCTTCTATTTTTCCAACTTTTTGAAATCCTGAGATCTCATCTAATAGAGCTTGTTCTTCTGCTAAATACGGATTGGAAGATTCTAATTCTTTTAAGGTCGCTTTATAATATTCGATATCTCCGATACGAGAAGACCAAAGTAATGCCTTGTATCTGAGATTTCTATTTTCTGGATCTCTGGATAATAGTACCCGAGCAGTGTTCAGAGCTTTATCTGGGAATCTAAGTGAATCGTATAGATCCGTCATTTCTTCCAATAATTTGGTTTGGTTAGGATTTAATCGAAGGCTTGTTTCGTAAGATTTGAGGGCTTCTAATTCTTCTCCCTTTCCTTTTTGGGATTTTCCTAAAATCCAATAATAACGGAAGTCTCTGGGCTCTCCAGTTTCGTCAGCAATCTGTAATTTTTCTAGTGCTTGTTGGTATCTTCCTCGCAAAGCCTCTTCTGCCGCCTGTTGGATCAGCTCTTCCCAAGAAAAGGTTGAACTCAAGGCCAGGACCGATTTTATAGTGCAAATAACTAAAAAGAACCAAATGGAAAGTGTACGTCTCATCAGTGGCAGCCCTCTACGGTCTTCTCCTTAGCTTTGGCAAACACAGTTCCCATCTTTTTAATCCATCGGAAATTTTAAAAAAAAACAAGAGGTTTCCCTGAATGAATTCGGTAACCATTATTCTGGCTTTTGCCGTCCTGGCTATTTTGACCGCCGTAGTTTACGCATTGAAGGTCACCAGGATCCAAATCGGAACTGAGGGCGGAAAAGACCAAGAATCCAAGAAATTAATCGAAATTTCTTCCGCAATCTCCGAAGGAGCTATGGCGTTTCTCATAAGAGAATACAAGACCATTTCTCTTTTTATCGCCTTTATGGCAGTTCTGATCTTCTTCCTTTTGGACAATCCGGAAACTCCGGATTTTAACGACGGGTTGTTTACTGCGATCGCTTTCGTGTCAGGAGCGCTTATCTCCTGTCTTTCCGGTTTTATCGGAATGAAGATCGCGACCATCGGAAACGTTCGTACGGCTCAAGCAGCTAAAACTTCCATGACCAAGGCTTTCAGAGTCGCTTTTGATTCTGGCGCGGTAATGGGATTTGGTCTGGTTGGTCTTGCAGTTTCCGGTATGATCGGGCTTTTCCAACTTTATACTCATTTATTCCAAAACGTAGGAACTCTTTTCCTTATGGAAGCTCTGGCTGGTTTCGGTCTGGGTGGTTCTGCTGTGGCTCTTTTCGGAAGAGTCGGTGGTGGAATTTACACTAAGGCTGCTGACGTTGGTGCGGACCTTGTAGGAAAAGTAGAGAAGGGAATCCCAGAGGATGATCCTAGAAACCCTGCAACTATCGCAGATAACGTGGGAGATAACGTAGGGGACGTTGCCGGTATGGGTGCTGACCTTTTCGGTTCCTGTGCTGAAGCTACTTGTGCTGCTCTTGTGATCGGTGCAACGGCGACTGCTCTTTCTGGAAATACTGACGCTCTTTTATATCCACTTTTGATCTCTGCTTTCGGGATCCCTGCTTCTCTTTTAACTTCCTTCATCGCTTCTGTGAAAGAAGGAGGAAATGTGGAGAAGGTCCTAAAAATCCAACTTTGGGTTTCTACTCTGATCGTTGGTGCGATTATGTATTTTGTAACTGATAAATACATGGTGGATTCTTTCGAGATCGCTGGTAAAACCATTGGTAAATGGAATGTATACATTTCATTGATTGTAGGTCTGTTCTCCGGAATGTTCATTGGTCTCATCACTGAGTATTATACTTCTCATTCTTACAAGCCTGTAAGAGAAGTTGTGGACGCTTCTAAAACTGGAGCTGCTACAAACATCATTTATGGACTTGCATTAGGTTACCAAAGTTCTGTGGTTCCTGTGATCCTTCTCGTTATCACAATCGTTACTGCGAATATTTTAGCGGGAATGTACGGGATTGCAATTGCTGCTCTCGGAATGATTTCCACTATCGCAATCGGTCTGACGATCGACGCTTACGGTCCGGTTTCGGATAACGCGGGTGGTATCGCTGAGATGGCGGAACTTGGAAAAGAAGTTCGTAATCGTACAGATACTTTAGATGCAGCTGGTAATACTACTGCTGCTATCGGAAAAGGATTTGCGATCGGTTCTGCTGCGCTTACTTCCTTGGCATTGTTTGCTGCATTCATCACCAGAACTAAAACTACTGGTCTGGATATCTTAGATGCGGAAGTTTTCGGCGGATTACTTTTTGGAGCAATGCTTCCATTCGTTTTCACTGCAATGACTATGAAATCTGTAGGTAAAGCTGCAGTAGACATGGTAGAAGAAGTTAGAAAACAATTCCGTGAAATCCCTGGAATCATGGAAGGAAAAGCTAAGCCTGATTACAAAAGATGTGTGGATATTTCCACCACTGCGGCTTTAAGAGAAATGATCCTTCCTGGACTTTTAGTTCTTTTAACTCCGATCGTAGTAGGTTACTTATTCGGAATTAAATCTTTGTCCGGTGTTTTAGCTGGAGCATTGGTAGCGGGTGTGGTTCTTGCAATTTCTTCCGCGAACTCCGGTGGTGGCTGGGACAACGCTAAAAAATATATCGAAAAAGCTGCTGGCGGAAAAGGTTCAGACCAACACAAGGCTGCAGTTGTGGGAGATACCGTAGGAGATCCTTTAAAAGATACTTCTGGTCCTTCTATCAATATTTTGATCAAATTAATGGCGATTACAAGCTTAGTATTTGCTGAATTCTTCGTGCAACACGGCGGATTACTTCTTCGCTTGTTCCAATAAGAATTTTCTAAAATTCTAATATGCAAAAAGGGATCCGAAAGGGTCCCTTTTTCGTTTTAGGTTTATATGGAGCTAGATAAGAATAACTGAGTGAATAAAGTTTAGAAGTTTCAGTTGTAGGAGTTCCTACATGAATTTTAAGCGAATGATTTATTTGACAAAGTTGTGATTTTGTGATAGGGAGAACGTGCTCCCACGAGCCACTCCCCCCAATCCCAACGCAGGGTGGGGGCGGTCTTTGTTTTGTGTAGGAGTTCCTACACAGATTTTCTGAATCTCACGTAGAACGGATCGAATCCCATCTTCTTCCAGAACTGTACTGCTCCCTCATTCTCGGAAATTGCCCTTAATTCAACTGCTAAGATTCCTTTTTCTTTTGCGTAACGGAAGGTTTCGTCAACGAGAGGTTTCATATAGCCGGATTTTCTTTTTCCTTGCTTAGTGACTGCCAAATCTATAAATAAATTTTTCTCTTCGATTAGATATGGTTTTTCTTCCACTCTTGCGATTAGAAGTGAAACAAGTTCTTCTTCTATGAAGCCGCCTATAAATAATACTTTGTCTGTGGCTCTGAGTTTTAAGTAGATGTCCACCATTTTAGCAGCAGCTCTCGGACGGATCTTGAAAATTCCATCTAAGGGAAGTTTATTGACCATTCTAAAAAATTGATTTACCAATTCAATGGCAGCCTCCCTATTTTGGGGGAGGACGGGTCTTATCTCCAAAAGTTTCTGGGACATTAAAATAAAACTTTGCAAATGACTGGCGTTTGTGGAGTATTTTTTATCGTGAAAGGAGAAGTTTCTCTTCTTTTTAGGAATAAATAAAAAAAGAAACGATTCCGGTTGTTATTAATACGAAGGTAAAATGATCTTTCGAGCACTTATAATTCTATCCTTCTTCTCATTTATAAATTGTGAAAACGGTAAATCGGAACTGCCGCCTGCGGTTTTGGGGTATATCGCTTTGGATTATCTTATCTTAACTGATCCAGATCGTTCTTCCGTTTATTTTTCTACAGTAAGGTCGGTGGATCTGGAGGTCGCTTATGAAGCAGATGCGGAACCTTTTACAGGGAATTATGCGATTGGTGGCTCTAATATTTGGAGCGTGACTGATAGCAATTTACAAGATGTTTTTGCAGACAGAGGTTATTCTGTCACAGTTACCGTGCCAAGTGATCTTTCTGAGATGAACGAGGTCCCAAACCATAACAGATCTAGTTGGAGTGTGAACCAACTTTTGGGTCTCGTGCCTAAATATAGAAAAAGATCTTCCGATTTTCAATCTACTAGCTTCTTTATCATGTATATAAGAGGGCAGATGGCAGATGCACCTGGAGTGATTGCAGTTACAGTTTCTGGAATTCTAGGAATTGGACCTCCAGTGATCTTTGTATTCAAAGATATGATAGATCAATTTGATTCTATCTCACCGGATAAAGCGAAGAAGGCTGAGCAAATAACTGTGACACATGAACTTGGGCATGCACTTGGACTTGTGAATGCAGGGATCCCATTATATTCTTCTCACCAAGATAAAGAACATGGAAATCATTGTACTAATCAATCTTGTGGAATGTTCTGGGCCTTAGACGACACCAAGGTCGAAACTTTCAGCCCAGCAAGTCCTTTAATCTTTGGACAAGAATGTAGAGACGATATTCGTAACTACAATCCCTGATTAAAGTATTTTATTCGCAAAGTAAGACTTCAACGAATCGATCGCGATCCTTTCTTGGGACATACTATCTCTCTCTCTTACGGTAACCGATTTGTCTGTTAAAGAATCATAATCTACAGTAATACAATAAGGAGTTCCTATCTCGTCTTGCCTGCGGTATCTTTTTCCGATAGCGCCACCTTCATCATATTCTAAATTCCCTAAAGAAGATAGATTTGCATAAATCGATTTTGCAAGTTCAGGAAGTCCGTCTTTTTTCATAAGAGGAAAAATCCCGATCTTAACAGGAGCTACTTGAGGAGCAAAACGAAGAACTGTTCTTGTTTCTCCATCTGGAAGTTTTTCTTCCGCGTAAGCGTCTGAAACGACAGCTAAGAATAATCTGTTTAAGCCAAGTGCAGGTTCAACTACATACGGAACGTACTTTTTATTTGCAGCCTGGTCTTGGTATTTCAGATCTTCTCCGGAGAATTTTTCATGTTGAGAAAGATCGTAATCTGTTCTGGAAGCAATACCCCAAAGTTCTCCCCATCCGAATCCATATTTATATTCGATATCCGAAGTAGCTTCGCTATAAAAGGAAAGTTCTTCTTTCTCATGTTCTCTGATTTTCAGGTTTTCTTTTCTTAAACCTACATGATCTGTTAGGAACTTAAGGCAATAATCTACCCAATGAGTGAACCATTCTTTCTGGGTTCCTGGTTCGCAGAAGAATTCCATCTCCATCTGTTCGAATTCTCTGGTGCGGAAAACGAACTGTCTTGCCATAATCTCGTTACGGAAGGATTTACCGATCTGAGCTATACCAAATGGGATCTTGTTTCTGGTCGTAGAGATAACGTTCTTAAAATTGATAAAAATACCTTGGGCAGTTTCAGGACGGAGATAAATATCCTGGGAATCTTCTGCAGAAGCTCCATGAGAAGTTTTGAACATTAGGTTGAAGTCTCTTGCTTCTGTGAATGTTCCTTTATTGCCGCAATTCGGACAGGCAAAGTTTCCTGCCTTAATGACCTCGTTCATTTTCTCCAGGGTCAATCCTGTGGCCGCTCCTTCTCCTTTTTGGTCTTCCAAAAATTTGTCGGCTCTGATGCGAGTCTTACAATTTTTACAATCTATAAGTGGATCATTAAAATTAGAAACATGTCCGGATGCTTCCCATACTTTTGGGTTAAGAAGGATAGAAGAATCTAATCCGACAACATCTTCTCTCAAGTGGACAAAATGTTTCCACCAGAGTCTTTTTAAGTTATGAAGAAGTTCGGCTCCGTAAGGGCCATAATCGAAAGTATTGGAAAGTCCTCCGTAAATTTCGGAACCGGGATAAACAAATCCTCTTCTTTTGCAAACGGATACAATATCCTTGAGAGAGGAATCTAGGGTTTCTTTTTTCTCCATAGGTCCAAGGATTCCCGAATAGGATTCGTGATAAAGTATTAAATTCGTAGGAATTCCTTCAATTCTTGTTTGCTTCCGGAACAAGCTAGGGTCCAATGGACAAGGATATTCGGAATGAAAAAGGAAATTTCGCAGAAGGAAAAATTAGTCTTTTGGGGGATCAATTTTCTCTCTTGGACCTCTCCCATTTCTATGATAGGGTTCGGGATCTTTTTTCCTCTGGGAGTAATCTTCCTATTTCCGAGAGAAGATAGGGTCCGTAGACCAGCATTCCATTCCGTTTTTCTGCAAGTGGTCCTTGGACTATTTTTGTTCTCTCTAGAACTTATATTTTTAATTTTCCCAAAAGCAGAAGAAGTCTTTTCAGCATTCGTTCTACTCAATTCTGAAGATCCGAGTGCATTCGGTTTCCTTGTTTTAACTCTGATGTTCTTCTTAGGCCTCGCGTTATTTTTTCTGCAGGCTAAAAATATTCGGGAACAATTAAAACCAGAAGATTCAAAACCCCTTATCTTAAATCCAGTCCTGGTCTTTCTGACAGTATTCTGTTTAATTCTGTTTACTCATTATTTAACTTATTCTGATACCTTTCGGGCAAAAATGGCGACCTATGCGGTCTTCTCCGAAAGTATTTGGATTTTCTTTTTTTCTGGGATCGGACTTGCAGAACTTCTTTCTGGCAAAAGGCCATTCTTCTTATTTCGTAAGCCTTGGGCTTGGTTCGTAAGACAGACGAAAGATTCTTTTGCAGATGAAGAAGGAGATCTGCCTTCTTCTGCCAGAAAGCGTAGGAATGCAAAAGTAAGAGATGGGATCTTAGCGGGTTGGGGCCATATCTATACAGGACGTTTATGGAAAGGATTTCCGATCCTGTTCGTATATCTGCTTGGGTTATTATTATTTGCGACATTCTTCTTTTCTTGGTGGGAGCCTGCTTTGGGTATCCGCTTTTTGGCAAGTTTGGGCTTAAAACCGGGGCTTTCTGACAAAAAGTTTTTCGAAGTGGCGTCTTCCTTTTGGGTCTGGTCCGCGATCTTAACTATATTAATTTTAATTAATGTATTTTCCGGATGGTTATTGCGCAGGTCTTTCCATTCTAAAACTCCACTTTTGGGTTTGAGTCCAGGTTTTGAGAATAATCTAGGATTGAGTGTTCTTGTTCATTTGATAGTGCTTTGTTTGATCTTGCTTATGCCTACCACTATTGCTTTCCAAAAAGAAAGCCAATCTCGTCCTTCGGATCATTTTACTCCTGAGAACCATGCGGAATTTTATTTTATAGATCCAAATCTTCCGGATGAAGTAAAAGGACTGAATGGTGGAGTAATCACTGGAACGGAAACTCCGAATACTATTCAAGGTGAAAAAATCCCTGAAGAAAAATCTTCTGATGAGGGAAGAGTAAAGGGAGAGGTTAAGAGGATTAAGGGTAAAAAACTTCCTCCTACATATTCCAATTATATCTCCGCAAAAATGAGAACCTTTGAGTCTTTTATGGATTATTGGAGAAGTGCTCCTCGAAATTATTCCTGCGTTGTTGCTTATACGATCACTCCGGATGGAGAAGTTGTGGATGTGGAACTTGTGCAAAATTCTTCATACCCGGAACAAGATCAAAGAACATTGGAACTGATTGAGAATCTATCTCCTATGATGCCTCCTCCTGGAACCAAAGGTTATATCAGAGTCACTGAACTTTTCTGGAATGGGCCGTTAGATGCTAAGGCAATGCCAACACCTTTACAACAGGAATTGGTGAACATGTTTGATGGCCGTTATATGGAGGAATTATGAGTATAGAAGTAATTCTTCTGGCGGTAGGAAGTATTTTTCCTTGGGGTTTTTATCTCATCTATACCCAGCCTAACACAGGTAGAGAAAAACGTTTCTTTTTTATAATATTCTTCGCTTTGGTACTCGGTTGGATCTCCACAGAGTTAGTACTGCGAGCAAGTGCCTTGATTTGGCCTGAAACTGAAATCAATGCGAAAGCAGCAAAATCAATTCTATCTCAAACAGCATTTCTCGCATTTGTAAAAGCAGGGATGATGGAAGAATTATGTAAATCCATTCTAATCGTTTTATTGTCCCTTACATTAGCATATGATTGGAAGAAAAAGGAATTTCTTCCCGAAACATTTTTGGTGGGTGGATTTGTTGCATTGGGTTTTGCCGGGATCGAAAATTATCATTATATTTTTACCGCTAAAGAAGATGATAGGATACATACATTCATTTTAAGAACATTAAAATCTTCGAATGCACATTTGTTGATCAATCTTTGTTTTGCACTTTGTCTGATCAAAAGTAATAGAAGACAATTCCCAGAAAAATATTGGTATATTCTTGCTGGGTTTTTACTTGCTGTAGCCCAACATGGACTATTCGACTTTTTTGTGATCCCAGTGGGAAGATTTGGGCATTGGGCAGCGACCGCACTCTTCGTGGGGATCTGGGTTTGGATCGTGAAAGACAGAAGAGTGTATATGAAAGAAGAAAAAATATATAAAATACAGAAAGAGATACCTCCCAGGGAAGAAATTTCCCAATCGGTTCCAGAGATAATCCGTTGAAATACAAAGAAATTAGAGTTTCCATTCCGAAAGATTTTGCGGAAGAATTTTCTGTGTACCTGGAAGAATGGCAGGTAGCAGGATATTACGAAATCTTATTCGATAGAGAAGAACCCAGAAAACCTGGAGAAGAAATCATCTCTGACAATACTCCTATTAGAGTGTACCTTGCCGAAGATGATATTCAATCTGAAGCTAAAATTTGGATCTATTTACAGACAGTTGCTCCAGAAGATTCTTTTGCAGAATCCAGATGGATCGAAACAAAAGAATACGAAGAAGCTTATAAAGAATTTTATAAACCATTTTCAGTCGGAGTGTTCTGGGTGGTGCCTACCTGGGAAAAAGAAGATTGGGAGAAAAATAAAAAGTCTGAACAAAAAGATTCAGTTCCAGTATATATCAACCCTGGACTTGCTTTTGGGACAGGGCACCATGAAACCACTCGGTTGGTTCTTTCCAGGTTAGGTTCCATAGATCTGAAAGGAAAGAAAGTCGCAGATATTGGCGCAGGTTCGGGGATCTTATCAGTGGCAGCGGCAAAATTAGGTACGTCTAAAATAATAGCTGTCGATATAGATCCGAATGCTGTACGTTCTTCTACATTTAATAGAGACGAAAACGGAATCTCTTCTGATATTCTAGTTGTGGAAGAAGGTGGTTTTGATCACCCGCAAGTTTCTTCCGAAACATTTGATCTATGTGTGGCAAATATCACATTCGCCGTCTTAAAGGCGAATATGGAAAAGATTGCAGGTCTTCATACGGATCATTTTCTATTTAGTGGAGTGATTACCGAAAGAAAAGATGAATTTCTGGAACTTCTATCTTCTCAAGTGGGAGGCAAATCTGTTTATGAGACTTCCTGGAACGGATGGGAACTAATAGAATGGAGCCGCAAGTAGTATAACGTTTTATTAATATTTAATATCGGAGAAAAAATGAGACATTACGACGTATTCGGAATAGGGAATGCACTTGTGGATATTCTAATCCCTACCGAAGATTCTTTTTTACAAAAAATGGGCTGGAACAAGGGGATTATGACCCTGGTGGATGCAGAAGTGCAGGGGGGCGTTCTTACCGCTTTAGACGGACATAAAAAAGAATTAAGATCAGGTGGAAGCGCAGCAAATACAATGATCGCGCTCGCAAATTCAGGCGGGACTGGGACTTATACCGGAAAAGTAACCGAAGATACTTACGGAGAATTTTACAAACAGGACATGGAGAAGGCGGGGATCTTATTTGAAGTTCCTCCTTCTAAAGAAGGACATACTGGAACCTGTGTGATTCTAACTACTCCTGACGCTGAGAGAACAATGCTCACTCACCTTGGAATTTCTTCGACTTTGACCAAGCACGATTTGGATTTAGACAAACTTAAGGTTTCTTCTTATAGTTATGTTGAAGGATATCTATGGGACGGACCCTCTACCAAGGAAGCTTGTCTTTTGGCAATGGAAGAGTCCAAAAAAGCCGGAGTAAAGGTAGCATTTACGTTTAGTGATCCATTCTGCGTGAATCGTTCGAGAGAAGATTTTTTAAAACTAACGAAAGAATATTGTGATTTAGTTTTTTGTAATGCAGAAGAAGCTAAGGCACTCGCCGCTACTGAGTCTAAAGAAGATGCGTTAAAATTTATCTCTTCTATTTGTAAAAATGTGATGATGACAGACGGTTCTAATGGAGCATTCGTTTCAGTAAATGGGACAATCAGCCATGTAGGTGGATTTCCTGCTCAAAATTTACTAGATACTACTGGAGCTGGGGATTGTTTTGCTGCTGGTGTGCTTTATGGACTTACCCATGGATTCTCTCCTGAGAATGCAGCAAGATGGGGAAATTACGTTGCATCTAGGATCGTACAAGAGATCGGACCTAGGCTTTCTGTCAGGCTTATGGGAAGACAGGAAGAGATTCTCGGAGAGGCACGGAGCTAAGAAGAGCCGCAGAATTAATTACGCAGAGAGAATAAGGTTTGTTGGACGTTATGTAACTCATGATGCATGTAGGAATCTAATATTATCAAACTATCTATAAAAAAATCTTGGCGGCTCCGCGTCTCTGCGTGCCAAAAATCTCGGTGTCTCTAATGAATCTCTGCGACTTTTCTTTAAGGACAAGAGTAAGTCAAAGGGATTGTGCTCATATTTCCGTTCTCCGGCACGGAAAATGTGAGCGGAGTTCCTACTATCGTATCTGGAAAACCATCCACATAGTTAGTGTCCGAAAGACAATACAGTTTATGAGTCCCTGGATTAATATATTTAATTGTTACCGTGCCATTTCTTGCGGGAGTAGCAGCTAAAGGAAGTTTTGTCAGAATATCCGTTTCACCCTCTCTGAATATTGCAAAGTAATGAGTTAAATTTCCGGAGCCGCCTGTGATCGCTAAAGAAGAAGCTCCGCTTGGATAAATTGCTCTAGATCTGGTTAAAATCCCGCCACCCATATCGGATTGGCCACTATGTTTTGTTTTCCAATCGCTTATAGAGATGAAGGTTGCTGCAGTACTGCCGTCAGCAGCTTTGATAGAATGAACCATTAAGTTTTCCTTAAGATTCATTCTTACTTCAAAAATATAAGGTTCATAGCCAGGTTTAAAATCCATATCCGCTTCTCCAGGTTGTACTGAATAGAGAAGAGGGAATACTAATGGATAACCTGATTTGTCAGTAGTTCCTGCCGCATAAGCAAGTCTTGGAACTATATTAAATCCATAAACGCCATAGTTATCAAAGAATGTTACTTTTGTTAGATCCACACCAGGGACATTTCCCCAACCAGTTACTAAAGAACGGATATACGTTCCTGTATAATAATATTGGCTTGGGGCTCCAGAGTTAGTTCCGGAAGTAGGATCGTTGGAAGGGAATTCGGCTCCTTCTCCATTTAAGAATTGGACCATTTTGAATTCACCGTTCAGAGAGCGGCAAGTATTCGCATTCAACGTATAAGGTTGGGTACAATACACTTCTCTATTTGGAGCAATATTATCCCAGAAAGCCTTTGCAGCAGCGACAGTTCTGATTTGAGATAGATTGTTCAGACCGTCTTGGTATTTAGAGGAAATACGAATCTCGCCTATATCAATATATATTGGAAGATTTGTCATTTTAGGAATACCAGACAGATTGAATGTAGGATCTCCAGCTGGATCATGATATGCATTTCCAGTTCCGCTATTATAATCTGAAAATTCTAAAGGGCTATCCGTAGCATAAGTACCTTTCATTAGAAGTAACATTCTGTTATTGAAAAGAGTACTGATTACAGGATAGTCTGTGGCGTTTCCTTCCCAATGCCCCACTTTACAATCCGAAAAGAATGCCAGTAAAAAGGAAGAAAGGTATAGAAACCGATTCGCTTTGGAAATCATAGGAATACGCTCACCATTAAACCGAAATGAAAAAATTCTGTATCCACTTTATTGTAATAATACGGGTTACTTAACCTGGCATCCACAGTAGGACCTACGTAAGGATACTTTGTTTCCGGAGGCGAATTTAAATCAGATTCGTAAATTTTATTATAATCCAGTCGGATCCCGATCCGTATCTTCTTACCCGCTACGAAACTTGCCTCAAATCCAGCGAATAAAGTATCATTCCAGCGGGAAGTGTTTGCAGGTCTTGCAACAACATAGGTTTCTCCGAATCCAGCCTTTAGCATAAAGGTAATTGGAAGTTCGAAAGGAAGTTTATAACATAGTGCAGAATAAACTGGGATAGTAGTCAGCGCCCTTTCCGATCTTGATAAGTAGTTGGAATAAGACGCTCCAAATTCCACATAAAAGATCCAAGGCCAAGGGATTCTGAAAAAGAGTCCGCCACCTAAAGTAGTATCCAAATATTTTTGGGCTTCGGATCCAGGGAATGGGTTCGAAGCTCCAACCCAGGCACCTATTTCCGGTTTTCTATTATCGTAGAATGTTGGAAGTTCTTCCTCTAATTCCTCATCATCTGTGCTTTCTTTTTTATCTGAGCGAGTAAGCCCTGAAGAAGGAAGATTGCCTCCTGCTTGTGCAAGGATCAACTCGCCATTCTTAAAACTATTCCCAATCTTATTAAAATCTATTGGGGGAGAAACAGGATTTCCGCCCATATATTTAACAGCTTTATTATCCAATTGGTTTGGATAAGAGAATGCTTGAGCCCAGGGAAAAAGTAAAAATGCGATCGGCAGAAGTTTTTTCATCTAGGGACCCCGCCGAATTCTTTCCTGTTCTGGTACATCCGATCTATCTCAGGAAAAGAATCGTAGTACGCTTTTAGAAAATACAATCCGTAAGGGGGGAGGGTGATCCCTGCTATGGTTCTATCTTTGGAAGAAAGTATTTTCAATATATTCGTCTCTTTGCGCTTCTCTATCGCTATTTCAAAAAGTGTTCCGGTTAGGATCCGGACCATATTATGGAGGAAACCGTTTGCCTTGATCCGTAAACGAAGAAGTCCGGGCTCTTCTTCACTTTCTAAAAGGCTCGCATCATAGATGACCCGAGTAGTACTCCTACGGTTCCGCATCGAAGTGGCTTTTGCCAGACTTCTAAAGTCGTGCTCTCCCTTTAGTAGTTCCAGTTCTTCTCTTAAGCGGGAAACGTCAATCCGATGTTGGTACCAGAATGCTCTGTTTTTCCAAACTGGTCTCGGAAACCTTGCGTTCACCAAAAGGTATTCATATTCACGTGCAGTACAGGAAAACTGAGAATTGAAGTTTAAAGGAACTTCTGTGATCTCATGAATGGCCAGACCTCGGTCGGTAAGTGCATTCATTCCAAGTAGGAACTTCGACAGATTTGGAATAGGGGAATCCGTCTTAAAATTTACGACCATCCCCCGTGCGTGGACACCTGTATCTGTTCTTCCGGCTCCCCAGATACGAGTTTGTTTTTTGAGAAGGGTGTTTAGGGCCTTCTCTATTTCTTCCTGAACAGTGGGAGATTGTTTTTGGCTTTGGTACCCGAAAAAACATCCACCATCGAATTCGATCAATAGGGCATAGTTTCTAGGATCTTCTGTCATAGTAGGGAACGAAAGTAGGATGGAATATGACTAAGGGGAGAAGGTAGAGACAATTCTCTTATTTCTCTCCGCCCATTTCTTCTATGATCTTATTGTATTCGTCATAGAGTTCTTTGGCCATATCAATGATGACAGAAGGTTTGGACTTGGACGCCTTACCTGAACCGTACAATCTTGAAAGAGTTCTTTTGGCACGAATGAGAAGGTTCAGTTTAGAAGCAGCATCCGATGCAAGTTCTTCCTTGAACTTCATTGTGAGATAAGCGGAAAGATAAATGACTCCGTCAAATCCCCAGTTTTTGTCAGTATCAGGTCCGAGTAAGTAAGATGCAGCATCCACAGGTTCTGAACCCGACTGCATAATTTCCATTGTGTCCGTGTACCAGCCAGCGGATTTTTGGTAGAGAAGGTCACGGATCTTGTCATAACCCATACCTGGAAACTCAGTATTCACATCATCAAAGTACCAAGCACCTCTAACTGCGCAGACTGCTTTTTTAGGTGTAGGAGCTACTGTCACTTTTCTGGACTGGTAACATTCAATCGCTAATAGATAAGATGCAGCTCCCAGGATCAGGTTTCTTTCTTGGTAAAAATCAGTAGGTCCCATGATGGATTCTATGTTTTTACGACGGATCTCTGCAGATTCTCTCAATTTGGCGAGTTCGTCTGCATCTAGGCTTGACCAGTCCTTAGGAAATGCAGTATAAAGACATCGTGGACATACGTTTAGAACGTAATCATTTGGCGAAACTCTGCCAAATTTTTTGTTTTTCTCGTATAAGCGACGTAATTCCTGGGTGAGTTTGCCTGCTATCAGCCTCCCTCCCCCCTGGAACATACTTTCCCTTTGGTGGACCTCGCTACAGATAGGGCAGACCGTATCTTCTTTGTTGCGAAACGAGATTTTTTTGCCTTGGGCTAATGCAGTTGCTGTCATACGAAGAATTTCCGGAAAAATCGAGCCGGAAGCGTCAATTCTCACCGTATTCTAACCGATAGACTAAGAAGAAAAGCACGATTTTCGGGTTGAACCCGGTCTTCTCAGGAAGATACTAAGGAAAAGGTCCTCCAATGAAAAAACTTCTCGTTTTCATGATTGCGATGTTAGTCGCCCCAGTTCTATTACACGGCGAAGCCGTTTCTATGAAATCGTATAAGAAGAGGATAGAGCTCTTAACTTATTTAAGAGCAATAGAGCCGGTCGTAAAAAATTATCCGGGAGAGGTAAAAACCTCCGGAACGGGTCAACCTCAGGCAGATGGGGAGAGACTCGCGAAGTACAAAGAATTAAAAAGATTGTACCAAGAAGGTCTTCTATATTTCTTCGAAGGGAATTTCGTAAATTCTTATCGTAGATTTTTGGAATCCCAACTTGGAATGGAACTTCTTCTGGAAGAACTTTCACAAGCTTATGTGGAAAGAACAGAAGAGATCCTAAAAACCGCGATCGAAAAGAAAAATCCAAACAATCCTATGGATAGAGCTCTTGTGGATATTTCCGTGGAATATGGAAAAACAAGTTATATCCGTGCGGACATTAAGGAGAATAGAGAAGCTCCTTATACTCGCAGGATGTACAACCCGCGCGAATTCCATTACGTGGTGAATAAATACACCATCGAAAAAAATATGGAGTTAGGTTATCAATTCTTGGGAGAAGCCAAGGAAGCACGTAATAACGCACTTAAGATAGAAAAACATTTGGAGAAACACCAAAAACTCCAACCTGAGCACAGAAAACATCGCATCGAAATGTATTTGGGAGCGATCAATCTTTGCAGGGACGCAAGATCCAATGCGATGAATATTTTCAAACTTAAATATCCTTATGATAATTATTATCTGCAAAGATCTGACGCTAAAACTGAAGAGACTCGTAACGAGATCGGAGAGGTCACTCCTGGTGAAGTTGTTTCCGTAGAAGGAGTTACTTATGACTTCTCTACAAACCCTCTGGTTCGTGCAGATAATAGAATGAGTCCTGTGTTTGATAAAAGAATTCCGGATGATTATCGCAGAGACGCCGTGGATATTTTAGGCAGAGTTTATGACGACGAGATCGACAATAAACTGTATCTTCGTTGGGACGCAGAGACTCGTAAAAAACTTCTGGGAGATAAAATTCCTCCTGGAGCTCAGAAAAGAAAACAAGCTGCAGCTGCGAGCCAACCTAATAAGTAAGATCTTTCCATTCTTCTGAAAAAATGAAAAGGCCTGTTTCCAAAAAGGGACAGGCTTTTTTATTTCTGTCATCCTATTCCGCTTAAAGCGAACATCGTAAGTTATGTCCGAGATGAATTGTTCTATCTGTATTCCTTGTTTTGACTTATGTTAAGAATTTGCTTTCCTTGTTCAGTGATATACTAAAGCATAGTTCGCATGAATCCACTCAAGTTTATGGAAAGCCGTTTGGGCAGGTTTTCCCCGAAGTATCGCAAACTGGTATTACGAACCTATGTCGTAACCCTAAGACTGGTACTTACGGTAGCATTTCCTTCTATGGTCGCCGGGATTTTTTATGCAATCCTAAGTAAGAGGGAAAAACAATACGCAGCTTTTTTAAGAGGTTCAAAAACTTGGGGAACCGCAGTGATCCGTATGACCAAAACGGATCTGATGATAAAGAATGAAATGCAGATCCCTGAAAAGGGTCATATGATCTTCTTAAATCATGTGAACGAAATAGATTTTCCTTATGATTGCCTGGTGGTGAATAAACCGTATTTGGCAAACCAAGTGATTAAAAAAACTTTAGTCGCCTATTGGTGGATGAAAGCAATGGGTTCTCAGGTTTTCGAAACTTCCAAAGCTGCTACAATTGCGGTATCTGTTCGTAATTTAATAAAGGGACTTTCCACTACTTCTTATATTGTTTATCCGGAAGGTCATAACTCTTATTCGGAAATTATCCAGCCTATGCAAAAAGGAATGATTAAACTCGCTTATGAGAATAAAATTCCTGTAGCAGTAGTCCTAAAATCAGGGATCACCACTTACCAAACAGAACCTATGTTTGCAAAAGTTGGATATAAATTTATAGGAAGATACGAACCCTGGACACACGAGAACTGGGAGAGTTTTAGAGATTTCTTATACGAAACCATGAGCAAGGAAAAAATCGCATTAGACTCCGAGGTCGGAACAGTGCGCGAGCCTGTCTCTTCTAAATCAAAGTGATCAAAAGACTACTCATCGCAAACAGAGGAGAAATCTCTCTCCGAATCCAAAAGACCTGCAAAAGGTTAGGCATAGAAACAGTAGCTGTATATTCAGATGCTGATAAGGATGCTCCATTCGTAAAGGCCGCAGACTTTTCTTTTTATTTAGGCCAGTCTGAACCTTCTAAATCTTATTTAGTAATCCCTAATATACTTAAAGCTATCAAGGAAACGGGAGCGGATGCAGTTCATCCTGGTTATGGATTTTTATCTGAAAAGGCTGAATTTGCGAGAGAACTTTCTAAAGCGGGGATTTCTTTTTTAGGGCCTAAGGCAGAGACCGTGGACCTAATGGGGGACAAGATCCGTTCTCGCGCAGCAATGGAGAAGGCTAAAGTTCCAGTTGTTCCTGGATATGAAGGGGATTCCCAGGACACTTTCGTTTTATTAAAAGAAGCAGAGAGGATCGGATTCCCCGTCATGATCAAGGCAAGTGCTGGCGGCGGTGGAAAAGGGATGAAACGTGTCTTTTCCAAAGATGAATTTTTACCTGCATTAGAATCCGCCCAGAGAGAGGCAGGAAACGCTTTCGGAGACGCAAGAGTATTCTTAGAAAAGTATATTATAAATCCTAGACATATTGAAGTTCAGGTATTTGGAGATTCTTCCGGGAATATAACCCATCTATTCGAGAGAGAATGTTCCATCCAGAGAAGACACCAGAAAGTAGTGGAGGAATCTCCTGCACCTAATCTGCCTTCCGACTTGAAACAAAAAATCTGCGAAGTTGCAGTCAAGGCCGCTTCTTCCATTGGCTATATTGGTGCCGGAACGGTTGAATTCATTTTGGGAGAAGATGGATCATTCTACTTCTTGGAAATGAATACAAGATTGCAGGTGGAACATCCTGTCACTGAATCCGTAACTGGTTTTGATCTAGTAGAGTGGCAGATCCGAATTGCAGAAGGTATGAGTATCGAAAAACTCACCGGAGGAAAATCTCCAGCTCAAAACGGACATGCAATCGAAGTCAGATTATATGCAGAAGATCCTGAGAATGAGTTCCTGCCTTCTATCGGGAAGATAGAACTCGCAAGATTTCCTGAAGTTCAAAATCTTAGAGTGGACTCTGGAGTAATTACCGGTTCTGAAGTTTCTCTCTATTATGATCCAATGCTTGCGAAAGTGATTGGTATAGGAAAAACAAGAGAAGAAGCACGCAAAAACCTGATCGCAGGCCTAGAAGAAATAATCGTATTCGGGCCGATCACGAACCTGAATTATCTAAAAGCAATCCTGGAACATTCTGAATTCGTAAAGGGACATACGGACACCCACTTTTTAGAAAAGCATAATATAGTTTGGGAAGAATCCGGAGAAGAAAAAGAGGCTCTCATGAGAACCGCTTCTTTTCTTGCGAATCGTACAGTGAAAACTTCCTCCGTATGGGAAGCCGTCGGGCCGAACGGAGTTTGGGGAGAAATATCTTGAACCGCTTGTTCCGACTCCAATGGAAAGAAAAAGAATACGTATTAGATCTGGGAGATTCTTCCTCCAGACTATTCGGTCCGGAAAAAAAATGGGAATCACTTCTGACTCATTATTCTTGGACCAAAGAGAAAGATGGTTCTTATTCATTACCAGATGGAAGTATAGCATTACTTAGAAGTGGAAGACTTTTCATTCATACGAAAGGAAAAACATTTCAGTTTGCCATCAAAGGAAGAGAAACCTCCGATGCGCAAACCGCATCTTTAGAGATCAAAAGTCCGATGCCAGGAAAGATCATTAAGGTAGAGGTGAAGTCAGGAGACTCTGTTAAAAAAGGACAGATTCTTGCCGTTGTGGAAGCGATGAAGATGGAGCATGCATTGAAGGCTGGAGCTGATGCAACGGTTCAGGATGTACTCGCTCATCCAGGTGATATCGTTTCCCAAGACCAATTGCTTATCAAATTAAGCGAATAATAAATTTCCTCTTACGTATATACTGAAATGTTTTTTAGAACTGCAACATTTCAGTATTGTTAAAAATTAAATTCTTATTTCGAACAAACGATATGATAATTTTAGAATAGGGTTCAAGCTGAAGCCCATGACCCTGGATCAAAAGAAAAGGTTCCAGGAATAAATTTGACATCGGTTAAGACACTATTATACATTGCGAATTCCATAAAAATTTCCAGGTACTGCATGAAGCATTTCCTTACTCGCATTGGCATAATTGCTATATTGGCCTTTGTTTCGACTCAAAATATCTCCGCTGATCCAGGTCTTTTGGATGGTTGTGAAAAACCACCTGAAAGAACGGATCTACCATTTTACATAAGTCCTAAAAGACAACTTTGTAAAAAGGATCTAGAAAAGAAGAAGGAAGGTTGGTTCCCAACTGGACTTCCTCTTTTAAATTCGGATCCGAATACAGGGATTGGTTACGGAATTCGTGTATTCGCATATAATAATGGAAAGAAAGAAGATCCGTTTTTTGAATACACTCCTTACAAATTCAGGATTTACGCTCAGTACTTCAATACCACAAAACAACGTCAGTATCAGGATATCGCTTTCGATGCTCCTTATGTGTTCGGAACACAATGGCGTTTGAGAGGAGAAGGTGTATACGATGCAAACCCGAATACGTTATTCTTCGGTTTGGGAGAATCTTCTCTCCAAACTTTAAGTTATACTGATAGGAATCAGGATGGCGGCGCAGTTCATACTAACTCAACCTTTGCTGACCAACAACGAAACCTGGCTTATACTAGACCGGGTGGCCCTGGAGATCCTGTAGATATCAATGGTGCTGTATACAACGGATTTCCGGCTCAAAACGGATTTAGAGTAACAGATTCTCAGTATAACAGGTATAATTTGATCTCTCCTACTGCGATGTTGAGCGGAGAAAGATCTTACGTTGGTGGAACTGTCCGACTTGTAGCGGGAGTTCGTATGTCTCAGAATATCGTAAGAGCATTTGATGGAACTCTCGCCAATGGTACCGATCCTTACTTAGATGGATTCGGGATCAATTCGGGGGGAAAGGCGATTAACGGTACTACTAAAATTACCGAAGACTATAACTCTGGAAAGATCTTAGGTTATCATGGTGGTATGGTAAATACACTTCGCTTAGGAATGGTTTATGATACAAGAGACTTGGAACCGGATCCAAACCAAGGTGTGTTCTTAGAAGCAACCTACGAAAGATCTGCAAAAACTTTTGGATCTAATTTTGATTATTCTAAATATTTTACTCAGGCTAAATTCTTTTGGAGCCCATTTCCTAAAGTTTTCGACAAATTGGTTGTCGCGGGACGAGGCGGTTTCTCTGTTACTGAAGGTGATGCACCATTCTTCGAATATAGAAATATGTGGGGAACGGAAGGTGTGATCTCCGGACTAGGTGGACGTACTACATTAAGAGGTTATAAACAAGACCGTTTTGTGGGACGTGCAATGGGTTGGGGTAATATCGAACTTCGTTGGAAGTTTGGCTCACTTTCTGTTGCGGGCCAACACTTCGCATTCAACCTAGTTCCTTTTATGGACTTTGGGCGAATTTGGGACGACGAACATAAAGTCGGAACCAAGGATTACAAATATTCTCGAGGTATTGGACTTAGGATTGCTTGGAACCAAACAACGATTATCATGTTCGACTACGCGGTTTCCAAAGAAGATAAACAATTATTCGTAAACTTCAACCACGCGTTCTAAGGAAATAGAAATGAGAAAAGTATATTATATAATAAGATCCTTATTCACCTTATTCGCGTTTAGCCTACTTGCGATGGGTTGCGAAGAGAAATTAGATCGTAGTCCTTATGGCTTCAGAGAAGAAGATGAAAGTGATTTAATAGCGGGAGCATTGTTCTTCCAAAGTTTCACTAATAATGGAGATGGAACAACAACGGATGCAACGAGTGGTCTGATGTGGAAGACATGTAGCCAAGGCCAAGAGTTCAGCGGAACAGCGACTAGCTTTAGTTGTAGAGGCGCAAGTGGAACTTTAGCAAATCCAAGTTCCTTTGGAGCGAAAGAATTACAATATTGTAGTGTAGATCTGAGTTCTTGTAATACCTTAGGAATTCCTCAAACACTAACGACAGTATCGCCGATAGGTATCCCCGGTACTTCAGAAGCATATGATTCTTGTGCGAATGATAACACAGGAGGTCATACAGATTGGAGAGTAGCTAGTTTCTTAGAGTTAAAATATTTAAGCTCTAATAGCCGTAACTTCATGCTTTTGAAATTTCCCGATACGATAGAGTCATACTATTGGAGTTCAACATCTAACGAACAAGATGTCGGTGGTAAGACAGCTAGGGCGGTATCCTTTACCAGAGACAAATTCGGAGACGATGAGTCTTATAGCAAAACCAGCAGATACTTTGTTCGCTGTGTAAGATAAGACGCAGAGTTAATAGAAACACAGGGAGTTTTCACACAGAGTCACGGAGATTCAGAGGAGTATTTTGTAGGAAATCCTACATTTGCTCTTCCTGCTTTATGGTCTTCGTGCCTTTGTGTCTCTGTGTGAAAGAACTCGGTGGCTCCATAACTCTGTGAGTCTTATTTAATATTAAAAATCATTAATGTTCTAATTTACCTTCTCCACTTCTTTATATGACTTAAACGAGAGTTCACTTATATCTCTCTTATATCTGGGTCGAAATCGTGTTTTTCTAATGTATGCTGCTATTTTTTTTATTACTACTGTGATGAAAGGGAACTTTTGCGTGATGAACGGGGTCACTAAAGCTCTAATTCGAAATTTTCAATTGACATAAGCTCTTATAACTTCAATAACTAACGAACTTAAAATCTTAAATCCGGGGTATACATGAGGATTAAGAAAATTAAATCGCTGGTGCTAGCGATTTGTTTTGTGGGAGGCGTTCTAGAATTAAGCGCCGATGATTATATTCCAGAACCGGGATGCGAGAAGCCACCTGCTCGTAAAAATTTACCGTTTCATATGGATTCTTCTAAACAGCTTTGTGCAAAAGACTTAGCAGTTAAACGGGAAGGTTGGTATCCTACTGGACTTCCTCTAATCAATTCTGATCCTCTCGAGGGTGTTGGTTTTGGTGTTCGTGCTTATGCATATAATAACGGTCTAAAAACAGATCCGTTATTTGATTATACTCCGTATAGAGTAAGATTTTTTGCGCAGTATTTTAATACTAGTAAGAATGCTCAATATCATCAGCTTAGTTTGGATATGCCATTTATTGCAAATACGCAATGGCGCCTTCGTGCAGATGCATTCCTAACAATCACACCAACCACTCTTTATTTTGGAATAGGTGAAGGTTCCCTAAAAACTTTGAGTTATTACGATCGAAACCAGCCCGGTGGAGATTACGTTAATAACGCAACTTTTGCGGATCAAAGTAAAAACTTCAGTTATTATAGACCAGGAGGTCCTCAGGATCCGGTTTCCTTTGGAGGAAATACCTATTACGGAGTTCCAAGCCAGCCAGGTTTCGTTGTTACAAACAAAATGTATAACGGATATATCATAGAAACTCCTATGATCAACCTGAGTACGGAACGATCTTTCTTTGGTGGAACGGTTCGTGTGGTCGCCGGGATCAAAGCTTCCGAAAATATTATCAGAACCTTTGATGGAAGGAAAGCGCCGGGATATGATCCAGTTCTCGGTATGGACTACGGAGCAAATGTGCCTAACGCTAAAACCCGTTTGACCGAAGATGCACAAGCTGGAAAGATCTTAGGTTATCATGGTGGTTATGTAAATGCAGTTCGTCTTGCATTGGTATATGATACTCGTGACTTCGAACCTGATCCGAACAGTGGTGTATTCTTAGAAGGAACCTTTGAGAAAAACAGCAAGACATTTGGTTCGGATTTCAATTTCCAAAAATATTTTGCACAAGGGAAATTTTTCTGGAGCCCGTTTCCTAAAGCTTTCGAAAAACTTGTTATTGCTTCTCGCTTCGGAGCAGGTTTGTCTGAAGGAGACGTTCCATTCTTCGAATATAGAAACATGTGGGGAACGGAAGGTTTAATTGGAGGACTTGGAGGTATTCGTACCATCCGCGGTTACAAACAAGACCGTTTCGTAGGAAGAATGATGGGTTGGGGTAATATCGAGGTAAGATGGAAATTCGGATCCTTACGTGTCGGTGATGAATACTTCGCATTCAACCTAGTTCCTTTTATGGACTTTGGACGAGTCTGGGATGACGAACATAAAGTCGGAACCAAGGATTATAAATATTCACATGGTCTAGGACTTAGGATCGCATGGAATATGGCTACAATCATCATGATCGACTGGGCAAAATCTAGAGAAGACGAACAATTATTCGTAAACTTCAGCCACGCGTTCTAAGGAAAAAGAAATGAGAAAAGTATATTATATAATAAGATCCTTATTCACCTTATTCGCGTTTAGTCTACTTGCGATGGGTTGTGAAGAGAAATTAGATCGTAGTCCTTATGGCTTCAGAGAAGAAGATGAAAGTGATTTAATAGCGGGAGCACTGTTCTTCCAAAGTTTCACTAATAATGGAGATGGAACAACAACGGATGCAACGAGCGGTCTGATGTGGAAGACATGTAGCCAAGGCCAAGAGTTCAGCGGAACAGCGACTAGTTTTAGTTGTAGAGGAGCAAGTGGAACTTTAGCAAATCCAAGTTCCTTTGGAGCGAAAGAATTACAATATTGTAGTGTAGATCTGAGTTCTTGTAATACTTTAGGAATTCCTCAAACACTTACGACAGTATCGCCGATAGGTATCCCCGGTACTTCAGAAGCATATGATTCTTGTGCGAATGATAACACAGGAGGTCATACAGATTGGAGAGTAGCTAGTTTCTTAGAGTTAAAATATTTAAGCTCTAATAGCCGTAACTTCATGCTTTTGAAATTTCCTGATACGATAGAGTCATACTATTGGAGTTCAACATCTAACGAACAAGATGTCGGTGGTAAGACAGCTAGGGCGGTATCCTTTACCAGAGACAAATTCGGAGACGATGAGTCTTATAGCAAAACCAGCAGATACTTTGTTCGCTGTGTAAGATAAGACGCAGAGTTTAATAGAGACGCAGAGTATTTTTACACGCGGAGACGCAAAGTCGCCGAGGGTTGATTTTGGAATAGTAAATCAAAAACTCTGTGTCTCAGCGCCTCTGCGTGAAAATATTATAACGGGGCCTGGAGATCTCCATGAACCAGGTCATTGATCAGAATTGTATCATGCCTGGATGGGGATCTGTTCTCCGGATAATCAGTAGAGTAATGAAGTCCTCTACTTTCATGTCTTGCAAGAGCAGAACGAATAATCAATTCAGCTACTAATACCAAATTACGAAGTTCTAATAGAGGATTTGTAACTATTGTTCTGTTATAATAGTCTCTGACCTCTGCGTAGATCAGATCCATTCTTCTTTTTGCTCTTTCTAAGCGCAAATTAGAGCGGACAATTCCCACATAATTGGACATTGTATTTTTGATCTCTGAAAGATCATGAGAGATCAATACCCATTCTTCCGTATTTACCAAACCTTCCTTGTCCCAAGCAGGGATCTGGTCATGCTCAGGTAGGAAGTTTGGAGGATTTTTACGGATTTCTTCTGCGATACGATTAGAGAATACAAGACATTCTAATAAACTATTGGATGCAAGGCGGTTACCACCATGAACTCCAGTACAGGAAGCTTCTCCGGCGGCAAAAAGATTTTCTATTCGAGTTTTTCCCCAAAGATCTGTTGCGATCCCGCCGCACATAAAATGGGCCGCAGGCACAACTGGGATCGGATCAGTAGTGATATCTATTCCTAATTCAAGACATTTTGCATAGATAGAAGGAAATGCTTCCTTGATCTCGGCTGCAGGTTTATGTGAGATATCCAACCAAACATGAGGATCTCCTGACTTCTTCATTTCTGCGTCAATGGCTCTTGCAACTATATCTCTAGTAGCGAGATCAGCCATTGGATGGTATTTTTTCATGAACGGTTCTCCGTCCATTCCGAGTAATACTGCACCTTTCCCTCGCACTGCTTCAGAGATTAGAAATGAATCTCCTTTTTCATGATAGAGAGAAGTAGGGTGGAACTGATAGAATTCCATATTCCTGATCTCTGCACCTGCACGATAGGCACATGCAACTCCATCACCAGTTGCAATTTTTGGGTTTGTAGTATGAGAATATACCTGTCCGGCTCCGCCGCTTGCAATGATCGTTTTTTTAGCAAGTATTGGAATGATCTCTTCGGTTTGATTAGAAAGAACATATGCCCCAAAACAGATTAAACCCTTCTTTTTGAGATGGTGTGGTGTGATCAGATCTACGACAGTATGGTATTCTAATATTTGAATATTTGGATTTTGTTTTACGATTTGTAGAAGTGTTTTTTCGATCTCGTGACCTGTTCTGTCATGAGCGTGGACAATTCGATTTGTTCCATGTCCACCTTCTCTATGAAGATCGAATTCTCCCTCTTGGTTCAGGTTGAATGGAACACCGTATTCTAAAAGTTCTTTGACTAAAGGGGGGCCTTCTTTAACTAAAACTCGAACGGCTTCCGGATCACATAATCCTGCTCCGGATTCGAGGGTGTCTTTTACATGATCCTCGAATTTGTCTCCCTGCGCAAATACGGAAGCGATCCCGCCCTGTGCGTAGTTGGTATTAGACTCATAATCAGACTTCTTGGTCACGATCACTGTCTGACCAACATTAGAAAGTTTTAATGCTTGGAAAAGACCGGTAATACCGCTCCCAATGACTAAAAAATCGGTTTTTATTCTTGGCATTTTTAGACAATCGGCGGCTATCACACCGCCGAGATTAGATTACTTACGTTTTGTGCCAGTGTTTAAAAGAGCATCTACGTAATCTATGGAACGGATCAATTGGAAGTCAGGCTTGATCGGATCGTTTTTATGTTCTTGTATGAACTTCTCTGCTTGTCCGTTCGATTTGACCCAACCTTCTAATTTTTTCACGTCGAAATGGCTTTTTTCCTCAGCGGAAGAAGGCAGTTCAGGAAGGTGATTCCACATATTCTCTTCGCGATAATGAAAAGGAAAACTTCCATCTTCTTCGGAAGAAACATCCACATCAGGTTTAACTCCGACTACTTGGATCGTATTTCCAGAAGGAGCATAATATCTGGACTGAGTCAGCTTAATATAATAAGCTCCGTTCCCTCTTAACTCTTGTAGTTTTTGAACTGTTGCTTTTCCAAAAGATCTTTCTCCAAGAATCAAACCTCTACCGTGATGTTTCAGTGCAGAAGCTACAATCTCAGAAGCAGAAGCGGACTTAGCATTTATTAGAACTGCAACAGGTAGATCCGTTAGATCTTTTTTGCCGGCGTTAGAATCTTCAGGACTTCTGTTCGGGCTTTTTACGGAAACGATAAGCCCGTTCGTCACAAACATATCTGCAAGATCAATTGCTAGATCCAAATAACCTCCTGGGTTATTTCTTAGATCTAAAACCAGCGCTTTCAGTTTGGTTCCTTTGGAAGTAGATTGTTTTTCTAATTCTTTGAAATGTTGAACGAATTCTTTATCAACGGACGGATCTGATTTTACGAAACCAGTTAACTTAATATATCCAATATAAGGATGATTGTCTATCAACTTGCTTGTGATATTTCGGATCTCAATTGTGTCTCGGATCACTTCGATAGCCAAAGTTCCAGCCACTCCTTTTCTGCGGATGGTTAGAACTACTTTGGATCCTTTTTTTCCTTTGATCCTTTCTACTACTTTGTCTAGTAACATTCCTTTTGTGGATTTTCCATCCACTGCAAGGATTACATCTCCGGCGCGAACTCCTGCTGTGACAGCAGGTCTTCCTTCTAGAGGATTTTCAACGATAACTTCCTTATTACCGCCACCGCTTAAGATTGCTCCAATTCCTTCGAAACTTCCGTCTTCGATTTTTGCCATGGATTCTTCCCAGGCAGCTTTTAGGAATACTTGGCTATGAGGATCTAAGGAAGAAAGGTAACCGTTTGCCGCAGCTAAATATACATCCTTAATGCTAAAAGGTTCTTTATCTTTAGCGTCTTCTTCTCCAAACGGATCTTTGAGTGGAGGAGTGGTATAGTTTTGCAGATTTTTTTCGAGGTAGGCAAGGACCCTATCAAAATCCTTTTTGGAGAAGTTGGTTTGCTCCCATTTAGCTGTGAGCACTTTTTTGCGGACCTTCTCCCTTTCAACTAACTTGAGAACCTCATCATTTGAAAGTTTAGGTTTGTTAGACTCTTCTTTTAGTTTTCTGTCTCGGATTTTTTCTACTTCTTTATAATCCGGATCGAATAGAACAAATTTATCCTCAGGAGAAAGTTTGAAAGATTTTCCTGGGAAAATATCATCTGATTCTTCGTATTTTTCTCGATCGGTAAAATAACTTTCCGGATAGAGATAAAGACCATGAGGCAAAGATAGAAGAGCAAAAACTGCTGCGTCCTTATAGGCGCGGTTTTTATCTATATTTTTATCTATATAGTTTCCCTCAACAGTCTTGACTACGCTGTCAAAATCTTTGAGAGTGAAATCTGCCGTGGTCTTGGAATTTCCGGAAGAGGGTTGGCAGAAGAAGATGCTCGTACATAAGATAACTGAAAGAAAGGATAAGGAGAGGGATCTCAAGCTTTTCAAATCGGGTCCTCTTTTTGCAAGGTTGATTTTCGATCATTTTCCACCCCGAACAAGCATTGTCAATCTATTCCCCCGAAATCTCTCATTCTATAAAGTTTTGGAAAAGTTCTGTATTCTTCCTTTTTTCTGCTTTGTGGGAACTTTTTACTGCACTTCTGTTTCCGTCCCAGGTGGGGGAAGATTCGGGTCGGAACTCATACAAGAGCAGGCAATTCTAGATTTTTACGGAACAGAAGAAGAAAGAAAATCTTCTCTAGATTTATTAAAATCTTCCTGTAGATCCCTGAGAAAAGATAGGGGACTCGCTTGTTATAATTTATCCATTTTATACGATTCTTTAGGAGAAAATCAGTCTGCTTGGGAATATGCAGTCAGGGCAAAAAATTCAGATCCGAACGATCCACTCTATAGGGAACTAGCATTCACTTCTTCCTTAAAATTGGATTCTGAAAAGTCAGCTCTCGCGGACCAGGAAGAAGTTTTGTATAAAACTGCAATTTCCGCATGCAAAAAAGGGAATATTCCAGAAGCTTCTGAATCGGTTTCTAAACTGATAGAAATTCAGTCCATTTCCAAAGAATCATTAACAAAAGGTGTATTTGCTGAATGTGGACTGGACAAGGAATTGATCTCAAAAGCAAAACCGAACACATTCAAACCTTCTTCCGAATATTATAAATTTCTGGAGAAGAACCACCCTTATAAAAAAGTTTGGGACCTGAGTGGAGAATTCGGCAGAACCCCTAAGGATATTGTTTCAGGAAATAAGGCCACCCAATCCTGGAAAGAGCTTAAAAAAGCGGTTTCGACAAAGGATCAGGCTTCTGCTAAAAGACATCTTTTAAGTTTTAAATCGAATTTGGAAGAATTGGCCAAAACTAATTCGGAAGCATCTTTACTTTCCGCAAATTTAAAAAAGGCAGCCTTTTTATTACTCTCTGAAGATTCGAATTATTCTTCTTTCAAAGAGCTTGCGAAAGAACTCTCCGAGGGAGAGACGCAGAGAAAATAGAGATACAGAGGTTTTCTCACGCAGAGGCGCGGAGCCGCAGAGTTAAATTGGCACTGTAGGAACTCCAACATCGGGATCTTCTCTCCGTGATCTCAGTGTGCTCCGTGCGAAAAAAAACTCCGCGTCTCAGCGACTCTGCGTGCCAATCGCTTTTAGATATTCCTTCACTGCGGCTCCTAAACCGATTTCGAGCGCATACGACATGAGTCTATGACCTATAGATACTTCTGCCAGACCTGGAAGCTGAGAGAATAGTGGAAGATTAAAATGGTCCAGATCGTGACCCGCGTTGATCCCGATATTTTGGCTCTGTAGGAACTCTGCCGCTTTTTTGAAAGATTCGAATACTGTCTTACCTTGTTCTGGAGAATGATCAAAAGCATGGGCATAAGGACCTGTGTAAAATTCAACACGGTCTGCTCCGGTTTCTTTCACTAATTTAAGATTTTCTAAATCCGTTTCCATGAAGATAGATACTCGGATCCCTGCATTTTGGATCTTTTGGATGTATGTTTTTAGATCAGAGGAGTCCTTTTTTAGATCGAAACCATGGTCAGAAGTAATTTCTCCAGGAGTCACCGGGACTAACGTTGCTTGGTCAGGTTTTGCTTCCAGAACAAGATCTAAAAATCGGGAAGAAGGTTCTCCCTCCATATTATATTCTATCTTCTTCTTTTTATCCTGATTGTAGAGCGTGAGGAACTCCCTTAGATCAAATACGTCTCTCTTCTTTATATGTCTTTCGTCTTCTCTTGGATGAACAGTAATCCCATGAGCGCCGGAATCCAAAATCAGTTTGGATAGATAGATCAGGTCCGGATGATTTCCACCTCTGGAATTTCTTAAAGTGGCAATTTTGTTTACATTTACGCTCAGATGGACCATAAACCTCGTTTTCCGAATCCAATTCTTAGAAAATACAAATTAGCGGAAACTAGATTTCTGACTACTTTTTCTGCTTGAATCGGAATAAGTGTCTTCCAGCATGGTCAATTCCGATGGCAACAGCTAAGAAAACGGCTAAGAAAAAAGCTGCACCGAAGTCCAAAGCTCCGGTGAAAAAAAGCGCCCCTCCAAAGAAAAAAGCTCCTCCGGCAAAAAAGAAGGAAGCGGTTAGCGTAAGCAAACCGGCGGCAGGGACTAAAAAGTCTTCTGCATCCAAGTCTTCTCTCAATCCTCTGGGCAAAAAATTCACATGTCATACTTGTGGAACTAAGTTCTACGATCTAAACAAAGAAGTAAAAATCTGCCCTAAATGCGGAGCCGATCAAAGTAAACGTCCTCCTTCCAAATCTAGGTCCCGTGTAGCGGCTGCCAGAGTGGAAGAAGAAGAGTTTCCAGAAGAAAACTTAGACTACGATTCCGAAGCAGGTTTCGAAGAAGAAGAAGGTATTGTGGAAGAACCTCTTGAAGAGGAAGAAGACGAGGAAGAGGAGGAGGAATAATTCCCCCTTTTCGCTCCATTCTAATTATCACCGCTCCCACTGGGGCCGGAAAAACGGCTCTGGTGAGAGAATTAGATCCTTCCCGTTTTGAAATTATTTCCTTTGATTCTAGACAGATCTATAAAGAGCTAAGCATCGGGACTGCAGCCCCAACTTCAGAAGACTGCGAAAAAATCCCCCATCATCTTGTTTCATTTCTTTCCCCTTCCGAATCCATAGACGCAGCAAAATTTGTGACAATGGCAGAAGAAGCGCTGGATGATATACTTTCCAGAGATAAAATCCCAGTTTTAACAGCTGGAACAGGGTTTTATTTGAATGCTTTTTTATACGGAATGTTTCCTGTTCCAAAGATCACTGAAGAAATAAAACTGAAAGTGGAATCCTTAAGTATGGAAGAAAGGATCGAAGAACTCCAAAAACTGGACCCTAAAGCTCTCCAAAAAATCTTTCCAAACGATAACTACAGATATGGAAGAGCCTTGGAAGTGAACTGGATGGGAACTCTATGGTCAGAGCTTAAAGTGGAGGAGGGGAGCGGCGCCCTAATTTCCAAAAATTTGAATATACTTGGGGCCTTCTTCTTGGATCTGGATCGAAAAGAATTATACGAAAGAATCGATTCCAGGGCCAAAAAAATGATAGAATCTGGAATGGCAGAAGAAGCAAAAAGGGTCTCAGAAAAATACGGGGAAGATTGTCCCGGTCTTCAGTCCTTAGGTTATAATTTCGCGCTTGAAAATATTAAAGGAACGTCCAATCTTGAGACATTCTTTGGGAATTTAAGCCAGTCCCATAGGAATTACGCCAAGCGTCAGATTACTTGGTTCCGAAAGCAAAAGATCTTGGAACCGATCCATCCGAAAGAAGCGTATAAAAAGATAAAAAATATAAACGGATAAAAATCTATGTCTGCTAAAAATAATATACAGGACCAACTGCTCAATACGGCTAGAAAAGAAAAACTAGAATTAACCATCTATCTTCTTAACGGAGTTCCTTTAAAAGGGAAAGTGGTAAGTTTTGATAATTTTACTATAGTCCTTGAGCAGGAGAATAAGCAGAGTTTGGTGTACAAACACGCGATCTCCACGATCATTCCTTCCAAAGTAATCAAACTTTATACAGAAGAAGCAGCAAAAGAAGCTCCTTCCGCCTAAATGTTCCGAAAGATAGGCCGGGCACTTTTCATTCTATTTATATTAGCGGGGATCCTACTGGTATCCTATCCGCTTTTTTTTATAAAAGAAGGAGAAGCCCTGCTTGTCTGGGAGCAAGATTCTAAGTTAGTTTCCTTTGTTCGTGGTCCAGGCTTTGCTTATGAACCTGCAGTAATCCAGTTCTGGGATAAATCAGTTCGTAAAGAATCCTTAAACTCATTGGCTTTAGAGTTAGAGATCCATCATGATCTTTCTTCCGGATTATTTTCCGAAAAATCGGAAGAAGGTAAGGTCAGAGCGAAATTGGATCTGTCCTTTCATATAGAAGGAGAAGGATCCAAAAAGTTTTTTCTCTCCGGAGGAAAGACTGACCAAGGAAGAGCAAAGTATCTCTCTAATATCTTTCAGTCTAAACTTAGGGCTGGGATCGAAGATGAGAAAAATATCAACTTAAACAAGGATTCTATCTCTGCTTTCCTAAGAAACGATCTCGTGAGAATTCTCTCGAATGAACTTCCTTGGCTAAAGATAGAATCAGTTCGCATTATCAGTCTGGATATTCCGGACCCGATACTCATCGCGAATATATTCCGTAATCCTAACTATATTTTGGCTAAAAAGTTAGAAAGAATAGAAGCCTTAAAAAAGGCGGAATCTTACTCTATTCAAGAAGAAGCAAAACTTGCAGTTTCCAAAAAAAAATGGGAACAATATAAGGATTTCTTAAAGAAGAATCCTGATATGAAAGAGTTTCTATTATACGATAATATTGGAGAGAATGTAGATGTACTACTTCTTCCTTCCGATACCGTTTTTGGAGATCCTAAATCTTTGAGTAAGAAAAAGTCCGCCCCCAAACCTAAAGAGGTGGAATAAATGACACAAGACAAACCCGTAGTACTCATTATGGCGGGAGGAAAGGGAGAAAGATTCTGGCCCAGATCTAGAATTTCCACTCCGAAACAACTCCAGAAAGTATATTCTAAAAATACTCTTTTAAAAGAGACTTTGAATCGTGCTTATACGATCACAAGTCCTGATAGAGTATTTATTGGAACAAATGCTACTTTAAAAAAAGCAATCTTAGCTCAGGAGAGAAGTTTCCCTGAGAATAATTTTATAATAGAGCCGGAAGGAAAAAATACTGCACCAATCATTGCTCTAGCTTCTTTATATTTTAAGGAGAAGTTTGGAGATCCGGTTCAGGTTGTATTATCTGCAGATGCTTGGGTAAATTCAGACAAAGAATTTGCTAAGAGTATCCAAAAGGCTTTGAAAGAAGCGGATGAACATTTGGTTTTACTCGGTATTAAACCGAATCGCCCTGAAGTAGGTTATGGTTATATCGCTTCTGGAAAACCAACTAAACATGGATTCGAAGTAAAATCATTCTTTGAAAAGCCGGATGTAAAAACTGCGCTCAAGTATATTAAAAAAGCAAACTTCTATTGGAACCCGGGGATTTTTCTTTGGAAGACAAGTTTAATCTTGGATGAGTTTGAAAAACATTCTCCTAAAATATTAAAACCTCTTAAGGATAGATTTCCATTCAAGAAGATGGGAGATTTAGGAGAAGCATTCAAACTTCTTCCATCCGAACCTGTTGATATAGCAATCATGGAAAAGAGCGCTCGTATTAGAATGGTAGAGGCAAGCTTCTCTTGGGATGATGTAGGCTCTTGGCTTTCTTTGGAAAGAGTATTGCCTGGGGACAACCAAGGTAATCGTCATATCGGTAAAGAAATTCTATTTTATAAATCCGGAAACAACGTCACTCAGACTAGAAAAGAATTCACAGCTCTACTTGGAGTGCAGGATATCGTTGTAGTAGAAGAGGAAGATGTTCTCTTCATCGCTTCTAAAGAAGGGATAGGTGATATCAAGAATATGGTAGCCGAGATCCGTAAAAATAAAGGTTTACAAAAGTACACTGAATAATTTCCTGGCAGGTTAGGAACAGAATCAGGAGAACCGAATGCCTTCCGGTAAAAAAAGAAAGCGAAGAAAGATCGCGACTCATAAGAGGAAGAAAAAAAGAAGACAGAATCGTCATAAGAAGAAAGGCAAATAAGATATTCTTTTGATATCTAAAGGACCGGGAAATCGAATCGAAGACCCGGTCTTTTTCGCCCCGCCCCTCAATCGGGACCTCTCCCGACTTGGAATTAGCAACTATCAAAGCCTAAAGCAAAATCCGAAATTGGCCGATCATGTTGCTGTATGGCCTCCTTCCAGGACTATTCTCTTTTAAGACGTTGGTGGAAACCTGAGTTTCCTCCAGCCAAAGGATATACGAAATCCTACCAAGCTAAAACTCCGGATGGAGATATTCTCCAGGCCGACTTTCATTTTCATGATCGCAAGATCAGACTTACTTTGGAAGTCGCCGGAGAGAATGGCCGCATTTATGTTTCCACGATCCGAGATGGATCCATTCTAAAAGAGACTGATCTAACCACTGGTAGATCTTATCCTCTTTATTCCAGATTCGCACCATTTAGAGACTTATTATCTTCTCTTCCTGACAAGGACGCGCTTCAAATTTTGGGCGGTGCCTATGGAGTTTCTCCGGAACCTCTGGGGGGACCGGAGAGAAGGACCCCTAAACCTTGGGAAATTTCTACCAAGTATGATCATATTTTCGGAATAGATAGAAATCCGAGATCCTGGAAAAGATTTTTCCAAAGAGAGAAAAAAGAGCCCTTATGGACCAGGATCAAAAGAAGGATTTGGGGAGATCTACAAGATTATGCCTTAGGTCTTGCATCTGCTTTAGGGATCTGGTATGCATACATGGATTTTTATTTACTCGGATTTTCGCTCGCCGTTTTCGGTTTGCTTTTTGGCGGATTGGACTGGATACTGAGGAAACGCGATCCACTTTTCTCGAAAGTTGTAATCTTTCTAGGTTCTGGATCGTATTTTTATTACTACGGATTCACCCGTTTCTAAAGGAGGGGGAATGTCCGCCGAAATCGAACATCAGTACATTCTATTTAGCTTAGGCGAGGAAGAATACGCTCTTCCAATCGTTCTTGTGGATGAGATCATCAAGATCCATAACCTGGTCAAGGTTCCTAGATCCAAAAACTACTTTGCCGGTATCATGGATATCCGGGGTAAAGTGGTGAAGATGGTGGATCTAGGTGTGAAATTGAATATCCCCCATTCTCACGAACAAGGTTACGACCGCGCGATTGTAGTGAAAATCGGCGGAGAATCTGTCGGCATCATAGTAGATAAGGTAGCTAACGTAGCACTCTTTCCTCCTGAAACAATCAATCCTCCTCCTCCTTCTATCAAAGGAATTTCCTCTCGTTATATCACGGGTGTCGGTAAAAAGGACGATAGGTTTATCATCCTAATCGATATCGAAAAAATTCTAGGGTCAGAAGAATTAGCGGAGTTGGGTGCTGGGGCGAAATGAAACAAACCCGCCTGATACTGGGCGTATTACTCCTGATCTTCTTTGGGTTTGGGGTAAACGTCCGAACCGAGGCGGATGAACAGGACCAAAGATTAGATCCTGCAGGTATATATAAACTTCCTCATGAGGTAATCCCTCCAGCAAGTCTCCGAACATTAAAGGAGAACTTGCTCAATTCTACCGACACAGCTTCTGATCCGATCACAACGATTCGTCAAGTTTTAGATCCATACTATGCTCAATTTGTAGATCCAAAAAGAACGGAAGAAGAAAGAAGACTAGGTCGTATCTTTACCGAAAAAACTGACAGAAACACTCTAAGGCTTCTGATCTTAAAGATGTTAGGAAAGATCACTACGGGGCAGCAGCTTCGTGATTCTCCGATCTTATTTGAACTACATTGGTTACTTAGCCAAGAATATTCCAAAAAGAAACAAAACTTCAAGGCATTAGAAGAAGCTTTGGCGGCACTGAGATATAGAGATTTTTCTCACACAGAGGAGTCCTTCTCGAAAGAAGAAAGATTGAGAGAACTATACGATACAAACGAAGTAGAAAGAGCCAGACAACATGCAAAGGTCAAAAAGGAATTAGAAAAAGCGAATTTAGATCTGGAAAATGCGAAAGATAGAGTCCATCTTTTAGAAGCTTCTTCCGTAAGGGAGAAGGACCTGATCTTTGAATCTAATCCGCCTAGCAATGCTCGCAAAGTAACTGCGAATGATATCAGTCTTGCAAAACAAAACGTAAAGAATGCTGATGATTCTCTTAAAAAAGCTGCAAATGCATATAAGGATTCATTCGAGAATAATTATTATCCATTTTTCAAAAGAAAATCCAAAGAGGACGCAGATACAGTTTTTGCATTAGCGAAATTTGTAAAAGATTCGGAGAATGAAAACAAGGAAAGACTAAAAGTAGTTAATAAAACCTCCGTGAGTGGGCAGGGGATCTTCGTTCTATTTGATTATAAAAGAAATACGGACTTCTTTGCTTACGCGGCATTACTCGAGTTAGCATTTCGTTTAGATCCGGAACATTCCCAAGTGGTTTTGGCATTGGCAGAAGAGTTAAAGGCTTCTGGTAAAAAAGCCAAATCACTGGACTTCTTCTTAAAGTATCTGGCGCTTGCATTAAAAGAAAATAAAACTCCTGCAGAGATCGCTTATGTATATCGTGCTATCGCTTCCTTGCATACTGAACTTAAACAATATGTTTTGGCCGCGGAGTTTTACGAAAAATATTATCTCGCAGAACCAGATCCTAAGAAAAAAGGGATTTATGCTTTTGAGCTTGGAAACTTTTTCGAAAGCAAACTAGGCAATTTAGAATCAGGCAAAAAATACTACGAGGACTGGTTACAGATCAGAGAGCAGGAAAAAGCGGTTGCTTCCGATCTATCATTTCCAGATTCGCAGGAAAGAATCCGAATGGAAGTCTTGGCTTATTTAGGGATTTCTAAACTATACAGATACGAGAAAAAACCTCCTAAAGAAAAAGAAGAGCTGATTAAATCTATCCAAGCCTATGATCGACTCCGAGAAAATTTAAGATTAGAAGAAGAGAAATATTCCCTGGGGAAAAAGGAATTACTCCAGATAAAAAAAGGTCTTTTGGAAAGAACAAATGACCAAGACATGGCCCAATACAGACTCAAAAGTTTAGAGATGGAGGAGTCCAAAGAAAAAATGGATATTATCCGAACTAAACTGGATGCATCGCCTGGACCAAGAGCAATGCAAAGATTATCAGTCTTATATGAATTCGAAAAGGATTATGGACAGTCCAAAAAAATGAATGAAGAGATCCTGAAAGTAGGGAATCAGACTGAAATCAATTTGGCTCTTAAAAATATAGAAAGGATAAATAAGATCTTAGAAGATGGAATGGCGAGAGATCCTTATCCAAGGGATCCACTTTCCGGCGATACATATTAGAACGGTCTGTTGGATTTCCTACGCGCGAGTTTAATTTAGAATCTTCTTCGCTTTTGTATATTTTTCCACATCGTCTACACCGGATTCTTTTTCTTCTTCTTCTCTATCTTCCGGTTCTATTACTCTGAATTCTACCTGATCGATCACTTCTCCCTCATAGGAGACTTTTACTAAATATTTGCCTGCGATCAATTCTTGGAAACGGCCTCTAATACTGGAACTGGAGATTTCCGGTCTTTTACGTGTTACTTCTATCTCGTTAAAGCCTACTTGAAATCTGCTTAGGCTCACATATATTTCCGCTTCCGGATTCGGAACTCTGGAAAATTTATAAATATATACCAGTGTTTTGTTGGTGGGAAAGATTAACTTCTCTCTGGTGAGAGTGAACTCTTGAACGGTGGTGAATTTTTTCTCCAGCAAACTTTGTTTGGTTTCATCCACCAAGGCCCAGCCGAATTCTCCGCTCATTCCCAAGCAGGAAACAAGGAAGAAAGAGTATAATAAAATTATAAAATAGGAAAATCGGATGTTCATTCCTTAGATCATTCTCCCTTTTCTACCACTCTTCCCTTATCGGAAATGTCTTTTTCTCTAGAAGAATATTCTCTATCAGGAAAAACAACTCTGAAGCCGGAATCTTCGTTCCGTTGAGGATACATGAGTCTTTGTAAGAAGCGATAGGTTAAATATGCGAATAATATAATTAAAAGGAATTTCATCTCTTAAGTTTGCTCCATTTTCGAATGGAGCCTGTAGTCTATACTTGGCGGAAAAGTGATTCCGGCAACCCGATTTCCAAAAAACAGAGTTGCTGATTTGGGTAATGATATTACTTTTTAGGAATTAACGGGAATACCCGAATGTGAGCCACTTGCCCCCTGGATATAGTCCAGGCGGGGCATTTTTCTATTCATTTCAAAAAGGTTCGTGATTGGAAAAAATTCCCACTCAGAAGGAATAAGCAGGATCAAATAAATCCGGATTCGCTATATATATAGTTTTTTAAGTTCTTATTCTCTTCTTCCGTTTTCGCGATCTTAGCTTTTACAGCGTCTCCGATGGAGACGATCCCGACCAATCTGTTCCCATCCAGAATAGGCATATGCCGGATCCTTTTTTTTAGCATAATAGAAAGAACTTCATCCACTTGGTCGTTTGGTTGCATAGTAGTCAATGTGGTGGACATTAGATCCGCCACTGTTTTATCGAATACTGCTTCCCGATCTGTGGAAGCGAAATGAAGTAAATCCCTTTCTGTAAATATACCGGCGAGTTTCCCTTCTTTAAGCACTATCACGGAACCTATATCATACTTGGTCATAAATCGGATCGCTTCCCAAACGGTGGTACTGGGTTCCACCGAGAGGATCTTTCGGTCCTTTTTTTCCAAGATATCTTTTACCAGCATGGCTACCTCTAGGCCCAAAGTGTAGTTTCGAGGGAGCTTCGATTCAAGGACTTTTTTTGGAAAAAAGAGGTCGGAACTATGACAAGCTATTGGTCCTTTTAGTCGAATGAGCGGAAAAATTAGGACTAAAATTGGCAAAAAACAATAAAATAAGACTCCATTTGAATTTGGAAAATTCAGTGATTTATTCTTGGATCTCAAAGTGGTAAAATAGATCAAAGGAGAAGTTTTGAAAATTTTGCGGAAACAATTATATTCCGAAAAAAGGATTTCCCAATTCACTCCTAACGTGGGAGCATAACGGAAGAGCCGCAGTTTTTACCACCTCAGGAATATGTTATTATCGAACATGAGTTCTTCTTCAGAACAACCGAATATTCTAATTGTTGAAGACGAGTGGCTTCTATCTTTCAACCTCCAAAAGACTCTCCAAAATTTAGGTTATAAGGTTGCAGGAGTCGCTGCGAACGGTCAGGACGCCCAATCAATTTTTAAAGAAACAGATCCAGATCTAGTTCTTATGGATATCTCTATCGAAGGAGATATGGATGGGATCCAGACAGCGCAACATATCCAAAGGATCAAAGACGTCCCGATCGTTTTTATGACTGCATACACCGACGACTCCACATTCATGAGAGCGATGGATGCTGCTTCTACTTACGCTTATATCACTAAACCATTTCAGAACCACCAACTTAAGTCTTCGATAGAGATCGCACTTCGACAACAAAAACGTTTGGGAATCGTTAAGGAAAGTGGCAAAGAATTTAAGAATGTAATCCAAAGCATTTCAGAAGGTGCAGTTTCACTGGATGGAGAGGGGAATATTATATTCTTAAATCATTCTGCAGAAGAGCTTACGGGTTGGACCCTGGAAGAGGCTCTTGGAAAACCGGGAGATGTAGTTCTCTCTTTTATCCAAACCCAGATTGGTTCCGGAGAACATCCGGATAATTTAGGCCATAATCTTAGATATATTCCTGCAGTTCTTGTTAGAAAGGATGATAGAAAGATCAGAGTAGGATTTAGAGTATCTCCTATTAGAGACGAGGCAAATCGGATCGTAGGAAGTATCGTAACCTTCTCCGAATTAGACCTTCTATCTGTATCTGAAAAAAGAATTTCCGAAATGGAGAAGGTGATCCAATCGGAAAAAAGATTGGAGTCTATCCAGAAATTGGCAGCAGGTATCGCTCACGAGATCAATAATCCTCTTATGGGGGTGATCAATTACGGGAATATTATTCGGAATAAAAAGGATCTTCCTGCTGATATTAGAAATTATGCCAGAGTGATCATAGAACAAGGAGAAAGAATTTCGGGTATTATCCGAAATCTAATTCTATTCTCTCGATCTGATAATGAAGAGCCCACTTGGTGTAAATTGGATGATATTCTGGCCGGGGTAGAAGGAATTATCTCTGAATTATTAAAATCCAAAAACCTGGAAATTTCAAAGAATATTCCTGATAATCTGCCGGATGTATTCTTAAAGCAGAATCAGATTAAAGAAGTATTATATTACCTTTTATATTTTTATGCAGATGGAGTCGGCTCCGATCTAAAAGGCAGCACCATCCATTTTAGTGCAGGGTTGGAAGATACTAAAACAGATTCTGAAAAGTATCTAGTCATCCGGCTTTCTGGAACCTTGAACGGAGAGCTGGACCCAGAGAATGCATTCCAACCTTTTGAAAGGATACAATCGGATGATTCCAGGATAGGGATGGGGCTTTCTGTTTGTTATGGTATCATTCAATCCAATCAAGGAAAACTGGATGTCCAAAAGTCAAATTCAGGCACTGACTTCCATATCCGTCTTCCTATCCAAACAAAATAAGGACTCAATTTAGGCCTCTTTTATCCTCTGGATTTCTTATCGAAAATCGATGGAAATTTTGGGCTTCGCCCCAAAACTAGTCATCAGATCGATAAAACCAATAGGTATAACTGGAATGTTAGATAAAATCAAGAGCGCATTAGGTGCGGAAGCGGATTCTCTCTTAAATCATGTCTCTAAAACCATCCCCAAGGAAACCCTGACCATCCCTGGTCCGAATTACGTTGATGAAATTTTTGCTAAGACTGACAGAAACAACTCTGTTCTTAAAAATTTCCAATCCATCTATAACACTGGACGTTTAGCAGGAACAGGATATCTTTCTATTCTTCCTGTGGACCAAGGAATCGAGCATAGTGCGGGCGCGTCTTTCGCTAAGAACCCAGCTTATTTCGATCCTGAAAATATCGTAAAACTCGCGATCGAAGGCGGATGTAACGCAGTTGCCTCTACCCTTGGAGTTTTAGGATTAGTATCTCGCAAGTACGCTCACAAAATTCCTTTTGTAGTTAAGATCAATCATAACGAACTTCTAAGCTATCCTAACAAATTCGACCAAATCCTTTTTGCAAACGTAGAGCAGGCATTCGATATGGGTGCTGCTGCTGTAGGAGCTACAATCTATTTCGGTTCTGACGAAAGTTCCAGACAGATCCAAGAGATCTCAGAAGCTTTCCACAGAGCTCATGAACTTGGACTCGTAACTATTCTTTGGGCTTATCTCAGAAACGATTCATTCAAAAACGATAAAGCAGATTATCATATCGCTACCGACCTTACTGGACAGGCAAACCATTTAGCTGCTACTATCCAAGCGGATATCGTAAAACAAAAATTGCCTGAAACCAACTTAGGCGGATTCAGAGATCTGAAATTTGGTAAAAAAGACGATAAGATGTATACCGATCTTTCTTCTGATCATCCGATCGATATGGCAAGATACCAAGTAGCAAACTGTTATATGGGTAAAATTGGTCTGATCAATTCCGGCGGTCCTTCCGGTTCTAACGATTTGGGCGATGCGGTAAAAGCTGCAGTCATTAACAAAAGAGCTGGTGGAATGGGACTTATCTCCGGAAGAAAGGCATTCCAAAAGCCTATGAAAGACGGAGTAGCATTGTTAAACGCGATCCAAGACGTATATCTGTCTAAAGACGTAACAATCGCTTAATAATTTATAGGTTCTTGAAGTCCGCGTAGGCGGTCTGTAGGGCCAATTCAAAAACATAAAATATTTTTCCGGAACAAAAATAATACCGGAAAAATTCGAGGGGGAAAGCGAGTCCACAAAAGTGGGTTTGCTTTCCTTTTTTTATTGGTATATATTAAAATAGTTTAATAAAGAGGCTCTTATGGAGATCAAAAAAGGTTTTGCAGATTCGATCGGGAATACTCCTCTCATCCGTTTGAATTATTATTCAGACCTAACAGGTTGTGAAATTTTAGGAAAAGCAGAATTCTTAAATCCTGGAGGTTCCGTAAAAGACAGGGCAGCATTATTCATTATAGAAGAAGCGGAGAAGAAGGGTCTTTTAAAGCCGGGTGGCACAGTGGTCGAAGGCACTGCAGGAAATACTGGAATCGGTCTAGTACATATTTGTAATGCAAAAGGATATAAATGCCTGATCGTGATCCCAGACACTCAATCCAAAGAAAAAATAGATTTGTTAAGAACACTTGGCGCAGAAGTAAGAACGGTTCCCGCAGTTCCATATAAAGATCCCGGGAATTATGTAAAAGTTTCAGCCCGCATAGCGGAAGAAACTCCAAATGCAATTTGGGCAAATCAATTTGATAATGTGGCAAACCGTTTAGCACATTATCATACTACAGGACCTGAGATCTGGAGACAAACAGAAGGGAAGGTGGATGCTTGGCTAGCCTCTTTAGGAACCGGTGGAACATTCAGCGGGACCGCAATATTCTTAAAAGAAAAAAATCCGAAGATCAAAACAATCGCTGCGGAACCTTATGGATCAGCAATTTACAATTTTATAAAGAAGGGTGAACTAAGCTCGGAAGGAAATTCTTTCACAGAAGGGATCGGTAATGGGAGAATTACCGAAAACATGAAAGATGCTCCATTTGACGATGCGATCCGAGTTACAGATGCAGAATGTTTAGAATATATTTATACACTTCTTCGTAAAGACGGATTGTTTGTGGGAGGGTCAAGCGGGATCAATATAGGTGCTGCTGTAAAACTTGCAAAAGAGTTAGGGCCAGGACATACAATAGTCACCATTCTTGCCGATAGTGGGGCAAGATACCAGTCCAGGCTATACGACCAGGACTGGTTGAAATCGAAAGGATATTCTATTCCGGAAGTTTAGAAAGTACTTACATATCTTAGGTCGGTGTGATATTCCCAAAGATTACTCGCGCCACCTGCAGCGATTGGTGTATAATTACTTTTGAAGTTAAATCCTTCCTTAACTGCTTCTCCAGAAGGAGTTTGGATAATATTATGAGTCGCCCATTTTTGTCCTAAAAAATAGCTTTGGGCCAACTGCACTAAATACAATCCTACACCGAAATAAAGACCGGTTCTGCTATAAGTTTCATATTGGTTTTCTTTACTTTTAAAGGAATTATACTCAGAAATACTATCCGATTGAAGTTTAGTCACAAGAACCGACGCTCCCATAATTCCGGAACCTTGGATCTGTGCATAAGTAACTGGATCTTCGAATAAAATTTTGCCTAGACGATTCTCTGCTTTATTATGCTGTTCTGTTGCTGCTTGGCTTCCACCCACCGCAACAATGATAGAAAGACCGATCGCTATCTGATAAGCTCTCGCGTAATTATCATGTTTCATAGTTGAAAGTCCCCAACCTGGGAGGATGGCTGATTTCCAAACAGGTTCCCATGGATTTCTGTTTGCGGAAATATATTCTTCCCAACTAGAATCTTGTTCATCGATGTATTTCTCAATCAATGCCAGACGTTTTTGGACCGCCTTATAACTATTCTCCTTGATCATTTGTTCTAGAAGAATGGTGTCTAATTGTTCTTCTTTTTCAGGCTTTTTGCCGTCTTTATTCAGTTTCTTTTTTTCAGTATCGAATAATTTTGCAAGTTCCGCCTCGTCCTTGATATCTTTGAAGATAATTTTTAAGATCTGGGACTTAGCAAGGGTTTGCCTTTTAGTTTCTTTAAGGATTGTAACAGTATCTGTAGATTGATCGATTACAGTTCCATAGGTTTTTTCACCGTTTTTTAAAAGGATCGTTTCTGCCGAAACTTGGCTGAATGCGATCGTAAGGAAGATAACGGAGATTGATAAAGACTTAGGTCTTATTAGAATTGAGCGGTGATTTTTCATTTGAATTCCTATTCGGTCTTTTGTACTTTTCTCTCTTTGTCACCTTCAGAAGGTAAGCGAGTCAACGTAAAAACTTGACTTCACTTTTTGAATTCAGGGATTTTTCCTTGTCGTAGAATATGCGTCCGGATAAAATTAGGCATGGGTTTTTTCCGGTTTTGGATTTCGATCTTGGTGATTTGTGGTATATGTGCATTTGAGACTTCCGTTTTAGGAGTTTCTCCTGAGCAGCCAAAGGATGCTAAAACTTCAGAACCTTCTCCCAAGAAAGAAAAACCCTCTAAGACTCAAGGTTGTTGCCGGATCAAATACGAAGGGGGAGGTATTGATTATTTTCCTTCCACTGAGGAAGAATGTGTGGCCAAACCTGGTTTCCAAAGTTTCGAAAAAAATTCAGCGCTCTGCTTCCAATCCCTCTGGGATTAAATATTTTTAATATAAAATCATTTCGCATAGAGATCACCGACCTCACTGGGATTCGGATGTAGGAATTCCCACATCGCATAATCATCAAAACTAAAATCTCCAACATGTCTGAGAGAAAACTCTCTACACCTTAGCGTCTCTGCGTGAGAAAAACCTCTGTGTTCTCCGTGGCCTCTATGCGAAATTTCTTTTCTATGCGTGAACTACTTCTTCTCCAAATCCTCTTCCGATTCAAACTCTTCCGCTTCTTTATCCGATTTTTTAGAAGAATCCCTCCATTCGGGGAGTTCAAAAGAAATCGAAGTAGTGATGGCATAATCATAAAGTCTGATCTCAGGATCCCGGATCAAAGGAAGGCGACCTGCAATGGTGAGATAAGTACCTTTGGTAAGAGTATAATTAAAACCTAAACTAGCTTCTTTGAACGCTTTCGGGAATTTTTTCTGAGTTTCTGAATCTTCTTCCAGAAGACTACCGCCGCCGATCACATTCACATAAGGAGTTCTATACAAAAGTCCTCCAAAAACGCTAATATCTTTGGTCCAAAAATACGTCACATACGCAAACCATTGTGTGATTTTTTGGATCTCAGGATGTTCTTCTGTATTTTGAGTGGTGGAACTCTGGGCCCAATAGGGAAGACCCGACTGAGTAGTTAGATTCGCATGATCTTTAGAGAGTGGAAAGATTCCAGAACCTCTAAGCACGAATAGGAACTGCTTCCAGGTTGCACCTAAGGTAAGATTTGCGATCCCAGAATAATAATCCCCGCCCGCAAATTTGTCAGTATTCCCACCCGAAGGAAAACCAAGCCTTCCTTCTAAAATAATGAAGAAAGGCCAGCCGGTATCAATCAGAGGATTCCATTTTGCCCCCACAAAAGCTTTACCATAACGAGCGGCATCACTTCTATCCTTTTGTTCATAATAAGTCCAAGGAGCACTAAAGTTAGCTGCGAATTTACCTCCGGCAAAATTAAATTCACCGAACACAGTGGTTGTGTGAAGATTAGAATTATCTATCGTTCCTTTTTGGAAATCCTGGGTGATCAAAAGATAATCGGAAGGTTTCTCTCTTTTTCCAGTAAAAGGGTCCACAAACCTTGTAGAAGAGATCATATTTTGGCCTTCTCCTGCATGGTGAGCAAAAACTTCTCCACCTAAAAATATGAAGAATAAAAATGCAAAAAATCGTATAACAGATATAATATGATAATTTTTGAATATTAGAAACATGAATATAATACCAACACCTGGCCGTTTGTTTCCAAGTTCTCCAGGATTTCGGAATAAAGTGTAGTGTTTTGAAAATCGTTGATTGTGATCTCTGAACCAGAAAGTGCAAAGATCCCATCCAGGATAGAAACAGAAGACCCCGCTCGTTGTGAAAGCAGACCGTCCGTCCTAAATCCAATGGAGAATGGCGTATTTTTTTTATACGGGATTTCTAAATCGCAGGAAGCTTCTACTTGGAATTCTGCCTCCCTTAATTCCACGTGGACCGTCTTCGTGCTTGATCCATTGAAAATCTGGAATGTAAGAAGAAGGTCTGAAAATTCTCCATAAATATGTTCTAAAGTCCCGTAGGGAACTGGAGGAAAAGGAGATAAACTTTGTCTTTTTACAGGCCCGGTTAAAGTATTAAAATCAGAGATTGAAATATCCCCGGGAGAGAAACTTCCTTTGATCCCATATTTTTTGGAATAAGAGCCGGTTCCTGTTGTAGGAGTTTCTGAACCACCATCATGAAACACATGATATTTTGAATCTGAGGAACTAGAGGAAACCGAAAAAGAATTCTCTGGAGCCCGAAACAACATAGAAATACTTTCCAGTACCACTTCATTCCCTGTGAGCTGTATCTGGTAGGAAGAACTTCCATTTAAAGTAAAAGAACCTATGTCAGAATCTCCTTGGTCATCCGAGTAATATAACCAGGGAGAGATGATTGCTCTTCTTTCGTCAAAGATACGGAATAACGCCTGTAATTCTGTCGATCTTTCTTCCGTAGAATTTCCTAAATTTCCATAGGCACAAGCTTGGAAGGAAAGCAGGAACAGTAAGATATATTCGAATTTTATTTTATTCTTCATCATGTTTATCTAAAATTTTAAAACGGATTCTGGAACTTCGGATTGGTCGTAAATTCAGTGTCAGTCAGACTTTTTAAGAATTCTACCAAGTCCTGTTTTTCAGATTCACTTAAGGAGAAACTTCTAACAAAGACATCCCTGTTTGGATTTGTAGTTCCATCTCCAGTTCCACCGCTTACATAGTGATTGACTACGGCCAGTAAATCAGGAATGGAACCGTCATGCATATATGGAGCAGTTAGTTCTACGTTACGTAAAGAGGGAGCCCTGAACTTTCCTCTATCCGCTGCCTTGAATGTAAACTCATAGAGTCCTCCGTTTGGACTCACATATCTGGATGAATCCAATCCATTGTTATGGAATGTAATTTCTTCAAACACAGTACCTGTGTGTAGGATCGTATCAGTAAAATTGAAACCACCATGACAATGGAAACATTCTGCTCTTTCTCCAAAGAATAAATTTTTACCTCTGATGGCAGATGCACTTAGGGCCGAAGAATCTCCTTCTTGGTATCTATCATAAGCAGAATTTCCGGATATAAGAGTTCTTTGGAAGCTGGATAACGAGGAGACTATATTCGATAAATTGAATGGATTCGACTGACTCGGATATGCCTTTTTGAATAATTCCTGATATTGCGGATCATTCTTTAATCGATCGAATAATACATTTTCTTTATCCTTCATTCCAAGTTCTATAGGGTTTTCGCCGAAAAGAGGAACTAAAGCTTGTTGTTCCAAATCTTTTAAAAGCGGATTTGCCCAGGTCTGACGGACGTTATAAGCTACATTCGACAAATGTTGTGCATTTCTCGGATGATTATTTCCGGTAGATCCGATTGAAACCGTTCTGCCGTCAGTGAATGCCATGGAAGGATTATGGCAACTCGAGCAAGACTGTGTTTCATTCTCTGATAACCTAGGGTCAAAGAATAAAAATCTTCCTAACTCTACCTTTTCTACAGTAATCGGATTTTCCGAAGGAACCTTAGGGGTTGGAAACCCATCTGGAAGATCGAAGATATATGGAGTTCCTTCGATCGCATTTGGGGTCCTCCCCAAAAAAGCTAAACTTTCTAAAGAACTTCTGTTTTCATTCTGATTCAATAAGTCTGTACAAGATAAGAACCCTGCTGAAATGATCAGAATAAAGAATAAATATTTCATAATATTCTCCAAAAAGTCCCCTGGCCTTCCGGAAAGGGGACCGTTGAAATCTTACTTGGAAACGACCGAGAAGACTGATTGGGTTCCAGAAGGATTACCCGTTGCATAACTTAAGCCAATATTGGTGAACGGAACCGGACAGTTCGTATCGCTAATTGTATTTCCTTGGTTCGAATGGCATTCGATCGTATTATTCGAATTTGCCGCAACACTCTCAGCTGCTGTTCCTATATCCCAACCTGCTACTAAAGATTTTAAATCGAATTGAACTGCGTGCCGGGATGGGTTGAAACCTCCGCTAGGCAATAGTTCGATGAAGGGGCGATTTGAAATATTGCAGCCATAAGGAGTGCCCATACTACAATCTGAGGAACCGAAATGGACTGCTGCTTTCCAGAAACTAGTTTCAGATTGTGAATTTACTACCGTTGCAGCGAATTCGAATCTTCCGAAAATGTATCCAGTGCTCCACATCCATGCTAGTCCGGAAATATTCAGAGGACTCGGAGCAGTCACCGGATTTAAATGGTTCAGATCCTCAGGAACTCCCAAATAGAATCTAATCCCTTTATATGTTTTATTCTGCACCGATGCTTTGATCAGAGTATTTGTTGCAGTAGTACCACTACAATTTCCAGTATCATTTTCAAAATCTAAAAGAGTTACTCCGGAAGCCTGCCATACTCCGTCATCGGGAATATTAACTGTTACAGTATTAGAATCCTGGTCTATCAATTCTAGATTGGATACATAAAATCTAAGATCTTGCAAGGTAATAGGCATCGCTCCCGCTACATGCATGATGCTTACAGTAGATTCGGAACTCATGCTTCCGAATGATGTTATGGATGCGTGCCCATGTCCGTCTATGTTACTTCCACATTTTGCGTCGTTATCTCCGACAACTGCTTTGAATTGTATTCCTGGAACTTCAGTTTGGCTCATTAAAGCCAAAAGAGCCATGTTCGGGTTACTAGATCCGTCACAACCCATAAAAATTAACGAACAGGCCGCCATAGCGACTATATATAATGATTTCATAATATTCTCCTGGGGAAGGTTTAATTTTCCCATTTTTCGTTTGAGCATTAGGATATACCTATCCTAGCGCTTCCTCGTTCGAGGTTTAGAAAATGATCAGGAGAATTGAGGAGGTCTTTCTAAATCAAATGAAACAAACACTCCAGAACCGTCTTGTATGTGGCCAGGAAGTTCTGAACCAAGAGTCTCTGGGGCTATGTTTTTTAGTTTAGAATAAGTGAAAAATTGAGTACAGATGGTGCTGCTTAAATAAGAAGCCTTGTCTTTTGCTTTTTTACAGGCACATTTATGTGCTTCTCCCGATTTAGCGGAGTGACAGTCGGGTAGGGAAGAAGGTTTCGAATTAGAATGATCTTCTCCAGCATCAGCAAGTTTAGAAGAGAATCTTGAATCTTCAGAGTCTGAATGTTTTTCTTTCTGGCTTCCGTGATTACAATGGCAAAGTTTGATTTCTCCAGCGAGCATTCCACAGAACCAACCGCTTCCGAATACCAAACTTTGGAACAGGAAGCATTGGGTCAGAATGATAGAGATCGTTTTCATTGAAGGGAGATTTTCAGCCGATTGAGGACGGTTTTGAGTCCTTCGCTAGTCTTGATTTCCACCGGGATCCCTTTGGATTTTAATTCCGCCAAAAGTTTTAAGATCCGATTCAGTATCAAAGAAGGGATTGCTACTACACTTTCAAGATCCAGTTCTACAACGCTTGGCTGAATTTCTTGGATCTTTTGCAGGATGAGGCCGATTTCTTCCGTTTCGACAGAACATACGTTTCGCACAAAAACGACTCTAAATCGTTTTTTTTCAGCGTATACATGTGTCTCTGAAAACTGGATTGCAGACGAAGTCATGGCCTTGGACCAAATTTTCTACCTTGAAATCTTAAGGGAAACAAAAAAAGGTCCTCAGAATTGATTTGTATCATTTGATAGATCACATACTTCTTCTGTATTGCCCGCCCACTTCGTAAAGAGAATGGGTCATTTGTCCCAAAGAGCAAACCTTTCCGGCTTCTACCAATGCTTCAAATCCGTTTTCTCCGGAAAGGCAGGCAGCTTGTAGATTTTTTAAGGCGTTAGATGAATCATCTTGGTTCCTGAATTGGAATGCTTCCAGTTCTCTAATCTGTGCCTTTTTCTCATCCTCAGTGGAACGAATCACTTCTTCTGGAAGAATTGTAGGAGATCCATCCTTACCTAAGAAAGTATTCACACCGATTACTGGGATTTCTCCAGTATGTTTTTTATGTTCATACTCCAAAGATTCTTCTTGGATCTTATTTCTTTGGTACATTCTTTCCATTGCACCAAGAACCCCGCCTCTTTCTGAAATACGTCTGAACTCGGACAAGATCGCCTCTTCTACCAAATCAGAAAGATCATCTATGATGAAGGAACCTTGTAGAGGATTTTCGTTTTTAGCCAGACCCAATTCTCTATTGATGATGAGCTGGATTGCCATTGCTCTTCTTACGGATTCTTCCGTAGGAGTGGTGATCGCTTCGTCATACGCATTCGTATGCAAACTATTACAATTATCGTAGATAGCATACAGAGCTTGTAAGGTGGTTCTGATATCATTAAACGCGATCTCTTGCGCGTGTAATGAACGGCCGGAAGTCTGGATATGATATTTTAACATCTGGGAACGATCAGATCCGTTATATTTATATTTCATACTCTTGGCCCAGATCTTACGCGCCACTCTTCCGATCACAGCATATTCAGGATCGATCCCATTGGAGAAAAAGAAGGAAAGGTTCGGTGCGAAATCATCTATCTTCATCCCCCGGGAAAGATAGTATTCCACAAATGTAAATCCATTTGCTAAAGTGAATGCAACTTGAGTGATCGGATTTGCTCCTGCTTCTGCGATATGATATCCTGATATAGAAACTGAATAAAAATTGCGGACCTTATTCCAGATAAAATATTCCTGGATATCTCCCATGAGCTTTAAAGCGAATTCAGTAGAGAAGATACATGTGTTCTGAGCTTGGTCTTCCTTTAAAATATCCGCTTGTACTGTTCCGCGAACAGAAGAAAGAGTTTCCTTCTTTATCTTTTCATAAACTTCTTTAGGAAGGATCTGATCTCCAGTGGTTCCCAAAAGAAGAAGGCCCAGACCATCATTTCCTTTAGGGATCTCTCCTTTGTATTGAGGTATAGGAACACCTTTTTTAGAATAGATCTCTGCAAGTTTGGATTTTGCCTCTTCTACTTTACCTTCTGCACGAATATACTTCTCGCAGGTTTGGTCGATCGCAGTATTTAAAAAGAAGGATAGAAGCATCGGTGCCGGTCCGTTGATTGTCATGGACACTGAAGTGCTCGGGCTACAAAGATCGAAACCTGAGTAAAGTTTTTTAGCATCGTCTAATGTGGCGATACTCACTCCAGAGTTTCCTATCTTACCATAAATATCGGGACGAAGTCCTGGGTCTTCTCCATACAGAGTGACTGAATCGAATGCTGTGCTCAAACGATGAGCAGGCATTCCATGACTTACATAGTGGAATCTTGCATTTGTTCTTTCCGGTCCACCTTCTCCGGCGAACATTCGAGTAGGGTCTTCCCCGGTCCTTTTAAAAGGAAATACTCCTGCGGCATATGGGAATTCTCCCGGGAAGTTCTCAGTATAAGACCATTTTACGATCTCTCCCCAATTGCGGAATTTAGGAACAGAAACCTTGGGGATATTTAGATTGCTTAAAGATTTTGTAAAATTCTCTACCTTGATCTCTTTATCTCTGACTTTATAAGTGAAAAATTCTCCTGAATACTTTTCTAATTTTGAATCCCATTCTTTCAGGATCTTCTTTGTGTCCGGATGAAGTTTAGCTTCTATTTTAGAATATTCTTCTTCCAAGTCGGAGACGTTTTTGCCCCTTTCTTTTAATACTTCTATCGTACCTTTGATCCTATATAGGATTTCTGCAGTTTCGGATTCCTTTTTTACGAAGTTTTCGTATTTCTCGCATTCTTCTGCGATCTCGGCTAAATATCTTTGTCTGTCCGGAGGAATGATATGGATCTTTTGGCTTGTCTCAGAACTGGATGCAAAATTAGATTTCCAATCCAGATTGAATTTTTTATTCAAAGAGTCGATAAGTGCCACGTATAAGTTGTTTGTTCCAGGATCATTAAATTGAGAAGCAATTGTTCCGAATACGGGCATCTTTTCCGGAGAAGAGTCGAATAATTTTCTGGATCTCTGGAATTGTTTTTGAACATCACGGATCGCGTCTAACGCACCTCTTTTATCACATTTATTCACTGCGATCAGATCAGCATAATCAATCATATCGATTTTTTCTAATTGGGTAGCCGCACCGAATTCGGGAGTCATCACGTACAGAGAAAGATCTGAGACTTCTGTGATCTCAGAATCACTTTGTCCTATCCCTGCAGTTTCCACGATCACTAAGTCGAATTCAGAACTTTTGAGAACATCCAGGCTTTTTTTGACATTTCGGTTTAGTGCGATATTTGCTTCTCTAGTCGCAAAAGATCTCATATACACTCTTGGATGAGAGATCGAATTCATCCTAATTCTATCTCCTAGTAGTGCTCCTCCTGTTTTTCTTTTGGAAGGATCTACAGATATGATAGCTATAGTTTTGTCTTCGAAATCGTGAATGAATCTTCTTACAAGCTCATCGGTGAGAGAGGATTTTCCTGCTCCTCCGGTTCCAGTGATCCCCAAGATCGGAATTGTCTTTTTAGAAAGTGGAAAATCCAATTTGCCTGGATCAACTTTCATGGAGTCACTTTCAGAAGATTCGACTAAGGAAATGGATTCAGCAATTGCGATTGGATTTTTTTTACGGATCTCCGAGAATAGATTTCCGTTAAACCTATGAGGAGGAATAAAATCAGATTTTTTTAATAGATCGTTGATCATTCCTTGGAGACCCAAGGAACGTCCATCATCCGGAGAATAAATTTTAGAAACTCCATAAGCTTCCAACTCTTGGATTTCAGAAGGCAGGATAGTTCCCCCTCCGCCACCGAATACCTTGATATGAGAACTTCCTTTTTCTTTCAGAAGGTCTATCATATATTTAAAATATTCTACGTGACCACCTTGGTAACTTGTGACTGCAATCCCTTGTACGTCCTCTTGGATGGCACAGTCTACTATTTCCTGGACAGATCTATTATGACCCAAGTGAACTACTTCTGCTCCTGAGGATTGGAGAATTCTTCTCATAATATTAATGGAAGCATCATGGCCGTCAAAGAGTGAGGCAGCAGTTACAAATTTTAATTTATTATGTGGGATATAAACTTCAGGTTCCATTATATTCTCCTAATGTTCCGGTTTGGGTAAATTTCAACCGAACTTTGTTTGTTTTGTCGTTTGGAGAACGATCGTTCAATAAATGCCATTTATATATCTATCATGCTGCATGAATAGGAATCTAGCAACTGGATTTTGGCTTACAAAACGAATGTTCTAAAAACATCGAGAAGGTGAGTCTTTTGCAAAGAATTCATTTTGCGTTTAAAACCGAAACTTTATATGCTCGTTTTTATGACGGATAGTTTCCTGTGGAAAGAGATCTTATTCTCTAACTCGCCTTTAGCGGCTCTTCATATTTCTGCTTTAAAACCTGTGTTGGATCCACTTACAATTTTGTTCCATCAGTTAGGATCTTCTCTCTTTTTTATGGGCTTGGTCTCTCTGATCTATCTTTGTTTCGATCGTAAGATCGGACTCAGAATGACTCTGGGACTACTCATCGCGGGAGTTGTAAATGGGGCTTTCAAGGCTTTTCTAACTATGCCTAGGCCGATCGGTTTACCATTTCCATCTGAGCTTGGACTCATGGAAGGTTCCTACGGATTTCCATCCGGACACGTGCAGACTGCGGTGGTGTTATATGGAACTTTATTTTTGCATGTAAGAATTCGTTGGGTGAGAATACTTACTGCTTTTTTGATCTTATTTATGCCGATTGCGAGAATGTATGCTGGACTTCATTTCCTGGGAGATACATTGGGCGGTTTTGTTTTAGGACTATTGGTGTTACTCGGATTAGAATACTTGTTCGCAAAAGATCCTGGAATTTTAGAACCTAGTTTTACTGGAAAGGAACCGGATCAAAAAAGGCTAAAGTCACTCGTACTTTTTATTTTGGCTCTCACTGTGCCTAGTATTCTTCTGCACGATCCGAGCCAGCCCGAATCCACGAATAAATCCTGGGAGCAGGTGATCTCTTCTGCCGGAGCTCTTGCAGGTTTTGGTATCGGAATTTTGTACAATAAGAGGGCAGGGCTGGATTGGAAACCAGTCGATTCTTGGATCAATTTTTTGATCCGAGTCAGTGTGATCATTCTTGGGATCTTGATCTTTTATTTGGCTCTTGGAAAAATTCTCTCCGCTCTATTTGGGGAAAATCCGGTTGCCAGATACTTTAAGTATGGGATCGTGTGTTACTATATTGGCCATCTCGCTCCCATTCTTTTGAAAAGGATACGCGGAGGCATCTATCTGACTTAACTTCATGCTTCGCTTTGGATCCTCCTTACAGTTCATTTTCGAAAGTTTCGGAAAATTACGGACCTCCGGATTCATACGCAGCTTTTTTTCAGTAGGATTTTCCAAGGTAGTCGCCTCACTACTGAATTTTATCTTCATGGTTTATTCCGTTCGTATCTTAAGTAAGAACGAAAACGGAATATTCCAATATTATTCCGGATTTTTGCCTGTGCTTTTAGCTGTGGCAGAATTCGGATTGCCCACAGCTTTAGTTCGATTCCTTTCTCCAATGACAGAAGACAAAAGAAAGATTGGAGTGCTTTTAGCTTCTTCTCTCTGGGTTAAATGGGCTGCATTATTCCTATTGGTGCTTGTTACAGGAGTTGCTGTGTTTTTTTTAAAAGAGAATGCACTGGCAGCGTTTCTTCTTGTATTCGGTAGCTTTGTTCTTTCTTTTAATTCTTACTTTGAAAGTATATTTGTATCTTTCGGACAATATCATGCACTTTCGATTTGGTATCCTCTTCCAAACCTGATCCGCATTTTGATCCTGTATTTAGCTGACCAATTTTCAGATCACGCTTTAGGACATTTAGATATACTCGGGATCTTCTCCGTTGCTCCAGTATTTACAATTTTTCTATTCTTCCTTTTGTTTCCAAGAGGCAAATTACATTGGGCAGGAGATAAGGAAGAAGTCCGGCAACAGACCAAAGAGCTTATCTCTTTCAACCGTTACGCATTTTTAGCATCTTTATTTGCGATCGTATCGGATAGAATGGAGTTATTTTTCCTTAATAAATACCATTCTAACGAAGCGGTAGCAGCTTACGGAGTAGCATTACAACCTTTCAGTGGATTTGTGATCTTATTTTCCGTTTTGAATTCAATGATCTATCCCAAACTTTCCAGGCTTACGGAGAATAAAGAATTCACTAGTTACTTGGGTAAATCCATTTTAGTAGCGGTTGTGTTTGCTTTGGCATTAGGGCCCTGGGTGCTTTTGGGTGATTGGGTTTTCTCAGCTTTATTCTCAGGAAAGTATCCTGAATCAGTTCCTGTATTCCAGCTATTGTACCCGAATTATCTATTCCAATTGGTGTTTTCTCCACTTGGAATGGCATTATTTGCATTGGGCCAGCCTAGATTATTGGCAATTCTTGCGTTGGTGAGATTGATCTTTGGATTAATTTTGGATAATCTTTTGATCCCTGAATATGGGACCATGGGAGCGGCTGGCGCATTCTTCCTTGGTCAGATCCCTTCTTGGTTTTTGCTCAGCGGTTATTTTTTAGCGTATTACAAACCTTCTGCCAAGGAATAGTAAGATATATTCAGAAATATGAATATTATTTCTTTCTGATCGATTGACCCGTTATACTTGTTTCATTTCTCCTTTTTGCAATTTTTTTACGAATGTAACTTGGTTTCCCTTATCATTATAAGAAAGAGAATCCACATTCATACGGACTAAGAAAATTCCTCTGCCCGAAAGTTGGCTTGCATTTGGATCTTGTACTGGATCTGGAACTCTTGCAGGATCGAAACCATCTCCTCCGTCCTCTAAAATAACAGTTACTCTTGTATCATCATAGTCCACTTCTACCTGGATCCATTCTTCTTTGGATTCGCAGATTTTGTCTACATAAGAGAAGTAATCGTTTTCCTGAAACATTAAATCTTGTTTTTGGTGATAGGTGATTCGTGCACAGCCATGTTCAATTGCGTTGCCGATCAATTCATATAATGCAACTTTTAAAGAGAGTTGGTCCTCGTTACGCAGATTGGGAAGGTGAGCCAAAGACCTCAGGATCAAGTGAACATACTGGTTTAAATTTCCGAGTCTAGGAAGAAGTGCAAACTTCTGTCTGGACTCCCGGACCTGGAACATTCGTTTGTCTACAAGGTCCTTACCCGCATAAAATAAGTTCTTAAACCTTAAGAGAGAATAACGGATCGCCTCCATCCGAAAAGGTTTGAGGAAAAAATCCACTGCTCCTAATCTAAGAGCATTGATGGAGATTTGAATGTCCTGATTTCCTGTGATGACTATAAAAGGAGTTTCTACTCCCTTTTCTCTCAATTTAGTGATGAACTCTATACCATTCATCCTTGGAAGACGAATATCGGTGATGATAAGATCGAAAGTTTCCGACTCTGCTAAGACTAAGCCTTGTTCCGCGGTCCCGGCAAGAACGAGTTCGTATTCGCTGCCGAAAATTTCTTGGAACAGATCTCGGATAACTTCTTCGTCATCAACGAAAAGGATTTTCATAATAAATTCCTAATTCAGAACTTCCGAATATTTAAGGTGACTTATTCGGAAAACAAAAGAAAACCCTGGAAAGGTATTCTAGTCAAGAATTTTGTCAGCGGATATTGTCTAGAGAATCAAGAGAATATAAGGATTTTATCCTTTCATCCAAACTTTTTAACTCTGACTTATCGAAAACTGCCAATTTATTTCCTGAAAACCGGAAGATCAAAAATTCATCCTTATTCTCAGAAATGGCCGTTTTCAAACCTTCGACTGAGTCCACTACCTTATCGTTCACAGATTCTAAGATCAAATCTTGAAATTCTTGGTAAGCCCTGTTTTTCTCATCCGGAAATGCTCTGGAAAGTAACACGATACGACTCCTTTCCGGATGAAGTTTTTTAGAATAACTTTCTGCTAAATATACTAACTTTCGATCGCTTGTGGATTTGTATTTTTCTCCATACTCTTTTAAATATGTATGAGTAAGTTCAGTGAAAAGTAATCCGCCAGCAATAATATATTTAGGAGCAATCTTGTCAGAACTTTCAGGGATTAAAAAAGAATCTTCGTTATACGGTCTTAGCTGATAACGTATCTCTCTTTTTCTGCCGTCACGATACAAGGAAAGAGTGACCCATTCTCCAGAATTTAGATAAGACCCACCTTTACTGAGCAGGATATCATACAGTACTTGTTTTTGTTTAGAAGCAACCGGAGTTCCATTCACGGAAAGAACTGCATCTCCTGGAAATAGATTATGCATCGGGCCAATTCCAGGAAGAACTTCTGAAACTACCGCCCCAACACTACCTTTCGGAAAATAATAATCTTCTTCGGCAGGTGTTAAAGAACCTTCTGCGGAGAAACCTGGGTGAGGAAATGGAGAAGCAGAAGAAAATCTACTCTGATAAAATCTACGAAGAAGATCAGCTCCTGCATTCCATGTTCCATCAGTAAATCCGCAAACTTTCTTACCTGCAAAAAGAAAACTCCTGGTTCCGTCTTGGTTTTCTTTTCTGGAAAGTTTGGAGAGAGGCAGAATTGATTTGGAAAATTCTAAACTTCCCCATTCAAAGTTTGTAAAGAAGGAAGAACATGCTCCTTGCGTTCTTGTTCCTTCTTCTAATATTGCGATCGGGGATACCTTTTTCGTTCTACCATAATTTTCAGGAAGAAGCACGATACCGAGTCCAGTATCCAGATCCACTTTTTGGAAATAAGCCTTTCTTTCGGCGGATTCTTCTGGATGAATTTCCGCAAATAGTGGAACCTCTCCCGGTTTTAAAAGTGCGAGTGCAGTTCTTTCATCCACACGGATAGCAGGGATTCTTTTCTGATAAGGAGTTCCTTTTTGGAAAGGGTTATGATGAGAGTACTTTCTAAAATGTACTAGAAGTGAAAATTCTGAATCTGCTTTAGCTTCAATATTTTCAAAAAATCCTAAACAAAAGAGAAGAAGGAATACTAATTTATAAGATCTCATTTTCCCTCCTTGGATTCGTCCGACTTAATATCGAATCTTTTTCTAACTCTTAAGTCTATTGTCCTGACTGTTTTAGCGTCCAGAACCAAAGGAAGTCCGACACCCCTGAATTTTAAAACTAAGGTTCCATTGGAGAATTTTTTCCAATAATCCTTAAACTCAGAGATATTGGCAGGAGTCTTCCCATTAATGGATTCTAATATTTTAAAACGATAATTTAGATATTTAGAGTTAAGAGGATCCGGAAATAAAGTAGTTAAGATCAGATCTCTTTCTGTAAATTTGAAAAGATCGTCTTGTATGAAATAACTGTAATGGTATCTGAGAGCGGTTTCCACTCTTTGGCTTTCTTTCCCAAATAATGCACGATTCACAGGTTGGAATAATAGTCCTGCACCTAGGAAACTTCTGATCTGGCGATCTCGATACAATTCAAGTGAATCTGTCTTTTTTAACTCAGCCTGGATCTTGAAGTTTTTGCCGTTTCTGTAAAAATACAGATTCAGTTTTTGGCCTACAAAACCAGGTTCAATCAGGTCTACGATTGTTCTCCCTGTAAATTCTAAAAGGCCACCTTCGTTATTCAGATAGGCTTCATCTACTTTATATAAAAAATCATCCGTTTGCAAAACGTCCGAGAATGAAGAATTCGGATATACCTTATTTACAAGCACACCTTGCAAGTTTTGAGGAACTCTTAAATACTTTTTCACAGATTCTGAATTTCCATTTTGGAAAGTAAAACCTACGAATGGAAAACCATCGTATTGCCCGTCTTGTATATCTTTTAAGAAATGTTGCACTACTTCTGGCGGGATTAGATAAGCGGTATTTCCTTGGATTTGGCTAACTTCGAAGATGATCCCTGCTACTTTTCCGTTTTGGATAGCAGGACCGCCCGAATATCCCGGGAGAATATTTGCACCCACACGGATTACTTTTCTATAATCTAATCCCGTAAAAGAGTATCTCAATCTTTCCACACGATTGACGAGTCCATTCTCTAAAGTGAGATTTTCTGCACCTTCTGGATATCCTAACATTAAAAGATTACTACCTAGAGAAGGGGATTCTTCTGCGATTTCCAGAGGTTCTACAGCGGCAAAAAATTCCTCGTCTTCTACCGAGATCAATGCTAAATCGCAGTCGAAACCAATAAATTCCACTTTAGCATTATAATACTTACTACTATTGAAACGTTTTACCTTCAGATACTTGGATTCTGAGATTACATGAGCATTTGTTAATATTCTATTTCCTGCAATAATGAAACCTGAACCTACATCCCTGGAAAGATCTTGGTCCCCGAATTCCAAAGGATCGCTTGCATCTGGATAAATATCACTTCTGACGATTACTACCCCGTTCAATAATGTTTTCAGATCCGAGTTTCCGTTTGTTTGAGAAAGAACAGGAAAACTAAAAATTAGGATCAATCCTGCGCGAAGTATCCAAAACTTATTCATGAAACAACTCCGCGTCGGACCATACAATTTTATCCTTTTCTACTGATTCTAATTTCAATTTTGCCAGGTAACGTGCTCCTTCTTGGAGTTCTTCCGTTGGTTGGTTATCTACTAAAACATTTCCGCTCAGATCTGCTTTGATTCGGATCCAGGAATATGGAGAATCTGGTAAACAGCTGGCCTGGAAAGAATAATACAAAGACTTGTCCCAATAAAAATCTGCATCCTTGCCCAAGTAAAGAAGAGGGCAGGAGGAATCAAAAAAGATCTCTTTTCCTTTAGGAGTGGGGCGATCAATAGGATGTTTTGCGATGCTTAAGAAATATTGCAGACCAAAATTCACAGTGGAGGCCTTATCCACTAATTTAGTTTCCGGATTGGATTTACCACCGGGCGTAGGTTTGGAACTCGCTGCTTTTAAATTCTCTTCAGAAAATTCTAGTTCCCAATAAACTGTTTTTCCTAATTTAACAGGACCTTTTACTCTGAAAGAATCTATTTTTTCAGGAGAACGTAATCTTTCTTCTCCTGAATAAAAGAAACCGTTTAGTTTTTTTCCGGGACAATCCAAAGAAAGAACCTGTAATTCTTCCATTTCAGGACTAGATCTGAACTTACACTCACCAATATGAACGGTTCCATGTTGTTTGAACCATTCTTTCAAGGGTCTTGCATCTTTCTCTTTGGTATATTTTCGGAAGCCTTCTTGAAATTCTTTCTCAGCAAAATCTCCAATCCTGGAATTAGCTTTTTTAGGGGGAGGTTCTTCCGCGAAACTTCCAGAATCCGGAATAAAAACGGAAAAAAACAATAAAACTCCCAGGCTCACAAAAGAAAGAAGGAGTCTTTTCGTTCTTAAATGGAAAATATTCTGCATCGAGGAAAACATTCTTAATTATTATCGGTTCGGGAAAAAGCGGATTTTACAGATCTGAAAATAGAAGAGGAATTTCCGTAGAATTCTTGCGATTATGTCTCGAAATTCCAAGAATACCAAAAAAAAGTTAAACTCTGAAACGGTAGTCTGGAATATGGTTAAAACTAAGAGTAAAAAATATAACGGTATTCATCTTGTCTCACTGGAGTTTTCTTAAAACCGACCTGAACGAAAAACAGGACTTATTCATCGATTGTCGCTCCCAAGCACAATATCAGGAATCCACCTTAAAGGGTGCGTATTATTTTCCATTCGTCAAAAAGGCATTTGCTTCTGATCCGGACTCTTCCAAAAAATTATTGGGTCCGATCGAAGAGATACTTGCTCTCGCTAAAAAAGAAGAGAAGTCTAGGATCTTGGTTTTCGACGAGGGAATGGGAATGTTTGCATCCAGACTCGTCTTCCTTTTGAGATGCGCAGGTTTTCAAAACGCGTATTTGATCGGACAACGTTGGCCTGTAGATGGCGCAAAAGAAAAAGGCTCCAAAGAATTAGATATAGGTCCTTCTTCCAAAGTGCGCAAACTGGAGGGAGTGATAGACAAAGCTTTTTTAGAAAAGAACTTAACTAGACTCCAAATTTTCGATACTCGCACACCGGAAGAATATGATGGAAAACTTCCTCGTTTGACTTCACCTGAACCAGGAAGTCTTTGCGGAAGATTGCCAGGCGCATTCCTTTGGGATTGGAGAATGTTGTATGACGCGAACGGCGAACTCGTGGACAAAACCTTCTTCAATAAAAAGTTAAGAGGTTTCCCTTTCATGCCGGAAAGGACCACTGTTATCTATGATTATAACGGAGCAAGATCCTCCTTGCTCGCAATGATGCTCAAAGAAGTAGGATACAACGACGTGAATGTTTATGTTGGTTCTTGGTTTGAGTGGAGAAAATCCAATCTACCGAAACAAGCTGCGAATATTTACGGACAGACTGGGGCAGGAGCTTCTGCACCAAGAGTCGGTGGAACTGATAGAAAAAGTTAAAAAAAGAAAGACTTCTTAAGCTTCATAAAAGAACCTCTCGTTAGTTTCTAAGAGGAATAACGATGAGGTTCTTTTTTATTATTAGCATACTAATTGCATTTTTATTAGATTGTGGATCCAGGTTTGAAAAAATTTCTCCATTTTCCATTCCTCCTCAAGAATTCGACCTTGGTAACGGAGTCAAAGCTGTATTTATACCATATGAACTATCGTTCATTACTTCCAAGGGTAGAATTTTAGAATTCAACTTAAAAGATGCGTTTCTTTCTTCCGCTAAAGGAGAACAGAATGTAAATTATAGAAAAGCGACCTTTAAGATCAAAGATAAGATCTTATTAGAATGTGGATCCCAAACGATCGAAAGTCTTGCATTAGAATCTGGGGCATTACTTCTGAAAGGAAAACTTTCCGGAAAAAACTGTGAAACATCTTATACGATCCGATTTGTTTCTTCTTCTAATTCTGGACTAGATTGGAAGGTAGAAATTTCTAACCCGGAATTAAACCGCACATTTATAAAATTCAAATCGGACGAATCCGAAAGTATCTATGGATTAGGAGAACAATTCTCTCATCTAAACCTAAAAGGAAAAAAACCTTTCTTATTCTCCGAAGAACAAGGAGTGGGAAGGGGAGACCAACCGATTACCTGGGGAGCTGAATTGTTAGAAGGTGCGGGGGGAAATGAATATAGCACTTATACTCCCATCCCATTTTTTCTCACTTCTCGGAATAGAGCCTTCTTCTTTGAAAATAGTTCCTATTCTATTTTTAATTTTGAAGAAGATTCTGAAATTACAATAGAATTCAGAGAAAGAGGACTTAACGTAAAATCCTGGAAAGCTGCGAATCCTAAAGAAATCCTGAAATTATACACTTCTCATACTGGAAGATTTCCGAATTTGCCGGATTGGGCATATGGAACCTGGCTCGGGATCCAAGGCGGAAAAGCTGTCGTTTTGGAAAAGATAGAAGAAGCAAAACTCGCAGGAAATCCAATCAGTGCACTTTGGATCCAAGACTGGGTAGGGCAAAGAAAGACAGTGTTTGGTTCCCAGCTCTGGTGGAAATGGTTTCCGGACGAGACTCGTTACCCAGATTTCAAAAACTTCGTAAAAGAATTAAACCAAAAGAATATTCAAGTTTTAGGATATATTAATCCTATGCTTGCTACCGAAGGTCCTCTGTTCGAAGACGCGGTCAAAAATCATTATTTAGTAAAAGATAAAGAAGGAAAAGATTATATAGTCCAAACAGCAGGATTCCCAGCAGGACTACTAGATCTAACAAATCCAAAAACTCGGACCTGGATCAAAAATATCATCAAACAAAATCTGATAGGTAACGGACTCTCAGGCTGGATGGCAGATTTTGGAGAATGGTTGCCGACTGATGCAGTATTATTCTCAAAAGAATCTTCAGAACTCTATCATAATCGTTACCCTGTAGAATGGGCAAGGCTAAACAGAGAAGCCATCCAAGAAGCGGGCAAAGAAGGGCAAATCGTATTCTTTACACGAGCAGGATACAGTTATTCTAATAAATATTCTACCTCCTTTTGGGCGGGAGACCAGATGGTGAGTTGGGGAAGACATGATGGAATCGTATCTTCTCTCATTGGGATCTTGAGCGGTGGAATGTCAGGACTCAGTTTAAATCATAGTGATATAGGTGGATACACAACAATTCCAAGTCCGATCAAAGATTATTTCAGATCCAAAGAATTGTTTCTTCGTTGGGCAGAATTGAATGTATTCACTCCAGTCTTTAGGACTCATGAGGGAAACAGGCCTGCTAAAAATCACCAACCATATTCAGATCCTGATACAATAAAAGAATTTGCAAAATACGGACAGATACATCTTGCATTAAAAGAATATTTCAAATTTCTAAATAAAGAAGCGAGTGAAACAGGACTTCCCTTATTGCGTCCAATGTATCTTTCCTATCCGGAAGATAGTAATACAAGAGATCTACAAAACCAATTCTTACTAGGAGAGGATCTACTGGTGATCCCTGTTTTAGAAAAAGGAGAAGATACAGTAAAAGGTTATCTTCCTAAGGGAGAATGGGAACATGTATGGACAGGAAAAACTTTCCAGGGAGGAGTTTGGATAGAAACCGATGCACCTCTTGGATCTCCTGCCATCTTCTTGAAAAAGAAAGGCGCTTGGTATGAAAAACTAAAATCTGCGCTTTCTAATTTCAAAAAGAACTGAATTCGCGCGGTTTTATTTGAGTAATAAAACTTCTAAACTGTCTAAATAAAAGAAAGAAGGTTCCTTTGTCAGAATTTACGGATCCGATCGTGCTATTTGATGGAGTTTGCAATTTGTGCAATGGTGCAGTGAACGCACTTTTGGATCTGGATAAACATAAAAGATTAAAATTCGCGAGCCTTCAATCCGAATATGCAAAAAATCTAATCCAATCTAATACCTTGGAAGAAAAAGTCCGAGGTATTGACAGTATCCTTTTCTGGGATGGGAAGGAAATTCATAGCAAGTCCAATGCGGTCTTAGAGATCTGTAGGACACTCGGAGGATTTTGGAAAATTCTTCTGGCCGGATATATCATTCCAAGGCCCATTCGAAATCTGTTCTATGATCTGATCGCCAAAAACAGGTATAGACTTTTCGGAAAAAGAGAGTCTTGTAGAATGCCTACTCCGGAACTGAAAGAGAGGATCCTAGGGTAAAGGTTCTTTATTTACGGAACGGCTTGGATCAATTCGTAAAAATCTGTATTTGGACAGTCTGGCGGCATGCAGGCAAATTCTTCGCCTGCTGAATAAATAGATAATGATTGTTCCGATCCAGTTACTCTATCAGAAGCCAAACTCAATCCGGTAACAGTATTTGCATTGGCGGCCACATAATAATACCAAGATAACCCCATATCAGCACCATTTTCAGGACATCTACAGCTGAGAGGATGTCCTGCTGTAACTGTTCCGGAAACATAAGACCCAAGAGTCAAATCGTAGATCATATTTGAGCCTCCGGAGCGAAAACAAAAACGATTGATACCTCGTATGGATCCTGGTTCTTGGCAGATCTTTTCGTTTTCTAGATATTGTATAAATACAGGAAGGGAGTCGAATAGTCCTAGATTATCCTCTTTGGGAGTTAGCAAGTTTTCACAGCCGAACAAAATACAGATGCTAAAACAAAAGACTGATATTCGTCTAACGTGGTTATTAAAATTTCTTACCATGTCGACTTACTTTGCATAATTCTCTTTCATATGCAATCATTAGTAAGGAAATGAAAACCTATTCGAAACTTCCTGTTCAACCTTCAAGGCCTCTTTTCCAAAAAAACCCAAAAAACAGCCCCGACTCTGGCCTTTAAGTGCCTGTCTTTATGTCTATTCCGTCCCTGTTTGCAGCTTCCTCCATGACGAAACTTTCCTCCAATTTCAGAAAACTTTTCAGTAAGTTTGTATTTTTTCGGGACTCTATATGTGACACCTTGTAAAAACGCAGAAAATCTGTTAAAAAATGCCAAAAGTCGATAGAATAGGAACTAAAATAATTAATTTCATTAGGATTCGGTCGGATTCGTTCGATATCGTCAATTCCCCTGGATTTGGGTGGAGAAAAATCCTTGTCCCGAGATTATGGACCAGGAGGATAGGTTGAACTTTCGGAAATTTACTGCCGATCTTAAAAGCAATACCCGTTTTTTAAGAGAATTTTTGGCGGCGCAAAAAGGAAAGAACCAAATGAAAAGAAAAACTATTCTTTCGCTAGTCGGCGCATCTGCACTCATATTCCTTTCCTGGAAATCTTTCGCAAATACATATTTGGAAGAGGTAAAGGTAGATAACCAATTCATCCAAACCTATCAATCCAGAGAAGGGATCTGGATTGTTCCTGGAAAAGTAAAAGAATCCCTAGAAGATCTTTACCATAAATTCGGAACCTCCGAAAGAGAAGTTCGCCTTCTAAACGGAATTCACGACAGCGGTAAGATCCAAAACTCAGAGCCTATATTCTTCCCATATAACGCAAATTATACACGCAATCTTCTATTAGAGGACAAAGGAAGAGAGATCTTCACCTCGGATGCAAGAGAATTGATTTGGCCATTAAGCTTCAAATATTCCAGAGTTACTTCCAGATTGGGAAGACGTTGGAATGCACTTCACGCTGGCGTGGACATTGCTTGCCCGAATGGATCAGTAGTCATTGCTGCGGCTGATGGAGTAGTGACTGATTCCAAAAGAGATGGTGGATACGGACTAAGAGTGGTACTTTCTCATCCTCAGATCAATGGGATCCAAACATTATACGCTCATAATTCTCTACTTTTCGTTAAACAAGGTGATAAAGTTAAAAAAGGACAGGTGCTTGCACTTTCCGGAAACACTGGTCACACGACTGGTCCCCATGTTCACTTCGAAGTTCGTTACCAAAACGTTGTGTTGAACCCTGAACATTATCTTCCTCCTTTCTTAGCGGATAAAGAATCCCAAGTTGCGATTGCAAAAGAAACCATCCAACAATAATCGCATTGTTCTCTAATTCCGACTGGTCTTCCGAAATCTTTTCCTATTTAGAAGAGAACCTGACTGGTCGGAAATTCCAAACAGCTCTATTCGATTTTGATAATACTCTTGTCCGTGGTGATTTCGGAGAGGAAGTTATGTGTGAACTCTTAAAAGCAGGAGTTCCTTGGATCCAATCTCTTTCTCCTTTTTTCCCAGAAACTACAATTTCTGAAAAAATGGAAACATTACGTAAAACTGATTCCCAAACTTTCATGAACGAGGTCTGGAAATATTACGAATCCAAGATCGAAAAAGAAGGTCTCGAGGCCGGATATAGATGGTCTACCTGGATATTTTCCGGTAGATCCACCGAAGATTTGCAGAATACCGCAAATCATGTTTGGGAAAGACATCAGAAGGATACAAGTTCCCATGCGGTCCAAGCATTTTATCCTATGTTTGAACTTGTTAAAGAATTGGAAAAGGTCGGAACTAAAATTTGGATCATAACCGCTTCTCCTGCGCCTGTGATCCAATTAGTTTCTGAGCAATGGGGAATTCCGAAAGAGAATGTACTTGGTATGAGACTCGTTGAAAAAAGCGGGCTTTTAAGCCACGAGTTAATGGAACCTTTTACTTATGGGATCGGAAAAGTAGAATTCTTGAATCTTGCAAATGGAAGCCAAGGATTCGATATTGCATTCGGAGATTCAGAAAATGATTTCCCTATGCTTTCGCATGGTAGATCCAAAGGAATATTTTTGGATAGGGGCAAGAAGAAGGTCCCGCCTAAGGGGACTCTTATCCAAAGTGTATCGGATTGGAAAACAATTCCGAAACCACTTACCTGATTTTTAGATAATCGGGCATTGCTGGAAGTTTGTCTTCTGTCCAGATCCAATCTCCTACTAAGGAAACAATGGGAGCATTCTCTCCTTCTAAAATTTTTAATAAGGCGATTTTCAGATCTTTTGGTTCAGTGATCCTATACGGAATAGATGGAAAGTTTTTTCCAAAACTTTCATTTTCCTTTTGTTGGATATAATCAATGAAGAAGTCTCCAAACTTTTTCCCAGAGGATTTTTGTTCTTCCATCAGTTTTTGTAAGTCAGGATGAGGAGAAGATTTTGCAAGTCTTTGCAAAATGATCGTGATCCCTCTTACACTTTGGCTAAAAAATGTTCCCGCGCGGATAATCTTTCTGGAATCAGGTTTTTGGACCGCCCATTCTTCCATTTTCTTTTTTATAAATGCTAAAGAACCATAGAAAGTTAGTAAGTGGGGAAGATAATAATAAGCTGAATATCCAACTGTGATCCTTGGATTTAATTTTTTTTCCAGATCTAACATTGGATCCAAACAAAATTTTGCAGTATCAATAATATCCTGATCCGGAGTTTCGGAAACCGGGTATCCTAAATTTCCTCTGGCAGGTGTGTAGATCAATACATCTACCTTTGCATGTTCCTTATTTAAGAATTTTTGAATATTCGAAACTGCTTCTTGTGGTTCCTCTAATTTGATAAATGGGATTGTTTTATCAGAACCTTCTACCTGGGTTTCTCCCGATGTAGTGGAGTATATCTTCCATTTTTGTCCTGTTTTGGAAGAATGTTCTCTGAATGCTTGGATTGCACTTTGGCCTGCGGCTCCGGACCCGCCTACGATCAATGCTATGGACTCGCTCATTTTCGCCTCCCGGAAAAGTGAGGACCACCTTACTTATTCTGGGAATCGTATGCCAGAAAAAAAGTGAAGATAAGGTTGAAAATCGCTCGGAGGTTCGGATACAATTTTCACATCTTCATCAAATTCGTTTTTGAATTTTAGAAGATATGAATGTAATAAAAAACGCTTTGGTTTAGGAACTAAACTTTTAGTGGAAGTTTCACCATAAGTTTCATCTCCCAAGATAGGAGTGCCGATAAAAGATAGATGAAATCGGATCTGGTGTCTTCTGCCAGTAACTAATTTTGCAGCAATCAAAGAGATGTTCTTCTCCTTTGAAGCAGAAAGAAGTGTAAAATCGGTAATCGCTTTTTTACCACCTGAACGAACTGAACTTACTTTTCCTTTTCCGTCTTTTAAGAAACACTCAACTCTAAATTCTTTTTCTGTTGGAATTCCGTTACAAACTGCAATGTAAGTTTTTTTTGAATCAGCTAAGATTGAATCTGCTTCTTTGTTTCTGGATGGCTCTTTGCAGAATAATAGAATGCCGCTTGTATCTCTATCCAATCTGTGAAGTAACCGTAGATCTGGCTCCTTCTCTTGTTGCCTAACAAGATCTTCCAAGTTAGGACGGTTCGGATCGAATGTAGCTTGGGCCGGGATCCCAGCAGGTTTTTCTACAGCGAGTATGAATCCCTTTTCATACCATTTATGGATTGGAGTCTTAGGGACTTGGAATTTGTGCTTTGTTTCCCTCATAGACTCCTCTGTGGATCCTTCTCTAATTTAATCATCCTCTTTTGAAAGGATTGAAATTGGATTGACACATGTTCCGTTATATTGGACGAATTAGGTATGAAACAGGCCGACGCCGAAGAACTGGATGGGAAGGAACTCATCTCCAGCGAACATATAACAGAAGTCGTTAAAGAAAACCTAAAATTAATTCGCCATACTAAAGGACTCTCATTAGACAAATTGGCATCTCGTTGTGGTGTGAGCCGAGCCATGCTTTCTCAAATAGAGCAAGGTAAAAGTGTTCCTACAATCGCAGTATTATGGAAGATCGCAACTGGTCTTAATGTTCCTTTCAGTGAACTTCTAAAAGAAAAAGGAACAGAGGGAGTTTTTCTCTTAAAAGCAGAGAATACAAAAGTCTTATATTCCAGTTCAAAGGTATATTCTAGTCGTGCCTTGTTTCCGTTTATCGGAGGCAGAAGGGTAGAATTTTACGAACTGATCCTGAAACCAGGTGGAATCGAAGTTGCAGAAGCTCATAAGGCTGGAACAACTGAGAACCTAGTCGTGGTCCAAGGAAAATTGCGCCTCCGTGTGGGGGACAAGGTGGTAGAACTGGATGCAAAGGATTCCGTATATTTTAGAGCGGATGTTCCCCACGAATATATCAATCCAACAGATACTGAGACACTCATGTATCTGGTCATGGAATATACGGACGAAGCTAGCTAAACTTTTAGTCCTAAGTTTATTTCTCTCTCCGGGCCTTCTGTTTTCAGAAGCGCCCGATCCTTCCACAGGCTATTTTGGTATCGATAGATACGAAGAGCAGATCTCTTGTCACGAGCAAGATTGTATCCGTTATACTTTGGATGAATTAAATTCCAAAGGCGGAAAATCAGAAGTCCGAAAACTTTTAGAAGAGAATGCCGGAAAGGTCCTGGTGGATCTTTCCGGAAAAAATCTAAAACTCGCAGATGATGAATTAGACGAACTCAGAGATTTTCTATTAGAAATATCTAAAAGAGACGGAAGAGTCGCTATCGAAAAACTTCATATAGCTATCCGTGGATTAGAAATTGCAGATCCTCCCGTTTTAAAGGATGTTGGTCTGATTGGATGGGGGCTTATCCGAAGAATTTACAGAGGTGTCTATTTCAAGAAGACAGGAGATTATAACGCTAAAGTTCTATATCATCCTGGAAGTGGAAAGATCAATCTGATCTTCTTTGTTCATAAAAGATATGGAGATATCTGCGAGACTGTATTTTCTTCCTGCAATGAAATAGAATATTTAGATGAAGACACATTCGATCTTCAATTATCCACCGCGTTAAGAGAATCCAAAGAGAAAAATCTTCCAGTTAGAGTAAATTTCAAACAAGTGCAGGCTATATTTCCGGAAACAAAACTGGAATGGGAGAATGTTAAAAGTATAGGAAGATCTGCTAGAATGTACAAATGGCTGGCACTTCCTCAGGAAACTGAAATGAAACCCGTGAGCAGATCTAGGTTTCTTCCTTTGCAAGCTGCTTTGACTGTGATCGATTATTCCGTTTCAGTATTCGACTATGTGAATCAAATTATAATGTACAAACCTGCAAGAAATACAAAAGCAGAAGTGATGTACACGCAAAGATTATCGGAAGATGGAACTCCAGGCACCAAAACTATCCATTCAGTGGTGTTTGTTCCGGTGAAGGAAGAGTGAAACTTCTCCGCCTCTTAATGAAGCGGAGAAGAAATTAATCTAGATAAAGAAAATCCAGGTCAAAAGTAAGAAGGTAGGAACCAAAAGTAGGAAGGAATACACTACATATCCTCCGAAACTTGGCATTTTTATCTTATTCTCTTCGGCCACAGATTTTACCATGAAGTTAGGAGCGTTACCAATATAGGTCAATGCGCCCATAAATACCGCGCCCACGGAAATCGCTTTTAACAATTCTTCGCCCACTGGATCTGCCAGGATTTGAGTTACATTAGAAAATCCTAATAATCCTTTAGCCAAGGATAAGAATGTCAGATAGGTAGGAGCATTGTCCAGGACTCCTGAGAATCCACCGGTTACCCAGAAGAACTGATATCTTTCGGTAATTCCCAATTCTTTTCCATGATGTTCTAACAGGAGAAGTGCAGGGATCATGGTTAAGAAGATCCCGATGAAAAGATAAGCCACTTCTTGGATTGGGCCTAAGGTGAATTTATTCTTTTCTCTTAGTTTAGGATCAGAAGTCACTTTAGAGAGTGCGATCAAGCCGACCAGAACTGCTTCTCTGATGAAACTTAAGAAAGGATATTTCTCAATCGCAGGGATATAGTTTTGGTTTAAGAAAGCTACTGAAAGGATCACTCCTAAAAGCCAGAGTAGGTTTACCTGACCTTCTAACCCAAGAGGTTGTCTATGAGAATGATCGTAACGGAGGTCCTTTTTAGTTTCTTTTCCGTGCATGATCGTGTCCCAGATAAAATAGACCACAAGTAAAATTCCGGAAGCGATGATCATCTGAGGGAATAGTTTAAATGTCCAAACGAATGGAACACCTTGCAGATAACCTAAGAATAATGGAGGATCACCGAGAGGAGTTAGAGAACCGCCGATATTAGAAACCAAAAAAATGAAGAAGATCACTGTGTGGACCACATGTTTTCTTTCTGAGTTAGTTTTAAGTAAAGGACGGATGAGAAGCATAGAAGCTCCAGTCGTTCCAATAAAAGAAGCCAGGAAAGTTCCTACAACCAGGAAGATTGTATTATTCACAGGAGTAGCTTCTATATCTCCCTTTAAAACGATCCCTCCGGAAATATAGAAGAGCGATGCTAGCAGAATGATAAACGGAATATAATCGAATACCATTGTATGGAAAATTTTTCCACCCCAGCTATGTGCCATTAAGATCCCGAAAGAAACTCCTCCTAGAGCTAAGGAAAGAAGGAGCTTATTATTATTATTCTCCCACCAATGCTCAGTTGTATGAGAGATCAGAGGTAGAAGTGCAATACTGAGTAGGATTAAAACGAAAGGAATAACCGACCATAAAGGAAGATCGTCTCCTGCTTCACCATGGGCCGATGCAGTCTCTTGGTGCCCGTTTCCAGTTCCATGTTCCCCATGAGCCGAATCCGTTTCGGATTGAGCTAATGTATTTGTTTGAGGGGATGCCCCTGTTTCGGCCCAAACTGAAACGTTTAGGACCAGGGAGAGAAAGAGTAGGGTAGTAAAAAATTTGTTTCTCATCATTCTCTGCTTTTCAAAGATTTTTCGTCAGGTTATAGAGATTCAGATACGTTTCAAAGGAAAATCCGCGATTTCCGGGGTTTTTTTGGCCTCCTTTTTTTAGATTGCATAAATCCTTCCTTTTTTGCAAGATCCTTATAGGAATTCATATCTTCTAGACTTTTTGCTTTATATTCGGGCCATTCGGACCGTCAGATATATAGGCCAATAGAGAGAACCGACGACCATGACTGTTTTAGGTAAACACAAACAATACTGCCTGACTCCGGACGAAATAGAGAGTAGATTAAAATCGGTTTCAATACAACCGACCATGCAAAGGATTTCCATTTGCCAATACGTGCTTTGTGAAGCAGATCATCCAACTGCAGAAGAAGTAAAAGAATGGGTAGATAAGCGATCTTTGAAGATGAGTTTGGCTACCGTTTATAATACTTTGAACGTTTTAGTATCTGCAGGTCTATTAAGAGAATTTAAATTTTCTTGTTTGGGTAAATCGGTATTCGATAGCAATATCGATGACCATTTCCATTTCTTCGATGAGAAGTCAGGCAAATTCCATGATTTGGACTCAGAACTTTTGACCATTGATTCTAAATTACCTAAAGAGTTTAAAGTGAACAAGATGGATATCCTGTTCACCGGATCTTTGGAAGAATCAAACGTCTCCGTATAAGCCTAGTTAGATATTAATCGCCTCTCCTAAAGCTTGCGCTGCGGCTTCCATTACGGATTCTGAAAGTGTAGGATGGGCATGAATTCTTCCTGCAATTTCTTTTAGAGTCAGTTCGGATCCCATACCTAAATTGATCTCTCCTAAAATTTCGGTAACATTGGGGCCTATTAGATGAGCTCCTAATACTTCACCCGTTTTTCGATCGGCTACTAGTTTTACCATTCCTTCAACTTCGCCTAGGGCTTGCGCTCTACCGTTTGCTCTAAATGGAAATTTTCCTACTACAACGTCGATACCTGATTTTTTGGCTTCTTCTTCCTTTAAACCTACCGAGGCAACTTCAGGATGGCAGTAAGTGCAAGCAGGGATCTTGAGATAATCCAAAGGTTCAAAAACTAATCCATGTGGATTTTTGTTTTGGATGGAGATTGCTTCTGCCGCTTTAACTCCTTCTGTAGAAGCCACATGGGCAAGTAACGGTGCTCCAATACAATCTCCGATCGCGTAGATATTCGAGACCTTGGTTTTAAATTTAGAATCTACTTTAATAAATCCTTTTTGAAGGAATACTCCAATCTCTTCCAAGTGTATGTCCTCCGTATTTGGAGTAACACCTATAGCAACGAGTACCTTATCAAACTTTCTTCTTTCACCTTCTGGTGCTATTCCTTCTCCTTTTAGAAGAATAGAAACTCCATCTGATTCTAGTTTTGGTTCTGAAACTCCTACACTTGTAAGGATTTGGATGCCTCTTTTTACGAAGGAACGATTTAGTAAGTTAGATATTTCAGAATCCTCTAATGGAAGGATTTTGTCCTGCATCTCTACGATTGTTACTTGGGTTCCCATGCTAGAGTAGAAGTCCGCAAATTCAATTCCTATAGCTCCTGCACCGATAACAGCCAATGTTTTAGGAGGGGAGTTCTGTAACATTGCATGTTTACTCGAGAGAACCTTCTCCCCATCGAATGGAAGTCCTGGAAATTCTTTTGGTCTTGCACCTGTTGCTATGATAAAATATTCGGATTGGATCTCTTCCTTAGAAGTATCCGGAAGCCAGATCGTATTTTTGTCTTTGAAAACGGCATTTCCTTTCTTTACGGAAATCTTATTCTTCTTCATTAAGAATTCGACACCGTTAGACATTGTGTCTGCAACACCTCTGGAACGTTTGATAATATTTGGAAAATCAGGAGAGGCTTTTTCAACTTTCAGGCCAAAGGATTCGGATTTACGAATGGACTCTAATAAATGTGCGGATTCTAAAAGCGCTTTTGTTGGAATACAACCCCAGTTTAAACATACTCCGCCGAGTTTTTCTTTTTCAACTAGACATACGTTCAATCCGAGTTGGGCAGCTCGAATGGCGGCCACATATCCTCCAGGGCCTCCGCCGATCACAGTCAGGTCGTAGTTTTCCGCCATCTCATTCCTCCGGATGGCAATTTTGGATTTTTATTCTGACTCTGGGAAGAAGATTTTCTAAGTTTTTTCGCACGGAGCTCAACGGAGAGCACAGAGGAAAGATTTGTTGGAGTTCCAACGTGAATTTAAGTTTGTCCCCGCCCGCTTAGGGTGGGGGCCGGTCGGTGGTACCTGATGGAGTTATCACAAAATGTGACTCTTGGCAATTAGATTATTTTTGCAAACTTGTTGGAGTTCCTACACTTTCTTCTTTAAAACCAGGATCATTCTACTCGCATTACTTTTGAATTTTACTTCATTATAATTGGAGTAAACATGTAGGATCTCCATCCTGTGTTTTGCGAGCATTCGTTGGAGTTCTACTAGGAAGTAGGCTCGCATCAAATGTTTATCTTTAATCTCTTTTGCGTTCAGATTATAGATATAATTTACTTCTACAACTGTTGATTGGTCTGCCCTTACTAGACGAAATCCTCTGTTTCTTTGTATGGTTGTGTTTTTGGCTTTGATTTGAGCGACTGGGCCGATTGCTTTTCTTTTGATCTTGCGCAGAGGTTCTGCATTCCAAACTTCTAAAACTGCTATACCTGCAGGTTTCAAGTTCAGCTCCAGATTTTTAAGCGCTGCTTCTACTTCTTCATTAGATAATAAATAATTAAAGGAACCGAATAAACTAATGATCGCGTCCCATTTTTCCTGGGATTTATAAGATTGCATTGCACCAACTTCGAATTTGCAATGGGAATATCTTTTTTTGGCCACCTCTATCATTTTGATGGAGGAATCGACTCCGCGGGATTTGTATCCAAGACTTTGGAAATGGGTGACATGCTCTCCGGTCCCACAACCTAGATCCAAAATATTTCGGACCCTGTGTTTTCGGAAAAGCCTATCTATAAACTGGGTCTCCATCTCGAATTTTCGAGCGTTCTTTTCTATATCGAAGTAATATTCTGCCAGTTCCGAGTAGAGTTTCATAGAAAAATCGTTTGAGCCGGACCGGGAAAAACCCGTTAGATATAGTAACGGAACTGAAGTTTACAAAATGCAATTTTTCCCCGATTTTTTTCCAATTTCAGAAGTTTTTCCAATCGCTTCCGCTTCTCTTTCCACCTGGATAGATGGGGAAGTATTGGCCTTAGGTGGGATCTCATTCTGCCTTCTTTCCCTTTTTGGTTATGTAGTTCATACTACAATGGATAAAAGAGAAGAGAAGGGATCAGAAGTCGAAGTTCCATTCTTCCAATCAGTTTCAACGGAAGAAGTTCCCGAAGTCCATAAGGAAGTTGTCTCCGAAAAGAGTCATTTAGAGGAAGGTGTTCCTACCATCTCCCGAGAACAAAGTTTTGCTTATACGGAAGAAGTTCCTAAGGAGACAAAAGCTCCCTTTCAATCCTTCTTCTTTCCTGTTCGCGGAAAAACCTACGAAGCAGTAAAATCATTCTTAGATTCTATCCAAACAGGCGAAGAATACTGGGAAATATTGCTCCACGATTCGAAAGGAGATCTACAAACTGTAGCTAGTAAGACTGGAAGTATTTCAATATTTCCATCCGAAAGAAAAAGGTCATCTGAACCTAAAGAGGGAGCAATCATTTGGAAACTGGAATGGGATTCATTTTCTCTGGGAGAAGTCAGACAAACTTCTTCTTCGCCTTCTGAATTCTCCCTTGATGAAATTTCTTTGAGATTGGATAAACTTGTAGAAGGGCTTGTTCTTGCTGGAGAATCTCAGGATGGAGAGACTGGCTGGAATTCCTACCCGATATTTTCCCAACATTTGGAAAGGGAAAAATATGAGGGAGAAGATACCAAAATCCTGGTTTTTATGGAATTCGAGTCAGACGGTGATTTGGTCTCCGATTTCAAAAGTTTTGGGAATTGGTGGAAGTCCAGATTTGGAGAAAATTCTTCCATCTATCGTATCCGAAAGAATCGTTTAGCTACTTTCTTTAATGCGGAAGATTGGATAAAATTCCAAAACTCACTTTCAGGACTTATGGAATTTTTAGGTCCAGATAAGACCAGGCTCAATATCGGTGCTTCTATTCGAGTCAGAAAAAACGATTCTGAATGGGAACCGAGAGCCAAAAAAGCATTACATTCTTCTAAAGAAGAGGGACCGAATCGTTTAGTATGTCTTTGAACATAGATCCTTTATTGGATGAAAAATTCATACTTACAATTTCTCAGATCTTCCCTGAGTTTTTGGAAAAAAACTTGGGAGTTCAAGCTGTAAGAGAAGCATTTGGTCCTTCTAAAAATGAAGGTCTATGTTACGAGAATTGTACTGCGGTGGATTTTCAAGGAGAAGCAAAGGGGAGGCTTTTTCTTGCAATGGATGGTTATACTAAACTCAAACTTCTCCCCAAAATCGCCAGGTCCTTTCATATTGATCCTACGATCCGTAGTCATGCTGCTTCTATCATGTTAGAATTTGCCAACCAGATTTGCGCTGAACTCATCTCCGAAATGAAATTGGGAAGATTCCAAATAGATATTCTTCCTCCTGAAAATCTGAACAATAAATTGGTCCCGATCGATCTGGAAAATTTAAGACAGTACATTTTGATATATTTTTTAAAAGACGAGGATGCCAAAGAATATTTGGGTAGGATCTATCTCATTCTTCTGATGCAAAAATACTAATATAGAAAAAAGGCTTCCTTAGCATGATTCAACACTCTTTCCAGGGACTCCCATTCTTACTCAAATACGCAGACATGATAGATTCTCCTGATTCCGAAATCAGAGAAGAAAATTTAAAGGTTTCTAAGAAGCCTTCCTTCAGGACCAAAATTTTTCCAGGACCCAAAAATTCTCCTGTGATTTACTTACAACATGGGATGAGTAATAGAGGGATTGATGATCCAAGAATTCTCACTCTTGCGAAACATCTTAAGAATACGGGTGCAACTGTATATCTTCCTGAACTTTCAGAAGTGAAAGGTCTTGAGATCTCTGTCGACACAGTCCCGAATATTAGAGCTTTATTCCAAGAGATAGTGAGGATAGAAGGCCAGGCAATCTCCTTCTTATCAGCAAGCTTCTCCGCAGGAATGGGAATGGTGGCTTTGTCTGGAAAGGAAGAGCAGAAGAATCTAAAATCTGCTCTACTTGTTGGAACATATTCTGACTTTGCTGACACGCTTCCATTCATTCTATCCAATTACGATATAGAGCCTTATGCGGTTCATGTTTTACTTTATAATTATATTTCAAAGCTCCGACCTAAACTTTCCAAATTAGAAGAATTCTATTTCGAGGCAGCCTTGGACAACGGCTTAAAAAGAACGGGAGAAGATGAGAAGTCCCCCAAACTTCTGGAAAAGCTAAACCAGAAGGAAAAGGATTTCGTATACTGTGTCCAATCCGATCCAGGCTTCAGAATGAGCTTAGTAGAGCCTATTCTATCCGTATTGCCGCCTAACTTCATTTTACACAATTCTCCTAAGAACTTTCTAGCTGAATGGAGGGCACCTATTGCATTATTGCATGGATCGGACGATCCAGTGATCTCTCCGGACGAATCAGCGCAATTATTTGATTCGTTAGGGAACGATAAAGGAGGGAGGAAAGTGATCTTAAGGTCTAAATTGATCACTCATGGGGACCATCTTCCGTTTTATACTCAATTAGGTGAGATCCCGAAGCTTGCTGGACTCTGGGGATTTTTTCTAAAAAATTCCGGTCTCTAATATTGTTTACGTTATATTTTCTGAAAATATTCCGTCCTTAGAGATAGGCCCCTTGTGTCTTTTTTTTGGGCTCCGGACTCTTGTATATTCGGAGCAAAAGGTTATAGTGGTCTATCGTTAAAAACGCGAAAAGGAATAACCGGCGGGGTTCAAATACGATCTTTTTCGGATCTTTTAAAAGGTTCCGAGAATGGATTTCTTCCGTGATAAAAAAAGGCGGAGGAAACTTCTTATTGAATTGTTAGCTAGGTAGTATGGTTGTGAGTACAGAGCAAACTTCGGGTGTATCAGATCAAGAGACAAGCTGGGAGAGTGTATTCTCTCTTAAGATCAGTTCGGATAATCTGGGCGCCGATCTAACGATTCGTCCTGGGATGATCAAGGGAAGGGCTCTTTCCACTAGCATTGTTATCGAATATCTTCATAATAAGGATATTTCCCAAGATCGTATCATTGGGGATAATATCTACGGTGCTTTAAAACAGTTACAATCATCCACATCTCGGATGGATTTTTCTCCTATTTCTTTCGTGGTTGCCCAGGGTTTCCCTCCAGTCAAAGGTGAGGACGGTTGGGTGAAATTCTATCATCCCCAGGCTCAAAGGGTCAAGATCGGCGAGGACGGACACGCTGATTATAGAAATATTGAAAGGTATATTTATGTAAAAGCAGGCGAGAAGCTTGCAACTCTATTCGAAGGGATCCCTGGCAAACCTGGTATGGATGTTTTCGGAAAACCGATCTCTCCTCCTCCAATCAGAAGACCCAAACTTACTATTGGCAAGAATGTACAAGAGAAGGGTTTAGTCCAAGAGAACAAACCTTTGGTTGAATATTTTGCTACTTGCAATGGTGCAATCTTCTCTACCGAATCTTCCATCACTGTTTCTCAAGAATTGCAGATCGATTCCAACGTTGGGCTCGGAACCGGAAACATCAATTACGATGGAAACGTTTTAGTAAAAGGAGATGTAGAAGCCGCTACCTCTATCAAGACCCAAGGGAACTTGATGGTAAAAGGGAATGTGGAGACTTCGGATTTGGTCATCGCTCGTGACTTAGAGGTCAGCGGTGGTATCAAAGGTGATGGAAAGAATGTGATCAAGATTGGCGGACATCTTTATGCTAAGTTCATTGAGAACGCAGAGATAGAAGTAGATGGAGATGTCATTGTAGAAGGTTTTATTCTTAACTCCAAGATCCATTCCTTAGGAAATGTGATCTTAAATGGATCCAGTGGAAACTTGGTATCTTCTACCGTTTCTACTTATATGGGTCTGACCTGTGCAACTTTAGGTTCTCAGGCAGAATTAGATGTAACTGTGGAACTCGGATTTCATTTTAGGAACGAGAAAAGTTTTCAAGATCTAACTAAACGTCTCCAAGTTGCAGAAAAGGAAATAGAAAAGGTACTTCCTAAGGTTCAACAAATCAAACAGATGGTCCAAAGATCCAGAGGCCAAATACCTGAAGATAAAAAAGAAGGTTATCGTAAGGTCTTCGAAGAATACAATAAGCAGAATAAGTTCATAGAACTCGTGAAACAAAAACTGGAAGCATTAAAGTCTTCTAGATTTAATCCTGGAGAAGTTCAGCTCGTGGTTCGCAAAGGCTCTTATAAGGGAAGTATCATCAAGTACAGAAGACAGGTGGAGAAAGTCGAAAAATTCCAGTCTGCATTTATGATGCGTTTCCAACCAGGGCAGGATAAAGCTGCCATGGTAGCTATTAAGCCTCAAAAGTGATCAGCCGAAAAAATCTTTGATCTTATCCGGAGGAACAATTCCTTTCTCCGTGATAAATGCTTTGATTAGACTTGCAGGAGTAACGTCAAAGGAAGGATTGAGTGCTTTTACTCCTACTGGTGCAATCACACCTTCTGCAAGAATAGCTTCTCCTTTTTCATTTTTCAAAAAGTTCAAACGAGTTACCTCGTCTTGTGTTCTCATCTCTATTGGGATCTGGGAACCGTCTGTAATTTTGAAATCAAAACTTTTTTCTGTGGCAGCAATATAAAAAGGCACACCATGGTGTTTTGCTAAAACTGCCAAAGGGTAGGTTCCAATCTTATTCGCAGAATCGCCGTTAGCAGCTACTCTGTCTACTCCCACGATGACTGCGTCTATTTTTTGGGAGGACATTAGCCAGCCGGCCATGCTGTCTGTGATCAGATAATTTTCGATCCCTTCTTCCATCAATTCCCAGGCAGTTAGTCTGGCGCCTTGCAGGTAAGGACGGGTCTCATCTGCGTATACAGTAAGATCATGTCCGGCATCTTTCAGGGATCTGATGACTCCTAATGCTGTTCCGTGACCTGCGGTTGCGAGTGCTCCAGTATTACAATGGGTAATAATTTTAAGTTTAGAAGGAGAAGGAGGAAAAAGTCCCACTCCATTCTTTGCTAATGCTAAATTGTTTCGAATATCTTCTTCGAAAACATGGATCGCGAATTCTTCCGACTTTTGTTGGAGTTCCGACAAGGACACATTATCATATTTTTCTTTAGGAAAAATAGAAGAGAGTTCTTCAAATGCCCTGCGAAGATTTACTGCGGTAGGTCTGGATTCTAAAATTTTGGAAAGTATGGATTGGAATTCTTGGTAATCGGGTTTTTTAGAAAATTTATTAAATTCTAAAACTGCACCGAATAACCCGGTGATGGCGATTGCTGGAGCGCCCCGTACCACCATTTCTTTAATGGCGAAAATTGTATCCTCGGAGTTTTTAGCAGTGAACCATTCTTTTTTACCTGGGATTTGTCTTTGGTCTAAAAGTTTTAGTCCTCCTTTCTCCCAAAAAATCGGCCTTAAGTTCTCTTTTTTCATTTTTTTACTCTCCGAGGCTAAAGCAGGCCTTTCGTTTTTTCGATGATAAAACTGTGATTGAAATCATCCACCGACTCCCCGGCGGATGAGGACGAACCGGGGCAGATCCCGCCCCGGCTTTGCCTACTTGACTAGGATACCAGTACCTTTAATCCTTACATAATGGCAAAGAGAAATCCGACCTCAGGTCCGAAGCTTTTCGGATTCTCACTGATTCACCCGCTGAATCTGGTCTTATTCTTCAATATTTTCGTCTGGGTACTTCTGTTGTTGGAAGGCGGACGAGGAATTATTACTTATTTTTTCGGATTGAACCCAAGCCTAGTCATCGAAAAGAAAATGTACTGGCAGATATTCACTTACGGATTCCTACACGTGGTAGGGGGAGATTTTTTCTCTTCTCTCATTCATATCGGAATGAATATGTTCGGACTATTCACAGTCGGTTTCTGGCTTTGCAGATATATTGGCGGTTGGAAATTCTTAAGTGTATATCTTCTCTCCCAACTAGGTGGGGGACTTTTCGTTTTGTCTTTTTCTTATATAGGCTGGAAGACCGGACTTGTTCCTGAAAATTCAATTTGGGATAGTTATCATTCTACAACAGTTGGAGCTAGTGGCGGAGTGTTTGGCGTGCTTGCCGCATTCAGCCTAATGTTCCCTGAAGCTAGATTTGTATTCCCTCCTGTGAGGGCAAAATTTGCTCCTTGGGTTTTGATTGGTGTTGGATTTTCAGTAGATGCTTATTACCTTATGCAATTCCACTCCAGTGGAGTCATGTCCCAAAGTTTTTTTGGGATGATGAGCAACTCGGGTCATTTAGGTGGAGCAGTCTTTGGTCTATTGAGTCTTCTTGGCTTACAAAAATTCGGAGGAAAAACAAAAACTCCGATCTTTGTAAGAAGATGGGAGAAGCCTAAAGAAAACCAGGAAAGAGTAGTCGTTCTCCAAAAAAATTTAGAAGATCCTTTTGAGACGCAGGTTCGGAAAAATAGAGAACTCTTAAGTCAACTGTATGGAATTTCAGATGTATGGGAGAAGGAAAATATTCTTTCGCCCATACAAGCGGAGAATACAAATCTATGTCCTCCCTCGGACTACAACCCGGAGGATATGTTTTGTCTTCGCTGTGAATGGCTTCAGAATTGCGAATTAAGAAAATTAAAGAAAGATCACCCCGAACTCTGAAAGAATTTTTGAGAAGTTTTTCGTCTATGTTGTTATAACAAGTATTGGGCGGAAATTTCTGGACATAAATCGAATACGTCCATAGAATAGGTTCCGTTCGAAAATTCGGACAATCGGCTTTGAGGACCTCAGTAAAATTGGCGGATAAAAAGAAAACAGTTCTTCCCGATGTTCTTATGAGGGAGAAATTACAAAAGATCGCCCTTAATGAAAAAGCAAAAGCAGCCCGGGTACTAGGATCAGATAAAGTCGGTGGCGAATCTGATCCAAGAAGAGACGACGGACCAGGCTCAAAAATTTTTAAGGCCATAGACGAATCCCTCTCTGATCTCAGATATTATTTTCTGGAAGGGGAGTATGGGGATAAGGTTGCCGACCTATTCAATCGTAATGAAAGCCAATTCGACAGATTGGGTATTACTCCTAGACGATTTTTAGATTACGCTAGAGAATCATTCGATCGTTTCAAACAATTACAGAAAAAAATGCCTTTGGAACCAATGAACAAGAAAGGTTGGGAATATCTGGAAAGAAGTTTGTCTGAACTGATCGGAAAACTGAACGAAAAGTTTAATAAGTAAGATTTAGAAAACTACTACTCTAAGTAGAAACTGTAAGTTGGAATTCCAACAAGATAATCAAGGGACTGCGTCTATAACTTGATAATACCGGGTAGATGGACACCCGGTAGGCATACAGGCAAATTGTTCTCCTGAAGAATAATTATCTAAGGTTTCGGGTGTTATAGAAGTATAAGAATTCGGGACCAATTCTAATCCTTTTTGAGAATTTGCGTTTGTTGGTATATACAGGTACCAAGAAAAAACTGAATCAGATCCATCTTCCGGACATCTGCATTTGAGTGGAGTATTTGCTGAAACCGTTCCTGAAATATAGGCACTAGTATTCAAATTATAGATCATATTGGAACCTCCTGCTCTGAAACAAATACGATTGATACCACGTATTGAGCCGGGTTCTTGGCAGACACTTTCATTTCTTAAGTATTCGGATAATATATAAAGATTATCCGTCCTTTCTACTGTTTTGCGTCCAGGATCATCATTTTCTAATAAACAAAATTGGAAATGAAATAGGATCAGTATGAGGAGAATGAATTGAGGCATTTTCTATAGACCTATAAAATAGATACCCCGAGAAAGAGACTAACGGACAGTTTTAATTTATATTTTATCTCGTTTTAATAAACAAAAAAGCCGCAGATGTCTGCGGCTTTTTTGTTTGGAAGTTTAGTTAAAAGATTAGAAGAATCTTTTCGCTGCTTCTTCTGGAATTGCAATACCAGTAAGTTTTGCTTTTTGAAGAACTTCCCAGAAGTAACGGTAAGTTGCTCTGTCATGAAGATCTCCGTCATGTTGGATCGGTCCCCATTCTGCATCTTGTGCTTTTACAAGGATAGCAGCAGAAGTTTGAACTTCGCTATAGTCTGGAGCCATTGCGTCTAAGATCGCTTGGATTTGAGTTGGATATATGGACCACATACGAAGGAATCCGAACTCATCATGAGCTCTTTTAGCATCTTTATAAGTTTGGTATTGGTTTTTAAGGTCAAGAGTAACGTTATGCGCTGGGATTACTCCATGAGCTAATGAAGCAGCTACACAAGAAGCTTTTGCTCTCCTTAATAATTCGTGATCGAATTGTCCTGGGCTTTTCATACAAGAAGCTGGGATTGCTCCGTGGTGACCTGAGATGAAGTCCATTAGACCGAAATCAACTACTTGCATCCAAGGGAGAGCAGCGATCTTGTCTACGTCAGCAAGCGCTCCGTGAGTTTCGATCAAAACGTGGATTGGGATCTCTCTAGTGATCCCTGCTTTCTTAGCAGCGCCTTGGATATAAGTGATCATTTCTTCCACTTGGGAAGCTTTAGTAGGTTTAGGAATAGTGATGTATGCGATCTTGTTTCCTGCACCTGGAACAATAATATCTACGTCTTGTTTCCAGAAAGAATTGGTATAATCGTGGATCCTAACACCGCTCATATTATGTTTATTGAGTTCGGAGTTTTGAATACGGACGATCATTTCCGCGTGTTCTTTTTCTTTTCCGGTTTGAGCACCATCTTCACAGTCCATTGTGATGTCGAAAAGACCGCCGAGTTTGTTTTGTAACTCTAGAGCTTTAGTGATCAGTTTTTCGGATCCGGCAAAATGTTCGCAGGCCGGGATGATAGGGAAAGGTTTTTCTCCTTCGAATAATGCATCCTTAGGATGTGGTAATTTGGACATACAAGTACCTTTTAAGTTTTTGCGATTTTAGCCTAGCTCGGCTGTCTTAGAACAGGGTTTTCAGGAAAGGCCTTCCCGGCAACGGATTTTTGGCGGGTAGCCTCAAGCTTCTAAGAGTTGTAGAATGACTGCTTTTTGAGCATCCAAGCGGTTCTCTGCCTGTTGGAAGATGATGGATCTAGGACTTCTGACTACTTCTCTAGTGATTTCGTATCCGGAGTGAATAGGCATATCATGCATAACCTTTGCTTTGGTCTCTTTGAGTAATGCCTCATTGATCTGGAAAGGCATCATTAGGTTCATACGTTCCTTCTTCTTATCAGCGAAACTAGGATCGTTGAAGAACTCCATGTCCACCCAGGTATCAGTATAAATATAGTCCGCATTTTTTACAGAACGGATTAGATCAGTCTCCCATTGGATTGTGCCCTTCTTCTTAGCTCGTTCCACAGTATCCGGATCAATGTTTTCTGTTTCTGCAATCGGTGTCAGAAGAGTAAGTTCCATTCCTAAAGCAGAAGTTATCCCGATTAGAGAATTTACTACGTTATTATGTACACCTATATACGTAAGCTTCAGATCCTTCAAAGGTTTCGGATTGTCCATCACTATGGTAAGAATATCCGCTAATGATTGGCAAGGATGGAATTTATTACAACATCCATTGATGACTGGAACCTGAGAGCCTGATTTTAATTGTAAAAGTTCCTCATGTTTTCTCATCCGAGCCATGATAACGGAAACGTTTCTGGAAAGATATTCAGCTTCCAGATCGATATCAGAAAGAAGAAAGTTAGAAGTCATCCAATCCAAATAGATCGCATGTCCTCCCATCTCAGTCATTGCAACTTCGAACGAAACTCTAGTACGTGTGCTAGTCTTTTGGAAGAGCATAGCAAGAGTCCTGCCGGTCATATGTCCCAGATAATTGGCCCTGTGATTTTTCACATGGACGGCAAATTGTAGAAGGTCCAAGACTTCAGCGTCCGACCAATCCTGCCAGGAGATGAGATGTTTAATTTTAGGGGATTCCATAGACCGTTAAACTATTACAGTCTAGAAAATCAGCGCTGGTAGATTCGACAATCTCAAAACTCGGGGAGATAAGCAGGGAAAAAGGGGAGGGATATGAATCTCCCTCCCTAAGTGTTTTCCGGGGAAAAAAGCGTGGTCCATTCTTTAGAAGAAATGAATTCGGCTGGAAGAGTAAGACCTTTTGGTTACGTAGGTTTTACCGAAGGAATACGAATCCGTGAAGAATAAAGCTCTGTTTTCATGCTGACAAGGGCCATCGTTTCAAAAACGTTTCCTATTAGAGAGGGGAACCGTGTCGGAAAACGCTGTCGGCCAGAATATAATAGAAGAGGAAACCAAACGTAGGAGAACCTTCGCAATCATAGCCCATCCGGATGCGGGAAAGACTACCCTGACAGAAAAGCTTCTCCTTTACGGGGGTGCTATTCAACTTGCGGGTGCAGTAAAGGCGCGTAAAAACCGCAAAGCCGCCACTTCCGACTGGATGGAGATGGAAAAAGAGAAGGGGATCTCGATCACTTCTGCTGCACTACAATTCGAATATAAAAATCATGTATTAAATTTATTAGATACTCCAGGTCACGAAGACTTCTCCGAAGATACGTACCGCACATTGATTGCAGCCGACACCGCAGTTATGGTGTTAGATGCTGGTAGGGGAGTAGAACCTCAAACAATCAAATTATTTAAAGTATGTAGGGACCGCGGGATCCCGATCGTTACATTCGTAAACAAGATGGACCGCCCAACTAAAAAGATGTTCGAACTCTTGGATGAAATCGAAAATGTTTTGGGCATCACTGCAATTCCGATGGTATGGCCTATCGGAACAGGAGTGGATTTTAGCGGAGTGTATAATCGTGTTGATAAAAAAATCTACACTTATGATAAAACTCCAGGTGGTTCTCAAAAATCCGCTTTCCAAAGTTCAGGGATAGAAGATACAAATTTAGATTCTATGTTTGAGGATTGGGTCCTAAAACAATTTAGGGAAGAAGTGGAACTTGTAGAAGAAGGGATCGCTGCATTCTCTTTAGATGAATTTTTAGAATCTAAGATCACTCCAGTGTTTTTTGGATCTGCAGTAAACAACTTCGGGATCCAATTATTCTTAGATCATTTTTTAAAGATCGCTCCTCCTCCATTGTATTTTCCATTGAAGAATGGAGATCGTTTAGATCCGATCACTACTCCTTTCAGTGGATTCGTATTCAAGGTACAAGCCAATATGAACAAGGCTCACAGAGATAGAATTGCATTCTTAAGAGTATGTTCAGGTAAGTTCGAAAGAGGACTTAACGTGAATCATGGAAGATTAGGAAAGGCTGTAAAACTTTCTTCTTCTTTTGCATTTTTCGGTCAGGACAGAAATACTGTGGATGAGGCTTATCCCGGAGACATCATTGGCCTTGTGAATCCAGGCACTTATTCTATCGGAGACATTCTCGCCATCGGTAAAGTTCCTGATCTAAAACCTCTTCCAGTATTCGCTCCTGAAATTTTTGCTACTCTTTCCTGCGTGGAAACAGGCGCGCTTAAAAGTTTTAGAAAGGGAATAGAACAATTAGCAGAAGAGGGGATTCTTCACTTATTCACTTCTCAGACTGTGGGCGGTGGATTGCCTGTGATAGGCGCGATGGGTCAGCTGCAGTTCGAGGTGTTTAGAAGAAGGCTCCAAGACGAGTATTCTGCACCTACGAATATCAATATTCTTCCCTACCAAGTATCTTGCTGGTTGCCTGAAGAAGATATCGCAAAGGTTCCGCAAGGTTCTAATCTTGTAACCGATAGTTTGGGAAGGGCTGCACTTCTATTCGATTCAGAATGGGAGAAGGGATATTTCCAAAAGAAAAATCCTGAGATCAGACTTCTGGATTATCCTACACAAGATGTTTCTGAATTAAATCAGGAATACTGAGCCGTAAAGGTTCGCACAGAGGTTTTCTTACTCGGATCCATATAGTCGGAGAGATTTTTGGCCTTTTTATACTAATTACGATATTTCACTTGAGATATTTAAATTTACTTAAAAACTTTCTTTGGACCAAGTTAAACCTCCTGGTATATGGAAAGTTTCAGAAAAATTACTTCGTCTGAACGGCGATTGCTCTTATTTTTATTAACTAAATCTAATATTGACGCATACAAAAGTCTTGATTTAGACAAATTGAATGTTCAAGAAATGGCCGACGGGGGGATGGGGAGCCTTGTCTTTGGGACCGATAATAAAGAGCGGCAATTTGGCAAATGTATAGCGAGCATAAGCTTTCATGATAAAGACGGAATCGAAGTGTCTGTTTCATTAAATATAGACCAATATGGTGATTTGTACGAGCTTGATCTTTGGAAAGTCGACTTTAGTGGGCTAAAGTGTATTCCCGAATTTTTCGAATAATTTAAAATTCAAAAGTAGATAGACTGCTTGAATAAAGCAGGGCAACTATTGAGGCAATGGGGATAAACGAAATAAATAGCAAATTTGAAGAAATCGATTTTGAAGCCATATCCATTGAATCCGATTTTAAATGGCTCGGCTTAGAACAGCTGGATAATTACCTTTGTAAAATGTTCTTAATTGATTCTGCAATGCTAACTGATGAATCATTTTTATATTTTTTTACCCAGCTTGTTTGTATACGTTAATGATAATCTTAGATCCGGATTAGACTTTATGTTGAATAGATTGCATGAATTGAATTTTGAAAGTCTGAGAAAGGAAGAAATTACTTTTATTCAGGAAATTACTTATTTTTTGGACAAACTTTCCGAAGAACGAAATTCATAACTTATTTACCGAATAAAAATATAGAATGTGAATGAACTAGTGAATTTTCTTGGTGGTTATTCTCATCAAGATTGCCATTTGGGATTTACTAGCTATCATGAGGATATCGAACAATATTTAGCAGGAAAGCCGGCTTATCAAAAAGCTGTAATATTAGTTGTCCAGCTAAGGGAATTGGCGGAAAATTTGCCAAATGAAATTGATATGAGAATCAATGAAGGTAATCTTATGCGGGATAATCTTGAGGAATTGTTGGGTACTTTGGGTCTTGAAAAAGATGAACTAGTAATATCCGCTAAACTTAATAAGTTGAAAATGATAATCATGGATACTATATTCGAAATAAAAATGAAAGATTCCATTTCGGAAACTGAAATTCTATTCAATACTTTAGATGATATTCAATGTAAGTTGGCTAACTTGATTTTTAGAGGTGAAATTTCCGTGGATACTTTTTTCTGGAAGTATGTAAGGGATTTTGATCGGATTGACGACTTGGAACATCGAAATTCGATCTATATAAATATTAAAACCGGTAATTACTCATTGTTATGAGATCCACGCATCTTGCCAATAAACTCTACTTTTGAAATTTTGATTTCTGCAAAGAAAGAAGTTACAATAACTGCATTAAGTTTTCTTGGAGGCAGAGGTTGATGAATTCTCGAATAGATGAATCAATTCAGAAACGTATTGAAATAGCTGTTCAAAGTCTTGTGAAATTCGGATACGGCGAAATTTGTTCAAATAGAGAAAATGAATTAGGTATATGTTTGTATTATCACAAGCATAGAGGAGAAACATTTTATCTAGGAGTCCGGGGATTAGAATGGGGCGGGCAAAAAATATTTTTCAAAGATATATCAAAAGTAGAGTTTGCTTCATTAAGAGAGATCACTCAACTTGGATCAGATGCTAAAAACAAAGATATGGATATTGAGTTATTTTTAAGAAACGAAGAAAGAATAAGAATGCTCTTTCCTTTTCCTGTCTTTTCAATATTAGCAACTTTACTTCATCAACTTGCTGAATTAAGCGAAAATCAGAGAAATTTTTAATCTAACCCATTCAATGAAAAATAGGATACAACAACTATCATATCGTATCTTAGAAAAACTAAATGATTTTCATTCGGAAGTCCCTTCAAGTCTTCGTAAAATCACTCAGAATGAAATTTTAGGAATTTATTTAAACTCCTTATCTTATTTCAAAGATTCAATCCTGTTTACTGATTTGGGAATGTATTTTATTCAATCAGAAGAGAAATCTGAATATATCGAATATAGTGAAATTTTAAATTTCAAGGTTATAGAACAAAAGGAAGTCGCCGAATCTATTTGCATTGAAAGAAAAGATGGCAGTCGAATTGAGTTGAAAGTTTTAGGTAGGAGAGAGAGATTGCGAGATGTCTGGGAGGTGTATAGATTTTTACTTCGTGTCACCGGGAAGTAAGGAAGCTAGTAAGCGAAATTAGGATCTGTTAGGTATTGGCAAAGGGAAGCCACAAATCAACTCGAGCTCTCCGATTACATTGGGAATGGCAAAATGAATTTAGAACAGTCTTACTTAAATGATGTATTAATACTAATAATTGAACGGGCAATTATAGCGAAAAATGAAATAAAAGATGAAAATTCTTCTGACGAAGAGAGATCGTTTAATGAAGGAAGAGCTTTAGCTTATTATGAAGTAGTCTCTACATTTCTTGGACAAGCAGCTGCATTTGGTTTAACTTCAGATATCATCCCAGCTTTAACTTTTAATGCGGAGAAGGAACTTCTTTGATTTTTACTTTATTGTAAAATTAAAGCGAAGTATAGATTCGATTCCAGCCAGGATAGTTGGAATAATTGTTTTTGTGTATCATGTTCTTCATGTTGCGCAGGAAATTAAATTTATAGATAATCTTTAGAATACTTTGGATGTCCTGGTTGAGGTCGGGCCATAAGCCTCGTAAGCATTTTGAGGCAGAAATTATCCTAAAAGGGGTGGTATTGAAGCAGGAAATCGATAATGACTCTAACCCCTTCAGTCTAGTTTTTGGCCCCGAAATTTCTTTCTATAGAAAATAAATAATTTCCTGTGGGATGACGGATTGCCTTCCGTCGTATATAATGTATTTGCACCAGATGATTCAGGGCGGGATGGAAACATTCCGCTATTTTTTTGTTCGGACGATCCGGTTATAGGAGCTCCTACATACCCTCCGTCGGCTCTGTGTTCTCTGTGCGAAATAATAAAAAAACCCCGGCTTTCACCGAGGCTTCTCCATTCGAAGAAGAATAATATCTTCTTATTTCAAGTTTTCCGCGACTAATTCCGCGATATCTTTTACTTTTACTTCTTCGATCTTTCCTTCTTGTTTTACACCGTCTGTAATCATAGTGATACAGAAAGGACAAGCTGTTGCGATCGTAGTCGCTCCGGTATCCAGAAGCTGATTGGATCTCTTGACGTTGACCCTTTCGCCATGCTCTTCCATCCACATCTGAGCTCCACCTGCGCCGCAGCAAAGTCCTTTGGAGTGATGGTCGGAAGCTTCTGCGAGTTTTCCACCGGAAACCTTTTTGACCAGGTCTCTTGGATTCTCGTAGTTGTCGTTATATCTTCCGATATAACAGGAGTCGTGGTAGGTATATTTTCCAGCATTTGCATCTTCTGCAACGCCTACTTCAATCTTTCCGTCTTTTGCTAGTTCGTTGATAAACTCAGAGTGGTGAACCACTTCGAAGTTTCCACCAAACTGAGGATATTCGTTTTTGATTGTGTTATAGCAGTGAGGACAAGCGGTTACAACTTTTTTCACGTTGTATCCATTCATGGTGTCCACATTAGATTGTGCTAATGTTTGGTAGAGGTATTCGTTACCACCTCTACGTGCAGAATCTCCGGAACATCCTTCTTCCGTTCCTAAAATTCCGAACTTAACATCTGCTTTTTGCATAATCTTAACGAAGGACTGAGCAATACGTTTGTTACGATCATCAAAAGCTCCAGCACAACCTACCCAGTATAGAACATCGACATTGGAATCTTCTGCCATGGTTTTAACGCCAAGACCTTCTGACCAATCTGCTCTGGAGTGTGCAGCAACTCCCCAAGGATTGGAGTTGTTTTCCATGTTTACAAATGCACCTTGTAGTTCAGCAGGGAAGTTGGAATCAACAAGCACCAAGTGTCTTCTCATTTCCATGATCGCGTTTACTTGGTTGTTTCCAACAGGACAAGCTTCTACACATGCGTAACAAGTAGTACATCCCCAAAGAGCTTCTTCAGAAAGGCCTTCGTATTTTCCGATTACCGAAGTATCTAATGCAGCAACTGCATCAGCAGCTCCTTCTGGATTTGTTTCTCTAATCTTTACAACTTCTGGCATTTTATCCATAAGCGCGTGTTTTAATTCCACGATGATCGCTTTTGGGTTCAGAACTTTTCCAGTACGGTTTGCAGGACATTGCACTTGGCAGCGTCCGCACTCGATACAAGAAAGTCCGTCTAAAAGGTTAGGCCAAGGGAAGTCTTCTGTTCTAGTAACACCCCAAACAGCTGTCTCATCTTCTAAATTTAATTTAGAAAGAGCACCCTTAGGAGTATCAGATTGTAAGAAATAGTTAAATGGCGCAAAGATCAAGTGTGCGTGCTTGGATGTTGGAACATATAACATGAACGCGAACACTGAAAGAATATGTGTCCACCACATGATTTGGAAAACCAAGTCAGCTGAGGAATATTCTACACCGATTAATTCCCAAAAGGATCCAATAGCGCTTGCGATAGGGGCAGCGTCATGGAATGGGTTTGCATATTCTGCTCCAACTGCTCTTGCACCTTCTCCCAATAGGGTGGAGATCATGAGCAGGGAAATCATTCCGATTACGATTGCAGAAGCAGGAGAATGAACATCTAATCCTTTTGCTTTTTGGATCCAACGTCTCCATGCAAAGAAGCCTAGTCCAATTAATACTAAAATGGAAACCGCTTGAACGGTTGCTTCGTAATAGTGACTTGCAGTTTCTCCGAGTAGACTTCCTACCAAAGTAAATTTGTAAGGATCATCCATCGCATATCCAAATACACCTGAGATGAACTGGCTGGTGGTATGCAGTAAGTAAGTGACGAATCCGTAAAATACGAATGCGTGCATGATACCGCGTAATGGTTCTTTAAAGTTCTTTTTTTGTAAGATTACGTTTAATACGAAACTCTTGATCCGGAATCCCCAGTTTTTATGTTCCAGGAAGTTTTCGGTTCCGTTTGCCTTTCTAGCATTAAATACAAGATTTAATCTGTAGAGAACGGCACGAACGAATACAACATTTGCTACTATAAATAGAGCCGTGAAGATCACGTGGAAGGCGATTTGAGAAATAGCCATAGTTTTTCAGGTTACCCTTTGTATTTGGATGGTCTTTCATAGCAGGCTACTGATTAGGAGGTGCCCTGTCCAGGAAAAAAGATACTTAGTCTCCTTGTAGGAATTCCTACCTATGGAGAAAAGGTCCGGGCCCTTCTTATTTCAAATCTTGTAAATATTTAACTGCGACTCAATCGCAATAAATGAGAATATGATTTAAAAAGGACGTGCATTTCTGAAGAAATAGAAAACTTTGAAGAAGTTAAGGAAGAAATCTTTCCAGCCAGATGAGCCAAATATTCCCAAATCATTCCACAGATTCTATATTAGAAAAAGCCTTAGATGGAGAACGTATTTCACCCAGTGAGGCACTGGAGTTGTACGAGTCTGGAGATCATCTTAAAATTATGGCAACTGCTCGGACCTTGAGGGAAAAGGTTCTGCCTCATACACATGCCAGTTACACAATGTTCAGAGTGGTGAACTACACCAATTATTGCAATGTTGAATGCAATTTTTGTTCCTTCATGGACGAGATTGGAAATGGAAAAGGTTACGTACTTTCTAAAGAAGAAATATTAGAAAAAATGGATTATGCCGTTTCGGAAGGAGCGGACCAAATGTTTTTGCAAGGTGGAGTGTATCCTGATCTACCTTTCGATTATTATTTGGATGTGATCTCCACTGTAAAATCCAAATACCCTGAAATGCATATTCGTGCATTCTCTCCTGTTGAAATTATCAATTTAGAGAAGATCACAGGTAAATCTTTATTCGAAGTTTTACAAATTTTAAAATCAGTCGGTTTAGATTCCGTTCCCGGAGCAGGAGCGGAAATTTTAACGGATAGAATGAGAAACATCATCTCTCCTAAAAAAGCAACTACCGAAGAATGGGTGCGCGCGATGGAGACTTGTCATGAAGCAGGACTTCCTGGAAGTGCAAATATTGTTTTTGGTTCAGAAGAAACTAAAGAAGAAGTGATAGAACATCTCACTGTGGTTCGTAATCTTCAGGACAGGACTGGAGGATTTTTATCTTTTATCCCTTGGACCTTCCAACCCCAAACTAAAAGATTTAAGGTAAGAGCAGTTTCTACTCAAGAGTATCTAAAAGTTCTTGGGATTTGTAGGATCTTCTTAGACAATATAAAACATATTGAAACTTCAGTTATGGTTCTTGGAAAAGGTGTCGGTCAGTTGGCTCTTACAAGTGGCGCTGATGATATTTCTTCCGTGGTGATTGAAGAAAACGTATTACGTTCTTTTGGTCTAAAAACAGAAAAAGAAGCAATCAAGTTCCTAAAAGAAGGTGGGTTTATACCTAAAAGAAGAGACCTTCTTTACAATTACGAAAGATATGAGGGAAGAGAGCTTTCCACGGTTTGATCTTTTCCTATTTAATTGTAAATTTTTTTCAAAAATCCGGGTGACTTCAGTCCGTTAAAGTTTCTAAATAGATAGATTCGAACGGGGGAAGAATGAAAAAATCTTTGAGCTCTAAAATACTGCAGTTATCCGCGATCTGCGGATTTCTATTCTGTGTATCGAATTGTTTGGATTCTCATAGAGAGAGAATCCATATGGATACAGGAGTAAGCGTAAAAACTTTAGGTCCTCATAAATACCAATTCGTGGCAATTGGAAAAGCCTCTGTTCCTTCCGTGGAAGACCAGGATCTATTCAAAATGAAGAAGACTTCCTGCGAGGCTGCAAAATTACAAGTTACCCAAAGATTGGATGAATTGGAAGCAGACCAGAAGCATAGACAATTCTTCTTAGAACAAAAAGAACAGAAATACTTTGGAGACGGGGAATACTGCGAACTTACTTATATATACGAACTTCCTCCGGCCAAGAAGCAGAAAGATCAACCTTAGTATTTAGCTTAGTAGCCTCTACTATCGTAACTCTGTTTCGACCGGCTGATTTGGATTTATACAATCCTGAATCTATAGATTGGTATAGATCATCGAAAGTAAAATCTTCGTCATAAGAAAGAATGGCAGCACCTATAGATACTGTGATTTTCACAGGTTTATTGTTTGCATCTCTGACGGAAGAAAGTGCATGAGATTCTACACCTTTACGTAAAGACTCGCATAATGTTTTCAAACTTTTAGGATCTACTGAATCTAAAAGAACGCAGAATTCGTCTCCGCCGATACGAGCACAAATATCAGTAGATCTCACTCTTGACTTCATAACTGCAGAAAGAGTTTGGAGGGCATCGTCTCCTGCCATATGTCCATATTTATCATTGATCTCTTTTAAATGATCTAGGTCCAGGATCACAAGTGCCATTTGGAATCTGTGTCGTCTCGCTCTCTTCTTAAATATATCAAATTGTTCTATCAGATATCTGCGATTATAAAGATCAGTAAGATCATCCAAATTGGAAATCATTCTTATATGCAGATTTTTTGCCTGTAGTCTCAGTACAGCACCGGATAATTTTCTTTTATCTCGGTAATCCATCGTTCTCCAGTAATTCATGATCACATTACCGAAAGTTCCTACGAATAAATAGGTCAGAAGGATCGGAAACTCTTTCATAGCTTCCACAGGAGAATCTCCTAAGTAGCATACACCTAAGAACATCAAACAAAACGCAAGGTTTGTAGCAACTGCCGTTGTAGTGGTTAACCAAAGAAGAAGGTTCATGCTGAGTAAGATCGCAGATGCCTGGTGAAGATAGACATCGTAATGAACTTTATCTGAATATAAGAAAGGAAAGAATGAGATCAGTAGAGTAGAAGAAGTCCATACCTTGTAGAACTCCAGTTTTTTAGGTACCCAATCCTTTTTACGTGCATGTCTCCATAAAAATATGAGCGAAAGGACAATTAACGTGATTCGGCTAGATTGTAGAAGTATCAGGGAGTCGTCTTCGAAGTCCCGTGAATTCGGCAGGAAATAGGTAATTAAACTGATTACGATACAGAGGGAATAGTGAGCCACCAAGGATTGGCGAATTTCGCTCCAATTGGTCTCTAAAAATCCTTGGGGATATCGATTAAAGAAGATCCGCTTAGATAGTAAGCGAATTCTTCGGTCAATGCCTGGGAACCACTTGAACATATGTTTTCATTTCCGCATGGAAGGTTTTCTGAAAAAAACCTCCATAATAAGACTAGCGTTCAAATATAACCTACCTTGGGGCAAGGAAGAATCTATAATTAGTCAAAAAAATTCTAAGGCAAGTGATTGGCGTCTTTGTCAGAAGATTGGAATTCCAGGAGCGTTAGGATAAATAGGACCCCTTTTCGAGAGAGAGAAATCTATCCACAAAGGGATAGATTTTGGGATGGTCTATAGTTTCCTGAGAATCGTATTATCTATATAGAAGGTCCCGAAAGGAAAAGCGGAGGCAAGTGCTACCTTCCAAGTTCTTTCTTTAAAACTCCAGGAATTCTCTATAGAAAAATGAAATGTCTGAAGAAGGAATAGGAGAAATAACCCTCCATGGATTGGACCTAAAAGTTTTACTAGCTCAGGAGATCCGAAATAATATTTCAAAGGCATTCCTATGAATATAAGAAGAAGTAGGGAAGTCCCTTCTAAAAATCCTAAAAGCCTAAGCCTTCCAAGCTCAGTTGTAAAAAATTTTGTCATTTCTAAAACTCTCTGATATATGGTCTATGCGCAAATGGAGAAAAAGGCCAAGGGATCGCAATCAATATTAAGATGATCGAGATCAGCAGCCAAACGAATAAACTTTTGAATTTTTCGGAGTCTTCTTTTTTACGTTTGGAGATTGCAGATCCAATAGTAAGAAGCACCACCGAAATAGTCATAATTGAGATATGGATTACCGCGAAAAATCTTATCTCAGAAATTTGAAGGGATCCTAAGGGGTTTTGGAAAAAAGCCTGAACAATAGGACTTTTGAAATATAGGAAAAATCCTAATATCAATTGTAAGTGAGAGAATGTAATCAGCAGGACTCTCCCTAAATTATCCCATTTTTTGAAATTCTTTTTGAATAGGATTCCTCGGATACATCTTACCAATGTGAACAAAAGGAAAAATAGAACGATCCATCGCGTAAATGAATGAAATATTAATAAATATGAATACATACCGAGATCATGAATTGAAAGAACGATCGATCATGTTATTTTTTCAAGAAAAATAAACCAAAATCTAAAGGATTTTTAGATTAAAGAGTAGCGATCTTTCTTGGATTTTTGGTTAGAACTTCTGGAATAGGAAGTCCTACACCACCTAGAGAACGGACTTGTTTTCCGTTAATAAATAGTCTGATCCCTTTTAACTCAGAGTTTTCCAGAATACTATAACATATTTGGTCCACTCTATCTTTCAAAAGTTCAGGACCTGCTCCCGCTTCAAAGTCAGGACCAAGATATAGTTTTAATACTCCATTTTCCACTGAGTATTCTTTGGAATATTCCATTCTGTTTGGAAGTGCGTTCAAAACACCTTGGGTCTTTTCATCCGCAGTAGGTCCCTTTGTAAGTTCCTTTAGGATGAATAGGATCTTATCCCCATGATCGAATTTTCTTTTCAATTGAACTAGTCTAGAGTGACTTTTGTTTCCTCTTCCATAAAACTTCAGAAAATAAAGTTTGATCTCTCCAGGAGAATGATCCAATCGAATTTTGGGAGAAGGTCCGGTTGGTCCAGGTTTAGGCATTTCCACGATAGGGATAAACATTTCTTCCGGATCACCTGAGTCCGAGGAAAGTTCTTCGGAAGAGTTTTCTCCATTCTGCATTAATTCATTTAGAATTTCATCTTCTGCCTGATCGATTACCTGTTCATGGGTTTGTTTTCCTTTATTCTCTGAAGAAGAAGAAGGAGATAATGGATTTGTTTTTCCGATTGTATTAAATTTTGAAAAGAAAGAAGGAGATTCTTGTCCGGGGGAGGCGGTATTCTTATTCCCCATAGATTTATCCAATAAAACTAAAACGAATAGAGCCCCTGTCAGGATATAAAGAAGTGATTTAAGTTTATCCGATTCGGGCACAATACAATTTTCGGCTGATCCGGAAACCGCCTTCTCACTTTTTTAGGAGGAAAAGTGATTAGAATATACGGTCCAAATCTTCCAATTGTGCCAGACTCACTTCCCAATCCGGAATTTCTCCCTCAGGTGCGTGACCGTAGGCACAGAATGCGAATGGGGTACCGTTTTTGCGGGCCGCTTCGTGGTCAGAACTTCTATCCCCGATCATCAAAATTTCGTCTGGGGAATAAGAATAATCTCGGATGTATTTTGCGACTATATCCGGCTTGGTCTTGATCGTTTCATTGTCCAAAACTACAATCGGGTCGAAAAGAGGCAGGATGCCCGAGACTTCCAGGATGGTTTTTACATAGGGCATTCTGCCATTGGAAGCAGCTAAGATCTGATAACCCTTATTTTTGAGGGAGGTGACCGTTTTCTTGACCTTAGGGTAGAATTCACCTTCTCCTTGTCGGATCTTAGACACCAAAAGTTCTAGGACTGAGTCGGAGATCTGGTCCCTTTCTGACTCTTTAAGTTGTGGAACCAGGTTTAGGAAGATGGTTTTGACCGGTTTTCCGATCTCGAGCATGATCCTCTCTCTATCAGGGACCTCGATTGGGATCTGGGAGTTGGCCGAAAATCTGCGGATTGCTTCCGCATAGGTTTCTAAGATGATTCCTTCAGAAGAAAATAGGGTTCCGTCCACATCGAAGGCAAGTGCGCGGACTCGTTTGGGATTCCAATCCATTAGCAAGACAATAGTTTTGGTTGGGGAATTCGAGGCATTCCTTTTTTCCTTCGCTTGATTTTCCTAGCACTGGCGTAAGGATGGGAAAAGAGTTCCGGATGGAGAGAATGGGTAAAAACCGGGGATTAGCGGATCTAGAGTCACCTGCAGATTCTAGAAAGAGTTTATATTCTTCTTTTGCCTGGATAGATTATAAAGCCCAACTCCAAAAAAGGGTAAGGGTAGAAGACCTTCCTAAATATTTTCATTTAACCGAATCTGAGAAAATCGGGATCCAAGAAACCATCCGACTGAATGTAGGAACTACTCCATATTATCTTTCTCTTTCAGATCCCGAAGATCCGAATTGTCCCATCCGAAAAATGATTGTTCCGAGAAAAGAAGAGTGTTTCTTCTCTCCGGAAGAAACACTGGATCCTTTGCATGAAGAAGACCTTTCTCCCGTAAAAGGTCTCACTCATATGTATCCGGACAGAGTATTACTCTTTTCGAATCATGAATGTTCTGTGTATTGCAGACATTGTATGAGGGGACGAAAAGTTTCAGATTCTTCTGAAAGAATGGAAACTGCGGATCTGGAATTATGTTTTGATTATATTCGAAATCATCCTGAAATTTCAGATATTGTGATCTCGGGTGGAGATCCTCTCAATCTATCCGATTCCAAAATAGATTGGATCTTGGAAAATTTGGAAAAGATCCCTCATGTGAAAATTTGCAGGTTAGGGACTCGCAACCCAGTTACTCTTCCTATGAGAATTACTACTGATCTATGTAAGATCATAGAATCTCATAATACCGATAAGTTATCCATTTTTTGTAATACACAATTCAATCATGAAAAGGAATGCACTTCGGAAGCAAAGGAAGCAATTCTCAAACTTCTAAAAGCTGGAGTAAGCGTTGGAAACCAATGTGTCATTCTAAAAGGAATTAATGATGATGGAGAGACAATGCTTAAACTCCATCGAAAACTTTTGGAACTCAGGATCCGCGCTTATTATATGTATGATCCGGAATTGATCCCTGGTTCTCGCGGTTTCAGGACTCCACTTGCAAAAGGTATTCAAATAATTGAATATATGCGCGGAAAAGTTGCAGGTATGGGAATCCCGCAGTTTGTGAACGATCTTCCAGGTGGTGGCGGAAAAGTAAGTCTTGGTCCAAATTGGTATCTTGGATTTCACAAACCTTCTCGAAATCATGTGTTTAGATCTGCGGTGAGAGGGACTTATCATCTTAGTCCGGAACCGACAGATAGCGAATACGCGGAATTTTATCCAGAGATCAGCGAAGAAACTTGGTCGAAGATACTACAGAATTCTTATTCTGCATTTAAAGGTCTTGGTCCTTTAGGAGAATCGGGAAAATGAATTCAGATTCTCCATCTGTTTTGATCGTTGCGGATATCCAAAAGCCAGACTTGGATCCAAAGGATACTCAGGAATGGGAAGATCGAAATTCAGTTCTGGAAATGAAACGGACCCTTGAGGAATTAGGGGAGAAGGTTGAGATCCTTGAATTTCCATCGAAGCTACTACAGAATCTTTCAGACTATTCATCTTTAGAACCGCAAGATCGACCTGTTCTATTTCATCTGGTAGAAGGTTTTCGGTCTCGGAATCGCGAAGCTCTACTTCCTGCAATCGCAGAATATGCGGGATTTCCTCATACTGGATCGGATGCATATGCGCAGAATTTGAGTCTGGATAAACATCTTTCTAAATTGTTTTGTGTTTCTGCAGGTGTTCCTAGTAGCGCATGGACGATTTTGGAGAAGGATTCTGTCGAAGTTACTACATTTATTGAGGATGTAGATGCGGCACGGAATTCGGATTCTATATTCCGCGGCGCAGATGGCATGCTGAATTTGGATTCCACATTCCGCGGCAATCGACTTCCGCTAGGATCCGAATTCCCAGTATTCTTCAAACCCAGATTCGAAGGTTCCAGTTTGGGAGTGGGAGAGAAAAATCTAATCTCAGATTTAGCAGATTTGAATCAATTTCTTAACTCCAAATTCCAAGAATACTCTTCTTGGGTTTGTGAATCGTATCTACCAGGAGAAGAATGGACTCTTGCTGTGATAGGTTCACCAACATGCGGATACAAGGCAAGCAAGGTGGCAAGGATCGGTTTAGAAAATTCTCCCGAAACGATTTACGGAGAAATTACTAAAACCAAACTGAGCATGCCTGAAAGATTGTATTTCGATTTAGATAAGGAAAGATCTGAATATATTCAGAAGAATTCATTAGAATTATGTAAATTACTTAAAAGTTCCGGAGCAGTTCGTTTGGATTGGAAGGCGGATGCCCAAGGTAAACCTATGTTCTTAGAGTGGAATTTGACTCCTGGGCTTTCTTCTTATTATAGTAGCTTTCCTATCTGCTATTCTGAAAGTTTAGGAACTTATTCTGATCTGATGAAGGAACTTTTGGAGATCGCAAGAAAAGAATTTTTAACGGAAAGATTTCACTATTCCAAACTGAAAAAAGAAAAACAAACGAACGGGATCGAAGGATGAAAACGTTTCGAGAAGAATTAATAGACCAGGTCAAATATCATCCTGTATTGACTGCAAATTTATGGTTGGAAGAAAAAGAAGAGAAAATGGAAAAATCGGACCTTCTTCTTTGGTTGAAGCAGGAATATTTTGTGTCCGTGGATTTTGTGAACTGGTTCTTGAACACTGCCGCTCTAACTAATTTTGTACCTTCTAAGATAATACTAGTGCATAATATTTGGGAAGAGTTGGGAGAAGGTAAAGAAGAAGATTCACATGTTTCTATCCTTCGGAAATTTCTCTCTGAAATGGGAGAGGCAGTGACTCAGGAAGATATGCTTCCTGAGACCAAAGCCTATCTGGATTTAATGAAAAGAATTACTACCACTGATTTTTATTCTGCATTAGGAGCTCTTGGACCTGCGAACGAATATCTTCTGAAATTAGAATATTCTAGAATGTATAAGTCTTATTCTGATCTAAAATCCAGAATCACTCTTCCGGAAGGAAAATTTTTCCAGGTGAATCTGGAGGCAGACGAATCTCATTCCGAAAAAATGTTTAGATTGATAGAGGAGGTTGCTACAGATCCTGAAAAAATGCAAAAGGTAAGAGAAGGCTCTCGATTAGCATTGGATGCACGTTTAGTATTTTATGAAGGTTTAAAGAAGGTAGTATCTTCTGTTTCTCATTAAATCTTAGAGCGGATTGATTTTAATAAACTCATAAAGAACATTCCTAATAAAGGAACCAAGGGTAAATAAAGAAGTGGAGAAATCCATCTCCATCCTTTTAATGAATGAGAAAGTTTTCGAACTGCAAAGAAACCAGGATATCTCGTGTTTCCAGAGATAAGCTGCACATTCCCCTCTACCAATTTAGTTTCTAAACTTGGATGTAAATCTTTTAGATCTTGAGAAGATAAATCTCTAAAACTTACAAATTTTACGTTTTGATCTAAGGATAGTTTTGCAAGTTTAGAAGCAAGACCAGAACAAAATTCACAGTCACCATCATACAAAAAAACATTTTGTTTCATCAGGAATCGATCCGTTGTTTAGATTCCAAATCTTCCGGAAGGTTTCTTAAAAAATCACATACGGAAGGAATTTCTTTCTCTTGTAATCCTATCCAAAAATAGATCCAGATACCTTCTTTTTGAAGTCCGCTACATTCTTTAGCATACCATTTAGAAATTGTATTTTCTGCCCTGGCTCTCCAGAAAAGAGTAGGTGTTTTCTTTAACATCTCGTCCCAGATATCTCTTCCTACTCCTTCACCCCTTGCAATCTCGTTCACTGCAAATTTAGATAGAAAAGTTCCCCAAGGAGTATTTTGTAGAAGTGCACATCCTTTGTATTCTGATTCCAAAACGATCCCTGAAAATTCCTTATTCCAAAAACCTTGTTTAAGTCCTCTTCCAAAAGAATCTTCTATAAGTTTATTCAACCTTTTAGGATCTATTTTCTGGAAATCGGTATGGAATTCTATTTTATTCTTTTTTCTTAATAGAGTTCCACTACCTTTGATAGTGAATAATTCTTTTAATAAACCCGGAGCAGATGTGATTGCGATCTGAAGGTTCGGATCTCCTGTATATTCAAAGATCATTTTACACTCTTTGAATAGTGTCTCATCTTCTTTTTGGAGGGTTTCAGTAGATTCGAAATCTAATATGGAGATCTTTTTATCTTCTGAATTATGAAGTCCCGTTCTTGTAGTAAGAAGAATTAACTTTTTAGTTCTAAGTTCTTTGCATAAATTAGAAAGATAAGGATAAATTTCAGATCCACCTTGGTCTGTCACAAATACTGGGATCTTCTTCTCCTTTAAGGAAGAAAGAACGGATTCCAATGCATGACTTGGATTTCTGAACCATTTGGCAGGAAGGTTTCTAGAACCTGGAAGTTCTTGTCCTTCTTCCAGGGAGTCCTTGATTGATTCCAAACTGATCTTGGAAGCAGGAGAGCGATAGAATAGATTTGCGTATGAGACTCCGTCCTTCTCCAGAACGACTACCGGGAATAACTGTAACTTTTGTAATAATTTTAGATTGTATAAGAATGCTTCAGCCGACTCGGTTAAGGTCTCGGAGCTTGCATGTATAACCGCAAATTTTTCAGGCTCCAAGGACTGGAAGAGTTTCAGGAACTGAAAACTGTCCTTGGAGTTTTCTGTGACTTCTAAAAGTTTGAGTAGGATCTCCTGGTGATTCATCTCTCCCGGGAGTCTGATTTAGTCGATCCGATAGGCAACTAATTTTCCTTTTAACTTTGCGATGGTAACCGATTGTTCTTTGTCTGACTTCAGTTTTAAGAAGCCTAAAAGGGAAGGATCTCCTGCAACTAATGCCACATAGGATCCGGAGAAATTCTTTTTCAAAGACTCTCCCCAGGTTGAGTAGAGTTCTGAAACGGAATCTTTATCTCCCAATCGGACTCCGTAAGGAGGATTTGTTACGATCTTTCCTTCTTTGAATCCAAAGCTTGAATCCAATTCTTCTGCGGAAGCAACCTTCCAGCGGATTAGGTCAGCAACACCGGCTTCTTTTGCATTCTTCTTAGCAAGCTCTATTGCATCTTCTGAAATATCCGAACCAAAGAGTAGGGGCTCCTTAGAATCCCATTCTTCTTTGGCTTTGCAAGGTCCAAAAAGCCTAGTGAAGATAGAAGATCTAGATAAACTTTTATAATTCACCCAGCCGCCGTTTCTCATTCTGAGCGCGGCTTCTATTAATAGAGTTCCGGAACCGCAGAATGGATCGTACAATGCCTCTCCCGGTTTCCAGCCAGAAAAACGGAGAAGTGCTTGGGCCAAGGTTTCTCTGAGCGGAGCTTCTCCGCCTTCTCTTCCATGTCCCCTTCTTTGTAAAGGTTGCGCGTGTAATGCTACGAATAATTTTACCTGGTTCATTCTGGAACGAAGATAGAATAATACTTCAGGTTCTTCACGATCCGCTTCTGGTAGTTCCAGACCTTGGGCTCTGAATCTGTCGAATATCGCATCTTTTAAGCGGTAGGTTGCGTAACGTGAATCTTGCAGGTTGTCTTTTGTCGCGGCGTCTATTCTGAACTTGGTGCCGGGAGAAAGTAATTTCTCAAAAGGAAACATTGCCGCGACTTCGTAAAGATCGTCTGGCCCTTGTATATCTTGCCAAGAAGACAACTCAAAGCTGATCCCGGAAGAAATCCCAGAACTCAAACAGAAGTCTCTGACTTTTTTAGCAGGTCCCTGGAAGAAAACCCCTCCTCGATTGTCAGAGAGAATTTCTAAGCCTGCTTCCTTTACTTCTTCTTTTAATAAGAATGCAAGACCATCTCCGCATGACGCGTGATAGGTGAGTGCTTCCGGTCTATCGAATTCGGAAAGAGAAAGTTTTGCTGACTGCCAACCAGCACGGATACCTTCTCTATAATTATCTTCTTCATAAGGACGAGTAGGGCGTTCCGAACGAAATCCTTCTTTCCCCCGAGGTGAGAACGGACGTCTTTCACCGCTGTTGGAATCACGGGAAAATGGTTTTCTTTCTCCGCGATCTGAGTCACGGGAAAATGGCTTTCTTTCACCACGTTCAGAATCACGAGAGAACGGTTTTCTTTCGCCACGATCTGAATTACGTGGGAATGGTTTGCGGTCGCCTCTATCGGAGGAGCCTTCGTTGTAGGAGCTCCTACCTTCTCTTCTTGTATTTCCGGAAAACGGTTTTCTTTCTCCTCGGTCAGAGTCACGAGAGTAAGGCTTTCTTTCACCGCGATCAGAGTCACGAGAGTAAGGTTTTCTTTCACCGCGATCAGAGTCGCGAGAGTATGGCTTTCTTTCACCGCGATCAGAGTCGCGAGAAAAAGGTTTTCTTTCGCCACGATCTGAATTACGTGAGAATGGTTTGCGGTCGCCTCTATCGGAGGAGCCTTCGTTGTAGGAGCTCCTACCTTCTCTTCTCGTATTTCCTGAAAAAGGTTTTCTTTCTCCTCGGTCAGAGTCACGAGAGAAAGGTTTTCTATCGCCTCTGTCTGAATCACGAGAGAAAGGTTTTCTATCGCCTCTGTCTGAATCACGAGAGTATGGCTTTCTTTCACTGCGTTCGGAATCTCGAGAGAAGGGCTTTCTTTCTCCACGGTCTGAATTACGTGAGAATGGTTTCCGATCTCCGCGATCGGAATCTTTATCTCGATAAGGTTTTCTGTCATCGTCAGAAAATTTACGATTTCCGGAGCGGGCAGGCGGATTGCGATCATTGCCTGAACGAAATGGTTTAGCGCCACCTCTTTCTTTTTTGAAATCAGAAGTTTCTCTATCTTCTCTTTTTTTATAAGGTCTTTCGGAACCTTCTTCTTTTCTTGCTTTGAAGGGTCTGTCGGAAGAATATCCCGGTTTGGAATTTCCGTCTTTTGAGCGATACGGTCTTTCTGAATCGCCTCTTTCTTTAGAGCGATAAGGTTTACGATCGGAATCTCGATCGGAGTCAGAGTTTCTGGAGCGAGTCGGTTTTGAAAAAGAAGAACCTGATTTATTAGCAGGCCCCTTCTTGCCATAACCGGAAGAAGGGGATTTTTTAGCGGATGGTTTTTTGGAATTCAATGCTTAAGCGATTTGTTGGGCCAAATAATTTTGGACCCCAATGGTTTTGATGATCTCTAGCTGGGCCTCGAGCCAGTCGATATGCTCCTCCTCGGAGACGAGGATCTTCTCGAGCAATTCACGTGTGCCGTTGTCTTTGTTCTTGGTGGAAATTTCAATCCCGCGATTCAGACGTTCTACGGCATTATACTCTACGTCTAAATCATTCTTTAGGATACTTTCAATATCCTTGCCTACATTGATCTTCATGTATCTTTGCAGATCAGGAATTCCGTCCAGGAAGAGAATACGTTCGATCACTTGGTCTGCGTGATTCATCTCTTCAATAGATTCCTTCTTCATGTAAGAAGCAAGTTTGTCGTAACCCCAGTTCTTGTTCAACTTTGCGTGGATAAAATACTGGTTGATCGCTGTGAGTTCGGCGGAGAGCACTTCCGCTAAGATTTCGAGGACTTCTTGGTTTCCTTTCACGTCGTTTCTCCTACCTAAGATCACTATAAACGAGAGTGCCTATTTTGAAAAGCGAGATTCGAAAAAAGGCAGCGTTGTCTCTTAAGTTTTTGACTTTGCTCGAAATCATTCGCCGGGAAATTTGTAGGAATATGACCTCGGCCTATGTGCTCGACTCTCATTTAAGCAAATTTGGCAAGACTGATTCCGACTATCAATCGCTATCTTATGATACTGCGAATCATTTACTTAAGAGGAATCCGGGTTTTATTCCTGAATTTCTAATATTTGCATGTATGGCCCCGGAACGTTATACAGGGGAAATTTTTTTACCGGCAAAGATCAAAGAAGATCTGGGACTTTCTTCCTTATTCGCGATCCGTTCTGAGACTGCATCTTCCAGTGGGGCTTCTGCTCTGCATCTGGCCCGTTATCTTCTTCTATCAGGAAAATTTAAAAGAGGAATCGTGATTGGGACAGAGGTAATGAGTAGGCTTCCTCGAGAAGAAAATAATCTTCTCTTAGGTTCAGTGCTTTCTTCTCAGCAAAGAAATCTGGCGATGTCTATGGCCCAGGGTGGGGCACTGACAGCTACCAGGTATTTAAGGGATTTTGGATATACTAGAAAGGAACTTTTTAAGTTATCTAAAAAACTTCATGATAACGGTCTCGAAAATAAGATCGCACATATTCAGAAAAATTTAAGCGAAGAGGAATACTTCTCCTCTCCGATGTTTTCCAGTCCATTATGTTTATATGATATTTCTCCTTTGTCGGACGGTTCCTGCGCGTTATTATTGGAAACGGATCCGGCAAGATTGAAGAAGGACTGCAAAAAGATTGAAATCACAGGAACGGGACATGGTTTGGGTCAGGTAAACGGAGTTCCAGGAGGACTTAGTTTTCCTGCCTCTAAATCAGCGTTTCAGCAGGCATATGTGGAATCTGGTAAAAAACCGTCCGATATCAAAGTGGCCGAGCTTCACGATGCATTTACTATTTTCGAGATCATTGCCGCAGAAGATGCAGGGTTATTTCCGCAAGGTAAGGCTCTTGCAAATGTGGCCGAGGGAATCACAGACAAAAGAGGAAGGCTTCCGATTAATCCATCTGGAGGATTGAAAACAAGAGGTCACCCGGTTGGAGTTTCAGGTCTCGCACAGATTGCTGAACTTTGCGAATTTATGAATACGAATGATTCGGATACTGCACTCGGTTTATCCATCGGAGGATTGGGAGTGAATAATTTTGCCACAATCCTCGAGGCCAAAAAATAAATGCCAGAAAATATTTTAGTAATCCAAACTGCTTTCTTGGGAGACCTGATCTTAACCACTCCACTTTTTAGAGAGATCAAGAAAAAGTTTCCTGGTTCTAAAATGACGGTGATCGTTAATAAAGGAACTGAATCTGTGTTGGAAGAGAGTCCCTGGATAGATCAGATCATTCCTTTAGATAAAAAGCAGATCAAATCTTCCTTTTTTGGTTTTTGGAATTTCTGTAGAGAATTAAGAAAACATAATTTTACAATTTGTATTTCTCCACATTTTTCATTTCGTTCCTCTATTATTTCTTTTTTAAGCGGGGCTAAAAGAAGGATCGGATATAAGACGGCAGGATTTTCATTTTTATTGAATGAAAGAAGGCCAAGGTTATTAAGAGGGCCTCACGAAGTAGATAAACTTCTTTCTTTGATCTACTCGGAAGAAGAAAGAAAAAATATTCCAAGGCAACCTGAACTATTTTGGAAGTCCGAATCCGTTTTTGGCATCCAATCTGAAATGAAGAAGAATGGTTTAGAAAAAGGGAATTATATCCTGGTATCACCTTCTTCTGTTTGGGAAACAAAACGTTTGCCTGCGGATAAATTTAAGACCGTTAGTAAACTTCTTCATGAAAGAACAGGTTTGAAAATTGTTCTGACCGGAGGCAAAGGAGATTCTAAACTTTGCGAAGAAGTGGGGGAAGGTTTCGGGATCAATCTTGCTGGTAAAACTTCTCTACCCGAGATGAGTTATTTGATGAGCGGGGCCGCACTACTTGTGACCAATGATTCTTCTCCGATTCATTTTGCTTCTGCATTTAATATCCCAACTTTGGCTGCTTTTGGTGCCACCATTCCAGCATTCGGTTATACTCCTTTAGCTGATAGAGTGTTTATATCCGAGGTAAACGGCCTAGACTGTCGTCCTTGTGGTATTCATGGGGGAAGGGTTTGTCCTAAAAAACATTTTCGTTGTATGTTGGATCAGGATACGAACAGAATGGTGGAAGAAGGAATTCGTCTAATAAAAGGATAATTATGGACCAAAACATTTTTAGAAAACGGATCCGAGACGTTCAGAATCTTTTAAAAGAGTCGGAAGTCCTACTGCTATTTGCTGCTCCTCAAAAGATCCGCAATAGGGATGTGGAGTACAAGTTTAGACAGGACTCCGATTATTATTATCTGACGGGTATTGAGGAAGAAGACGGTGTTTTGGTTTTACGTAGAGATTTCTCCGCTCATTTTGCCCTTCCTAAAGATAAAGAGAAAGAAATTTGGACAGGCATTCGTTTAGGCAAAGAAGAGATCAAAAAAAACTTAGAGTTGGACCAAAGTTTCGATCTCGGAGAATGGGATTCTAAAATTTCTGATATTCTCACAAACCAATTTACGCTATATCATTTTTTTGGAAAGGACTCTAAAAGAGATTCTGAGTTACTCGAACTAATCAGCTCTTTGAACAGAAGATTAAGAGAAGGGAAATTCGGTCCTCAAAGATGGGAGATCCCAAACTTTCTTCATGAAATGAGGATGTACAAATCCCCGGAAGAGATCGAAAAACTAAAAGAGTCTTCCAGGATCACTGCTCTCGGTCACGAAAGATTATTCAGAGAGACTAAAGTTGGAATGTACGAATTCGAATTAGAGTCTATTCTGGAATCTGAATATTTGAAACATGGTGCCTGGGGTGGAGGTTACGGTCATATAGTTGCAGCAGGGAAGAATGCAACCATTCTTCATTATACAACTAATCGCGCGAAGATAGGTGACAATGAACTGATACTAGTAGATAGCGGAGCGGAGAAGGATTATTACACTGCTGACGTCACTCGCGTTTTCCCATCCGGGAAAAAATTCACTTCAGAACAAAGAATTATTTATCAACTCGTATTGGATGTGCAAAAACAAGCGATCTTGGATACAAAACAAGGAGTTGAGTTTAATGCAGTTCATGAAAAGACAGTGAAAAATTTAACCTCTGGTTTGATTGATCTTGGATTATTGAAAGGTAATCTTTCAGATGTCATCGAAAAGGGTGAATACCGCAGATTTTATATGCATCGGACTGGTCACTATCTCGGAATGGATGTACATGATGTGGGGCGTTATTTCGAGAACGGAAAAAGTAAACCTATGGAGAACGGACTCGTTGTAACTGTGGAGCCCGGATTATACTTTGATCCTACGGATGAAACGATTCCGGCAGGTTTTAGAGGCATCGGAGTTAGGATTGAGGATGATGTTTTGTTGAATGGCGAAAACCCTATCGTTCTGACATCTATGATCGCAAAAGAAGTTGATGAGATAGAGGCGATGAGGGGTTGAGCTAATTTATTCAATTCAATTTCTATAATATATTCCGGAATATTGATTCCAAAAGTTGCCAGACGCTGTTGATATCAGCGTTGTTTTTATAATTGACCTGGGTTTTACTTTTGATCGCTGCTTTAATTTCTTGTTTACGTCTCCTAACTTTTCGTCTTAGCGGCTAATTTTGGTCTAAGGTGAACTAAATTCAAAAATTTTAATATTCAGTCTGTTTTTCATTTGAATATATTTGTTTAATATTATGGATTCGATCTCAACATTTGGGAGCGAATATGGAAGAAGTATTTAGAAAACGAATTTTAGAGAATGAGGGTAAGATCCAGATAGATTGGAGAATTCCTATGGAAATGGAATCAATCTGGAGAGATGCAATTTTTAGTCTGGGAGAGCCGAAGGACATCCTTGAATTCTTGATTTCTGCTTTTAAAGAACGAAAACAAAAGGGTAAAATCCTAAGATTCGATTTTGAAAAAGTCAAAAGCAGCGATTTCAGGAAAAGGATCAGAGTTTATGGTTCTGATTATTGGGAAGCAATGGGTTACGCTAAAGAAAGGAATGTTTCTACTAGTAGTTTTTTAAGTTCACTTTTAAAGATGGAATGGATCTTGAGTTCCGGGTTTAGTTCGTTTAGGATAGAAAATCCGAAGCTGAAAAATAAAACTGCAAAAAATGAGGAAAAGTTTTTGCCCTGGGGCGCTTGAATGCGAGCTCTATGTTGGAATTCCAACATGAGTTGTAAGTGAAAATTGGGGTTGTAGTTTAAGGGATTTTCAAGTATAGGGGAAATGGCTTCTCCCACAAGCCCACCTCCTCCACCCGACCGGGTGGGGGCTGGTTTTCAACTCACGTAGGAGCTCCGACAAACGGCAGATCCCTCAGATAAGTACTTAATGAGTCTCTAAATAAAGTCTGATTGCTTCCTTCATTACAGATAAACCAATAGGAAGTGAAGCTTCGTCTATATCAAACTTGGAACTGTGGTGCGGGTGAGTAAGTCCCTTCTCTTCGTTCATGGAACCCACGAAAAAATAACATCCTGGGACTTTCATTAGAAATGCTGAGAAGTCTTCTCCACCCATTGTTTTTGTATGTTCTTCTGTGACTGAATTTGGACCTAAAATATTTTCCGATGCTTTTCGGACAATATTTGCCATTTCAGGATGATTGATGGTTGGAGCATTCGTTCTTTCGTAATGGATGATTGCCTTGGCACCAAAAGCGGAGGCAGTATTTTCTACCACTCTTTTGAATAATTCGGGTGCCTTATCGAACATTTCCTTTGTGAATGTTCTGATAGTTCCTTTTAGTTCTGCAGTTTCCGAAATTACGTTGAATGCATGTCCTGCATGGAAAGCACCTACTGTAACTACGCAAGAATCCAATGGATCGGTGTTGCGAGACACTATACTTTGAAGAGCGGTAACTATATGAGAACCTACTAATATAGGGTCCACAGTATGTTGCGGCATGGCTCCATGTCCACTGATACCTTGCACAGTGATCTGGAACTCATCTACTGCCGCCATCATCGGTCCGTCTACGACTCCCACTTTTCCAACAGGAATATGATTCCATACATGGAGAGCTAAGGCTGCAGAAACATCGTATTTTTCTAATATTCCTTCCTCAATCATTCGATCAGCGCCTTGTCCACCTTCTTCCGCCGGTTGGAATACTAGTAAGACTCTTCCTTTAGGAACGATAGCAGTCGGATTTTCTTTAAGTTCGGAGGCAAGCCCCATTAAGACAGAAGTATGAGCATCATGCCCGCAGGCATGCATGACTCCATTATGAACTGAAGTGTAATCTGTCTTATTCTCCTCAAAGATAGGAAGAGCATCCATATCTGCTCTTACCAAAAGAGTTTTGCCTGGTTTTCCTGAATCAATTAGACAAGCGATCCCTGTTTTTGCAATTCCGGATTGGAACGTATAACCTAAGGATTCTAAATGTTTAGATACGAAATCTGCTGTCCCAACTTCTTCATATCTGAGTTCGGGATGTTTATGAATGAATCTACGATATCGGACCAGTTCTTCGGTCCTTGCGGGGGAGACTGTTTTCATACTATATCTAGGATGGTTTATCCCGAAATCGGTTTTTAGTCCCTCCTTTTTTATTTTTTAGAAATACTTTCAGGAAAGAAGTAGAGGTAAGACCGACGAACTATAGAGTTCTATCGTACTCGTCCAATTCTCTTTTCCAAACTTGTGTACCGCAATAGTGATCTCCTTCCGGGCAATATGGTTTGATATCGCCTTGCAGACGGATCCAGCAAGGTGCTTTGATCCATTTTGCGATTTCCGGTTGAACCTTTGTCAAATCCACAAGTTCATTAATAGAAGCTTGGAAAATTTCTTCCTGAGCATTATAACAAGTTCTTGCTCTCCACTTATGATGAAGGTTCAATAGATCCCCGCTTTCATAAAAACGGACCGGGAAAGCGTTTGGAAGAAGATAAGAAGCATGTTCAGGAGATCCCCCGGCTTCAATAAAACGGTTCAGGCTCTTGAAAATGCCGTCCATTCTTCTTCTATAAGTTTCCTCTAATTGAGGATATTTTAATACAACTTTAGGAACAATATAGTCTGGCATTCCAGTATATTGGCTCATTAAGACTGGGCGAGAACCTGGAACCATTCTATGTCTTTGGTCTTGGCTGTCGGCAGAATGAGAGATTCTTTTTTTGAAAGAATAATGCACATTAAACATCGCTCTGGAGAGAGGGCTCATCGTAGTTTCATTCAGAGTAGAAGTCAGATGTTTGTTTTTAGAAGGATCCATTACAAGTCGGATTGCTTCTTCATCGTTTAAAGAATTTTTAGACAAACCTAAAACAGCGCGGACGGATGAAGCCAGCACTTCTGGCCCATTAGAAGAGTAGGAAACCAGCCTTGAATAACGATTATCCATATCTTCGTCGAATTCTCTAACGAAGTTTTTAGCCGCTTCTGGCCTATATTCTAAAGAACCATCCTGGTAGAAGTCTTTGAAAAATCTATATTCTGCAGTTTCTTCTAAAGGGATCGGGTCATCCATTTCTTCTACATAAAGTGGATCAATCTCTTTTACTTTTTCGATCATCTCTTCAACAACTAAACGTTGCTCTTCAGGAACATCAAAAGAATTCATCAAACGATGATATCTGTGAAGAGTGAGTCCGTTTACTGAATGATATAAATAAGTATAAGTTCCCAAAGGAAGAAGGTAACGTGCAACTTCTAGACACTTCTTCTTGATTGGCTGTTGCCATTTTTCAGGATAATTTGCACGAGCCTTGTATACTAGGAAATATTCATCCTGAATGAATGGATGTAGTAATTCTACAAATTCGAAATACGCGTTAGACGCTGATTCCACCGCTTCCAGATACAGTTCCTTCTGCTTTCCTGATAGAGTAGGTGGGATATAATAGTTTTCCTTTTTCACTTCTACATATCTTTGGCTCACTTGCTCGGAGTTATAATAAGGATGAGAATGTAGAAAGGACCAAACGAACTGACGGGATACCTTGTCCAATGTGAATATAAAATGAGGATGCTGTCTAGTGGTGAGGTGACCCGCTTTCTTGGTGGATTTGGCCACCTTGTCTCTGATCTCCAGAGATTTTTCAGTACGGATCATGTCCTCAGGAAGAAGGATCCCTTTAGAAGAATAGCAGGTTCTGGCAGAAGCTATGGCAAGGTTGAAAGGTTCTGTGGTCGCATCTAAAAGTTGGACGATTGGTTTCTGGTGTTCCATGGGATCTGCTACTCCGGAAAACTAAAATGGTATTATGTCGGTAAGCGAAAAGCAAGAAATGTAGGAGTTCCGACAAAAACCGTTTAGAAAATCGCTTGCATTTAGTTACAAATTATAAAATATGTAAACTGTAACTAAATGGAGGTTTCGAATGAAACTGAGAAAATTAGGTAAAAATGGCCCAGAAATTTCCCAAGTCGGGTTGGGTTGTATGGGGATGTCGGACTTTTACGGCACAAAAGAAACCAGAAACAGACAAGAATCTATCGCGACCATCCACGAGGCACTGGATTCAGGGATCAATTTTCTGAATACGGGTGATTTCTACGGGATAGGTCATAACGAACTTTTAATCTCTGAAGCACTCAAAGGAAGAAAAGACAAACCAATGATCAGTGTGAAATTTGGAGGACTTCGAAATCCGAATGGAGCATTCATCGGATACGATTTTAGACCGAACTCTGTGAAAAACTTTGCGGCACATTCCCTTACTAGACTTGGAGTGGATGTGATCGATATTTATCAGGCATCAAGAGTCGATCCAGAAGTTCCAATCGAAGATACCGTTGGTGCAATCGCAGATCTGATCAAGGAAGGGTATGTGCGTTATCTAGGACTTTCGGAAGCTTCTCCTGAAAATTTGAGAAGGGCACATAAAGTTCATCCGGTAACTGCTTTGGAAATTGAATATTCTTTGGCAACTCGTGTGATTGAGAAGGAACTACTTGATACTGCGAGAGAACTTGGAGTCGCGATTGTTCCGTATGGAATTGTGGGGCGTGGACTTCTGACCGGAAAGATCGAAAACCATTTGGGCGTTGCGGATTTTAGATCTATTTCTCCTCGCTTTCAGGGAAAAAACCTTGAAGCGAATTTGGAGCGTGTGAGTCTGCTACAAGAGCTTGCAAAGAAGAAGGGTTGTTCTACTGCCCAACTTGCTATCGCTTGGGTGCTTCATAAAGGAGAAGATATTTTTCCTTTAATCGGTTCCACAAGAAGAGAAAGTCTTAGGGAAAATTTAGAAGCTCTTTCGGTCCAATTAAGTCCGGAAGAAGTGAAAACCCTGGATGATACTTTTCCGGAAGGTGCTTTCCAAGGAGATAGATATCCTTCTCATTCGATGCAGCTCGTCGTTAAATGAGAAATGCCTAAAACAGGTTTAAAGCCAGAAGAATTACAAGAAAAAGTGCTCGATGCCGCAGAGATTGAGATCAGAAGAAACGGTGTCGAGCGTTTGAAACTTACAGACGTGGCTAGGAACCTAAACCTAAGCCACGCAGCCTTATATAAACATTTTGCAGACAAAGAAGCTCTACTCGACTCCATTTCTAAAAGATGGTTGGACCGTATCGATGCGGCTCTTGCGAAAGTTTCCTCAAAGACTAGTCCATTGGAAGAAAGGATCTTGGAATGGCTTATGACACTCCATACGATGAAAAGAGAGAAGGTCCAATCAGATCCTAGAATTTATACAGCATTCAATAATTCTGCCGAGAAAACAAGACCATTCGTTAAAAAACATATCCAGACAATGTATGAGCAATTGGAAGCAATGGTCCAAGAAGGAATCCAAAAAGGATTATTTTTTTGTAATACTCCAAAGGAAGGAGCGAGGATTATCTTCGAAGGAACTGCTGCTTTTCATCATCCGCGTATGGTATTCGATAATATAGAAGAAGATAGGGTCGAGTTTTTAAGATCTGTTGTGAATACGATCCTATCAGGTTTGAAAAGTAAGAAATAGAAATTTTCACACAGAGATCACTATGCACACTGAGTTAAAAAAAATATAAGCACCTCTGTGTTCTCCGTGCGCATCAAAATGACGAAAGTCCGGATTCTGATCCTTACTTTTTCTTTTTCAATCCACTCTTAGAACGTTTTGATTTGGAACTTATTATTTCTTCCGGCTCTTCTGTAACTTCTTCGGAATCCCAGGAAACTTCTTCTAAAGTTTGCGGAATTTTTTCTTGGGCTCTGGAAGCTTGGAATTCAGACTCTAATTTTCTTTTTCGAGCTTCTTTTCTTCTTTCTTGGTCTTGATAGATATTCAGTAGGAATTCCATCACTATAGGAAGAAGTACTCGGGAAAGAACAGTTGCAACAATTACTCCGAAGATCACCACTGTTGCTAAAGGTCTTTGCACTTCTGCTCCGGCCATCGTAGAGATTGCCATTGGAATAAATCCAACCGCTGCAATAATCTCAGTTGTCATTACTGGGCGAAGTGAATGAAGTCCTGCAGATAAGACTGCCTTAGATATCGTAATCCCTTTCTCTAATTCTTCTTTGAGAGTGGAAGCGTACACAACCCCGTTCAAAACTGCGATACCACTTACCGCGATAAATCCAACACCTGCAGGAATACTGAAAGGAAGTCCTCTTAGCACAAGACCAATAATCCCTCCTGCGACTGCGAGAGGTACTACAATGAAGACTCCAGCTGCATAATAAATATTTCCGAATGCGGCAATTAACATTACGAAGATGATTCCGAGAGCAATTGGAACCACGAGCATCAATCTGTTTTTCGCTCTTTGGAAGTTCTCGAACTGACCACCCCAATCTGTTCTATAACCTTCCGGTAGATTTTTTTCTATATCCGCAGTGACTTTCTGTGCTTCGTTTACGAAACCTACTAAGTCTCTTCCTCGAACGTTTGCTTCGACCATGATCCTACGTTTTAAGGATTCTCTATAGATTGCGGCAGGTCCTTCTACAAATTCTATTGTTGCAACCTGGCCGAGAGGAACTGTAACTCCGGTAGAAGTCATGACTGGAATATTTTCCAATTTGTCCAGATCTGAAACATCCAACTGAAGACGAACTACAAGATCGAATCGTTTGAATCCTTCAAATACTTTTCCAGCTTTTCTTCCGATCCGCAAAGATTCAACTGTGGTAAGTATTTCTTCTGCAGCCACGCCGTAACGTGCCATCTTTTGTCGATCTGCTTTGATTTGGATTAAAGGAAGACCAAGAACTCTCTGTACTCTTAAGTCAGCAGCGCCAGGTACTTTTTTGATCTTATCTGCAAATTTGGATGCAGTATCCTTTAATGTCTGGAGATCGTCTCCGTAAATTTTAATTACAACGTCAGCTTTGGATCCGGAAAGAAGTGCATTCACTCTGTTCTCGATCGGCTGAGAAAGTGAGATCGTACTAGAAGGAACTGATTTTAAGATCGCGTCCTTCATCTTATCCATAAGTTCGTCTCGAGAAGAAGCGCTTGTCCATTCGTTAGAAGGAATGAGTTTCACCATAGACTCACCTTCTTCCGTTCCGATAGGTTCTGCCGCAGATTCGCCTCTACCCATTTTGCTCACGACGCTTGTTACTTCCGGAAATTGAGCGATTACCTTCTCCATTTCAGTATTCGTATCTCTGGAATAATTGATAGAAGTAGATGGAAGTCTTTTGATATCTATAGCAAATTCTCCTTCGTCGATACGTGGAAGGAATTCTGATCCTAAAGTAGATCCTAATATTAGAGAAACTGCAAATACTCCTACACCTGCTCTTAGGAATAACTTTTTATTCGCCATTCCGAAGTCGAGAAGTTGCATATAAATTTCTTCTGCTCTGTCCCAGAACTTGCTATGGTGGAATATCGGCTTTTGGAATAGGATACTAGCTGCAGCAGGGAAGGTAGTTAAAGAGAATAGAAGTGCCATAGCAAGCGAGATAACAACAGTCATTGCCATCGGTTTGAACATTCTACCTTCTACACCTTCTAACGTCATGAGAGGTAGGTATACCAATAAGATAATCCCAACAGAGAAAGCTGCAGCCCTTCCTACTCTCACGCATGAATCAGTGATGATCTGTTCTGCTGCGAGTTTTCTGTCTTCTTGTGAGTTTTGTTGTTCGTAGAATGCCTGTTTCAATATAAAACCGTGAAGAACGGATTCCAACATCACGATGGTTCCGTCTACCAAGAGTCCGAAGTCCAAGGCTCCAAGTGACATCAAGTTACCAACAATACCGAACATTCTCATAAATATTGTGGCGGCAAGCATTGGGATCGGAATGGATAAACTAACTAAGAGTGCACCTTTTACTGTTCCGAGCGCAAAAATTAAAACGATAATTACGAGTACCGCTGCTTCTGCCAGGTTAGTGAAGATGGTTCCTAACGTTCTTCCGATAAATTCTGAACGATCGTAGAATGTTACGATCTTCATTCCTTCCGGAAGTCTGGCTCTTAATACCTCTACCTTTTCTTTGACTTTTTTTACAACTTCTAAGGAGTTTTGGCCCAGGAGCATCATTGCAGTAGCGCCAACAACTTCTCCCTTGGCATCTTTGGTCATAAGCCCGAAACGAAGTGCAGGACCAGTCTCAACAGTAGCGATCTGTCCTAAGAGTAAAGGAACTCCGTCTCTTTCTGTTTGGACCGCAACGTTTCGGATCTCATCCACAGTTTTGAATTGGCTTTCTCCTCGGATCACGATTTGTTCCGCATTTTTGGAGATATAACCGCCGCCAGTATTCTGGTTTGCTGTTTCCAGTTTATCACAAAGTTGAGATAATGTAATATTATGAACTGCTAATCTTTGGGGATCGATCTTGATTTGATATTGTCTTGCTTCCCCGCCAATAATATTTACATCGATAATACCTTCGGTTGATTTGATCTCTCGAGCAAGTTCCCATTCCATATAAGTTCTGAGTTCTTCCGGAGTATGGCGATCGCTTGTTAGAACAAATTCGTAAATATCTCCAAGACCTGTAGCAATAGGAGAAAGCTCAGGACTTCCATAACCTTTGGGGATCACTGCTTCTGCAGCTCTCAATCTTTCGTTGATGAGTTGCCTTGCAAAATAAATATCGGTCCCGTCCTTGAAGATAACTGTAACACTACTCACTCCAGTTCTGGAAATAGAACGGATCTCTGTTACGTGAGGAACACCAGTGAGTTCCATCTCAATCGGATATGTGATAAACTGTTCCACCTCTACAGGAGAAAGGCCGGGAGATTGAGTTACTACGGATACCTGAACGTTTGTAATATCCGGAATTGCGTCGATAGAAAGTTGATATGCATTATAAAAACCAATTATGGTGATGCCTGCAGTGAGTATCAGGATAAAAATCCTATTCTTGATGGAGAGACGTATCAGTTTATCTATCATGGAAGGGTTCCGGGCAAGGATACGAACAAATTCCCAGTCAGTCCGGACTTGTCGAATGGTTTTTGAGAAAAAGGAACTCTTAAATATAACTCTAAAAAGGAACGGATTCTAAGAACTAGGGTCCAATTAAAGCTTTTCGAAAAGTAAAAAATTCATCCCGTTTTTCTCATCCTTTCTTTTCAGTTCAAAATTTTTATATGATATAGTTTTGATCAAATCATCTATCGGAAGTATGAGTTTGTTATACGAACTGGAAGAAACAGACCAACCTTTATCAGTCTTTTCATGAAATATATCCGTAATATCAACTTTATCTTGAAAGAATTGTAATTGGCATGAGAAAATTTGGGATTCATCTGAACGGACTACAAAAATACTTTTTTCTCCCGGCTTTCCATGGCTCAGATCTCGATAACCTAAAATTAATTTACTTCCTGGAGAAAGGAAACTAGACCAAAGACTTATAGTAGTCTCCCAATCTTTTTCTGATTCTAAATGAGTGATCGTATCTCCCATACATAAAAGGATTTCCGGAGAAACTCCTTGGTATAAGTCTCTAGATCTAATATCTGCAACTTTGGTTCTGATCTTTGTGTCCGATTTTCTGTCCTTGATCTCCGATAATAATTTTTCGCTGAAGTCAATTGCTAAGACCTGAAATCCTAATTCTTCCAATGGAATGGATTGTATTCCGCTGCCTGCTCCTAGATCCCAAGCGACTCCATTTCCTTGGGGAGAAATTTCGAAGGATCTGAATAATTCTAATTGTTCCTTTTCTTTCGAAGAAAGATCTCCCAACATCCAGGAATATTTTTGAGCTAAGAAGTTTTCGTAATGTGATTTAGGAGTTTGCATTAAGTTAATTTGTAAATTAGGACTTCTTTTTCTCTTCCTTTTACCTTTACAGGGGGAAGGGACTCTGCCTCTAAGAAATGTTTTACATGTTCATAAACTGTATCTGTCGCTAAAATTTCACTTCCAAAATCTTTGTTCAATTGTTCCACTCTAGAAGCTAGATTGACAGTATCTCCGATGATTGTGTACTCTTTTCTTTGAGAAGAACCTACACTTCCTGTCATTGCTTCTCCGAAATGTAAACCTATTCCGATTTTTGTTTCAGGGATTTTGCCGGAGATATTCATTTCTATTACTTTTTTCTGAATTTCTAACGAAGCAGAAACTGCATTTTTTGCATCTTTTCCATTGTCTGAGAGAGGTGCTCCGAATACTGCCATAAATCCATCTCCCAAAAATTTATTAATGATACCATTATGTTTGTTCACAATCTCTATCATATCTTCGAAAAGAGTATTTAGGTAAGAGATTACTTCTGAAGGACTTTTATCCTCCGAAAATTTTGTGAAGTTACGAATATCCAAAAACATTACACATACATCCTTGTTTTCGGATGCGGTATCCGCTTTTTGGCTCATCAGTTTATCCACGACAGATGGAGAAACATATTGTCCAAACATTCCCAAAATTTCGTTCCTTTCTTCTAAACGTTCTACTGAGTTTTTTAATACCTTTTTGAGTCTTAGGCCTACTAGTCCTGCCACGATCCCCGACGCTAAAAATAATCCTGAGCGCATATAAGTTGGAATCTTAGAATAGAAGAAACTATATGCAGATTCTCCGTCCAGAGGGGACTCAGGCACGAAGAACAAACCAGTGACTAAGTATTGGATTGCAGCAATAGCTCCTGTGAAAAGCGAAAGTCCAAACTCCATTCTGAGAACAGAAAGTATTATGAAAATTAAATATAGATTTGAAATAGGGGAGTTTAAAGGAACTACCGGGTGAGAATGTTTTTGGATTAGAATGAATAATATGATCCCAGGAAGGGATGTTTCTATGAGCGTATTCCCGAATCTGGGTAGAAGTGGAAGTTTAAATCCGTTTGCTTTTAGATAATTCAGTAATTTTAAGAATCCGAATTCGTAAACTGTTCCAAATGCCAATGCTCCTATCAGTACTTCAAATGGAAAATCTATCCCGGTGCTCTGGTTAAATTCCTCTTTTAAAAATAGGAATAGGATACTCCAGGAAACTGCTGCAAATGCGAAAGCCGCTAAAAGGATCTTACTTCGGATCTGTTCGCTGGCTAGGATCTCTTTTTCCAAGGTGTTTGAAAGGGTTTCGAAATGTTTGGATAGCATGGATGATTCCTAACAAGAGCTAGAATTTTCGAAATATATTCGTTTTCTCCTTTCTTTAAGCAAGAGAAAATTTTCAAAGAAGAAGGTCCCAATTACAAGAGAATGTTCTAGGATCAGGACCCAGTCCCTATCGTAATATGGATAAGAAGAATAAGTGGAATAAGATAATATCCAAATAGAAGAAGCAACTAAAGGCCAAATCATTTTTGTAAAAACTGAAGCTGCTAGGATTGGAAGAAAATACCAAGGATGTACAGTGCTCGAAAACAAATAATAAATTCCACATAAATGGATCCAGACTGTAAGGAGAAAAATTGTTTTGTTCTTTGTTTCGATTTTAGAAGTTCTGAAAGAATAAAAAGAAATTGTAAAGATACTTAAAATACCTAATAAAATTCCTGTAGAGTATGGATACCAAGTGTGCCTGATTAAATTTTTCAGAAGATAGTAAAATCCTCCATGGAATTCGAATAAAGTAAAATAGACTCCTATTCCTTTTCTCCAATGTTCTTCTAAAATTTTTTCTCCAGCTTCTGAAAATAAAAACCAACCAAATGTAGATCCGAATATTATAAAACTTGCACTGAATAACAATAGAATTTTGCGACCAGTGGACCTTCTACACCAATAGAAAAACAAAAAGGGCAGGGCGAGTAGAGGAAGTATTTTAGTTAGGATGGAAGTTATATAAAATACAATTCCGCTCAAAACTTTTTCCTTTTCCCAAGAGAGTATTCCTAAGAATACAAAGAAAAATAGGATAGGCTCCGGATGACCATTTCCAATTCCTTCCCATAGCACGAGTGGATGGAGCCAGTATGTGAGAAAATTCCCGGACCCTTCTTCTTTTTTTCTTTTTGAAAATATATAAAGAATTCCTAATTCAAATAAAATTAAAATACCTTTCCAGATAGAGATCGCCCAGAAAATGGAAAGTCCTCTTTTTAAGAAGAATACCGGAACCAAAAATAAAAACTGCAGTACGGGTGGATAAACAGAGTAATAATTGGGAGAATTCATTTTGGAGAGTAGTTCCTTCTCCAAGTTTTGGTCGAATCCCAATTTTATATTTATAGGAAGTTCCGAATAAGGGGAGATACCTTCCGAAACTAAAAGACCATCCCATAAAAAACGAAATGTATCTTCCGACAAAAATACGGGAGTGAATAGGAAGCAAACCCTCAGTAAGATCCCTGCCCAGACCCCGATTTTCTCTCTTCTGTCCGAAAAGAATTTTAGGAATACAAAGTAGAAGCTCAGGCTAAGGAAGAATGCTCCAGAGAGTTGCCAGATATCACTCCTTTGGAAAAACAATGGGAATAGTGCGAGTGGAAGTGCCCAAAGGAGTAAAATTGTAGAAGTGCCTACATTTAGCCGCCAGTTATTTATATCTCGTACAATTATATTAACCATTTTGTTCAATATAGCGAAAATATTCTTGAGTTCTCAGATGTATTGGTCTAACTAGGCGAAAAGGTATTGGGCAAGAAAGAATGATTCGAATTGGTAATTTCCCAGACACTGTTAATGAATATGCGGCTAGGACCGTTGCGGGCCTTGTTGTCATCTTAAGTTTGGCCGCGATAATTACGCAATCGCTTTGGTTAGCGGGAGCTTTGTTCTACGGATTTTCCGCTAGAGTATTGTACGGGCCTAAGTTCTCACTGTTTGCAAAACTCGCTATACATGGGATCGTACCGTTACTTGGTCTTGGGTCCAAAACAGTGGCAGGCCCTCCTAAAAGATTCGCTCAATTTGTGGGAGTTATCTTTAGCGGAACTGCATTCATACTATTATTCTTCGGACAAGTATTCTCATTCCAAGTTGTTCTTGGAGTTCTTGTAATTTTTGCAAGTTTAGAATCTATTTTGGGATTCTGTGCAGGTTGTTTTGTTTTCGGATTTCTGATACAATGGGGATGGATTCCTGAGGAAGTCTGCGAGAAGTGCAATAATATCCAATTCGCGATTAAAAAATAAATTAAACGATGGAGGCCTTTTGTGGCGCAGGAAACAACTTATTACAAGCCGGAAGATCTAAAAAAATTCGGGAATATAGGAGAATTCGAGCCTGATCTAGCAAAAAAATTTTTTGATTATTACGGAGCAGTTTTTGCGGATGGAGCCTTATCTGCTAAAGAAAAATCATTAATCGCTCTTGCAGTTGCCCATGTTGTACAATGTCCTTATTGTATTGACGCTTACACAACTGATACTGTAGAAAAAGGTGTAACCGAAGAACAGATCTGGGAAGCGATCCACGTGGGAGCAGCGATCCGAGGTGGAGCTACTCTTGTTCATAGCGTACAAGCATTAAACAAAGTAAAAGAACTCGGTTTATAAGGAGTTTCTAAAGTATGAAATCCCTATTAGCAAGAGGGAGCGAGCTCGCTTCTTCCAAAGAACAATTGAAAATTCTTACGGAAGTTTCCGGAAAATTGGGTCTGCCTAGTTTTTCAGATAAATTAAAAGAAGCGGCACTCTATCCTTTGCGCCCTACCGGGGTGGACATACTACAAGTGAACGTGGGGAAACTCTGCAACCAGACCTGCAAACATTGTCATGTGGATGCCGGTCCGGATCGCAGGGAGATCATGAGCAAGGAAACCATGGAAGAATGTCTGGTGGCCTTAGCAACTCCCGGTGTGAATACTTTGGATATCACAGGAGGAGCTCCTGAGATGAATCCTAATTTTAGATGGTTCGTGGAAGAAGCTTCCAAATTAGGGAAGAAGATCATGATCCGTTGCAATCTTACCATTCTTCTGGCTGGAGAAAAATACAAAGACCTTCCTGAATTTTTCGCGAAACATAAGGTGGAAGTGGTTTCAAGTCTCCCTTATTTCCAGAAAAGAAGAACGGATGCTCAAAGAGGAGAAGGTGTATTCGACCGTTCTATTGAAGCATTAAGAAAATTGAATTCTATCGGATACGGTATTCCTGGTTCCGATCTTATATTAAATTTAGTTTATAATCCTGTGGGCTCTTTTCTTGCAGGAGGGCAATCCACGTTAGAGAACGATTTTAAAAAGGAATTGAAGCAGATCTACGATGTTCAATTCAATTCTTTATTTGCTCTTTCCAATATGCCAATTAGCAGATTTTTGGAATCCTTACTCGAAAGCGGCAACTTAGAGGCTTATTTAGAAAAATTAGTAACTGCTTTTAATCCAGTAGCTGCTACAGGCGTTATGTGCCGTAACACATTAAGTGTAGGTTGGGAAGGAAGTCTATATGATTGCGATTTTAACCAAATGTTGGATATGAAGATAGAAGGGAAGATCTCCAAAATTTCAGAATTCAACAAATCCGTATTGGATTCCAGAGAGATCTTATTACACCAACATTGTTATGGATGTACCGCTGGTGCAGGTTCATCCTGTGGCGGTTCCATCGCTTAGCAAAAAAGTAAAGAAACCTGACTTTTTTTCCAAATATTGAGACAAATTGACAGTAATTAACATCAATTTCTTTCTTTGTTTAAATATTGAGATTGAAACTCAGACCCGTTCTTGAAAAAGAGTATTAGGAACGACTGTTCTGTGGAGACAACCTAAAATGAAACAAAAAGCTATATGGTTATTATTGGTACTTTTGCTCTCGGCTTCTTTCGTGGATTGTAAAAAGGAAGATGGTAGCGACCTAACAAACTTAGCGCTATTAAACGCACTTGGCGGTGGGGGAGATTGTTTAGTAGCCTTCCCAGGTAAAGCATCAGTAGGCGTAAACCGTACTCGTGCAATAGAAGGGGCTGGTGCTACTAGTGTAATCTGGGGAAGAATCCCATTCGTGAATCACCCTATTGCAATTGTAGAAGCTTTAGGCATGCAGAATGGTGACACCGTAACATTTACTGGAGTCGATGTAATTGCAAATCCAGAAGCCGGAGGAGATGAGCCGGTCGTTTATGAAAGTGCTGACTGTCCTTTAGCAGAATCTACTATTGTAGATGGATTTGTTCCTTTCAATAGCACAAACCGAAACGGTGCTGGGCCATATGTATGGACTAATGATAATGCTCCCGGTTCTTATTATTTCTTGCTATACATTGTTGGAACTACAGCTCCTGCTGCAACAATCGAACGCAATTAATTTGAAAATCGATTTCCTCCGCTTCCGAGCGGAGGGGATCATTCACTTCTTTCCTGAACTTTTAATGATCGCATCTACCATCTCCGGTAAATCGTCTAACGCAGAAATTTTTCCAGTCAGTTTCCAGATCTGTAATACACCTTCGTAACAAGCGAATATCTTTCGAGCCAAGGTTTGTGTGTCCGCGGTCTTTGGTATCTGTCCTTGTCCCTTCTTTTGCATTTCTTTTAAATAGATAGAAAGAAAGTCTACTGTCCGTAGGGCCAATTTTTTAACTTCTTCCGAGATGGAAGGAGAAGTGGATGCAATTTGAGCTGCGGTGTTTGCCATTGGGCAACCTGCAAACTCACTGTTCCTGGTTTGTCTTCTTAGGATATGGGTCCAGGCTTGGATAAAGTCCCGCGCATTCTCCGATCTGGACTGTAACTTTTCTAATAATACGAGCTGTTCCTTTCCGTAAAATTCTATGTATGCCTTTCCTAAAGAATCCTTAGAGGGGTAGTAATCGTAAAAGCTTGCCTTTGCAGTCTGAGATTCTTGGATGATCTGGTTGATCCCTGTGTTCCCATACCCTTGGGTTTGGAAAAGTCGAACCGCAGTTTCCAAAATCCTATCTTTTACTCCTTTTTCTTTGGTTGACATTTTTTTCTTCCTGGGGTTGAATAACAGACAGACTTGTCTGTCCGGTCCTTTCTTATTCCAGAAAGACCGAAATTTGTTAAAATGCAAGTCTAAATCGGAGGTCTATATGTCTTCTTTATCCTCAGAAACCGAATCCATTGATATTTCAGGAATTGCTTCCAGTGTGGAAGAGGCAATCTTTACCCGCCACAGTATCCGGGACTATCTTTCTAAACCTGTAGAAGATTCCGTATTAAAGGAATTATTCTCTAAATCTCTGCGTGCTCCAAGTTGGAAAAACAGCCAACCTTGGAAGGTGCATGTGGTGAGTGGCTCTAGACGAGATAGAATGGCGGAACTATTACAAGAAAGAGCAAAACAGTCCGAAACTCCAGTGCCTGATACGATTTGGCCAACCGGTTTTCCTGCGGATGCGAAACGTAGAATGTTTGATCTTGGAATGAAGATATATGGTGCAGCGGGTATTGAAAGAAAAGACAAAGAAGCGAGAGATAAGTTTATGCTTCGGAATTTCGAGTTTTTTGGAGCTCCTACAGCAGTATTTATCACGACTGAATTCGAACTTAATTTTTATATCGCATTGGACATCGGATGTTTCTTGAATACAGTTATGCTTCTTGCCAGAAGTTACGGACTAGGAACTGTTCCCCAGGCTGCATTATCTGCCTTTCCGGAAGTGGTCCGAAAAGAATTAGGTCTATCAGAATCAGAAAAAATTGTCTGCGGCCTAAGTCTGGGTTATCCTAAGCCCGACTCAACATTAAATAAGTTTCATACACCGAGAGAGGAAGTTTCCGATTTAGTGAAATTTTACACGTAAAATATTTTACACAGAGCTCACTGAGAACTCGGAGTTTTCAAGATCCTTGGCTTCTGTGGTCTGTGTGTAATCTTAACGCAAAATTAACGCAAATATAGTTTCTTCTCATGCGGGTTCGCATTGACGAATTCCAAAAAACAGGTTAGGTTTTTGGAATAGACGGAATGTTTCCGCCTGGGAGGAATCTTGTCTTATACATTTCTAATCGTTTTAGTCATCGCATTATGCGGTTATCTCTCCTTCTCCATTTTAAAACCGGAAAAATTTTAGGAGAAATAAATGAACGGAAACGACTCTATCTTCTTCTTTTTATATTTTACAGTTTTATTTCTTCTATCTCCTTTTTTAGGAATTTATATAGCAGATCTCCTTAAGGGAGAAGTTTCCAAACGTTTTCGATTCTTTGCCAGAACCGAATCTTTTCTCTATAAGATTTCTGGAATAAGAGAGGATCAAAATTCTGATTGGAAAAATTATTTACTAGATATTGGGATTTTTACCTTTTTTGGTTTAATCTTGGTAGTACTAGGGCTTCATTTCCAAAACTTTCTTCCAGGAAACCCGGAAGGAAAGTTAGGAGTTCCTTGGGATCTCGCCTGGAATACTTCCGTTAGTTTTGTAACAAACACGAATTGGCAGTCTTATTCTGGGGAAGTTTCCCTTTCTTATTTAAGCCAGATGTTGCTTCTGGGAGTGCAGAATTTTGTAAGCGCGGGCGTGGGGATTGCAGCTCTTGCAGCTATGGCAAGAGGAATGATCTCTAAACCAGGTGAATATTCCGGCATAGGTAACTTCTATATAGATTTAACCAGAAGTATATTATATATTCTTTTACCAATTTCTATCTTAGTCGCGTTTATCTTGGTCTCCCAAGGAGTAGTTATGGATTTTTCCAAATATGTGGATTCGATCGGGGTCGAAGGCAATGCGGTAAAAATCCCTCTTGGCCCTGCAGCTTCTCAAATTGCGATCAAACAATTGGGAACCAATGGGGGAGGATTTTTTGGAGTCAACTCAGCTCATCCTTTTGAGAACCCTACAGTTTTTTCCAGCTGGGTGCAATGTATTTTGATCCTACTTCTTCCGGGAGCATTACCTTTTGCTTATGGAAGATGGGTTGGTTCTTGGAAGGCAGGTCTTTCTATATTTTTGGGGATGACATTTCTATTTGTGATAAGCCTTTCCATCTCACTTTGGTCGGAAAGTAATTTTATAGGAAACTGGGAAGGTAAGGAAATCAGGTTCGGAGTGGCCCAAAGTGTACTTTGGGAAATAGCGACCACGGCAGCATCTAATGGTTCTGTGAACGCTATGCATGATAGTTTTTCTCCTCTTGCAGGGGGACTTGCAGTTTGGAATATTCTTCTAGGAGAAGTTGTATTCGGTGGAGTGGGTGTTGGATTAATCGGAATGTTATTCTACGTGATTCTGACAGTATTTATTGCGGGACTCATGGTCGGTCGAACTCCTGAATATTTCGGAAAGAAAATAGAAGCTAAGGAAGTGAAACTTGCACTCATAGGTGTTTTGGTGCCTGGACTTTGCATTCTATTATTCACCGCATTTTCTCTTCTTCATGAATCTGCACTTTCTTCTCGGACGAATTTAGGACCTCATGGTCTAACTGAAATATTATACGCATTTGCGTCCGCGTCGGGAAATAACGGATCAGCGTTTGCAGGTTTGAATACGAATACTCCATTTTATAATTTTGCTCTTTCTGTTTGTATGTTGATAGGAAGATTTGCTGTGATCATTCCAGCTCTGGGGCTAAGCGGAGCCTTATTGGGTAAGAAGATTGCTCCAAAGGGAGATGGAACTTTCTCAACAGAAAGTCCTCTGTTTGTAATACTTCTTCTTTCTGTAATCTTTTTGGTAGGAGCTCTAACGTTTCTTCCGGTTTTAGTCTTAGGACCTGGAAGTGAACATATTCTTCTTCATTCCGGTTCTAAATTTTAAGGTTTAATATAATGAAAAATAAAAATTCATCTTTTTTTCAGGATCCTAAGTCTTTGCTAAAAGCTATTTTGGATTCTTTCCTGAAATTGGATCCGAAAATTCAATGGAAAAATCCTGTGATGTTTATCGTATACATAGGAGCAATATTAAGTTCTTATGATTTGGTCTTTCATCCTGTAAATTTTAGTTTTGGCCTGCAAATTTCTATTTGGTTATGGGCCACAGTCTTGTTCGCAAATTTTGCAGAAGCTTTAGCAGAAGGTAGGGGAAAGGCAAAAGCAGAATCCCTGAAAAAAACAAGAAAGGAATCCAAAGCGAATAAATTAAACGGAAATTCTGTAGTTATAGTTCCTTCTTCCGAGTTAAGAACTGGAGATAAGGTAGTTTGTAAAGCAGGAGACCAAATACCGGGTGATGGTGAGGTGGTAGAAGGTATCGCATCCGTGGATGAGTCTGCTATAACCGGAGAGTCCGCACCAGTAATTCGGGAATCAGGAGGGGACAGATCTGCAGTTACCGGGGGCACAAAAGTTTTAAGTGATAGGATCGTAGTTCAGATCACAACAGATCCCGGAAAAACTTTCATTGATAAGATGATCTCTCTTGTAGAAGGAGCTTCTAGGCAAAAGACTCCGAATGAGATCGCGCTTTCGATCCTTCTTTCTGCATTATCTTTGGTTTTTTTAGTAGCGATTACATCACTGGTGCCAGCAGTCTTCTATAGCCAAAAAGAAGGAGGTGGAAATTTAGGACTTTCAGGTTCTTTTCCTGCGTTAGTTGGTCTTCTAGTTTGTTTAATCCCCACTACAATCGGTGGGTTATTGTCCGCAATTGGGATCAGCGGTATGGATAGGCTTATGAGAAGGAACGTAATTGCCAAATCGGGAAGAGCAATAGAAGCAGCCGGAGATATAGATGTTCTCCTTTTAGATAAAACAGGAACAATCACTTTAGGGAACCGAATGGCAACGAGATTCCTTCCTGCTCCAGGAATTTCAGAAAAGAATATTGCCGATGCTGCGCAACTTGCTTCCCTTTCTGACGAAACACCGGAAGGAAGATCGATTGTAGTACTCGCAAAAGAAAAATTCGATCTAAGAGGAAGGAATTTATCAGAGTTAGGAGGGCGATTTGTTCCTTTTACTGCTAAAAGTAAAATGAGCGGTGTTGACTTTGATCCCGACGCAGAAGGAAAAACAAGACCTTCGATCCGAAAGGGAGCTTCTGAATCCATCCGAAATTATATTACCGGTTTAGGTGGAGAATATCCAAAAGAGATTTCGGATATTGTAGATGAGATTGCAAGAGAGGGAGGAACTCCTCTGGTTGTCTCGGAAGGAAGAGAAATTTTAGGTGTCATTCACTTGAAAGATATCGTAAAAGGTGGGATCAAAGAAAGATTTTCAAGGCTTAGGCAAATGGGAATTCGAACAGTGATGATCACCGGGGACAATCCTTTAACTGCGGCAGCGATTGCTGCGGAAGCTGGAGTGGATGATTTTATTGCAGAAGCAACTCCAGAAACGAAACTAAAACGTATCCGTGAAGAACAATCCGGTGGGAAACTTGTAGCAATGATAGGTGACGGAACAAATGACGCACCAGCTTTAGCACAAGCGGATGTGGGTGTTGCGATGAATACAGGAACCCAAACAGCAAGAGAAGCTGGGAATATGATCGATTTGGATAGTAATCCGACTAAACTAATTGAAATCGTAGAGATTGGAAAACAACTTCTTATGACAAGAGGTTCTTTGACTACTTTTAGTATTGCAAATGATGTTTCTAAATATTTTGTGATCCTTCCTGCGATGTTTGCTGGATTATTTCCCATCGCTGGAGTAGGTGCTTTATCTATTTTGAATATTCTTGGTTTTGCAAGTTCTGAATCTGCGGTTTTAAGTGCAGTGATTTTTAATGCGCTTATCTTGGTATTTTTGGTTCCCCTCGCATTAAAGGGAGTGAGTTATAGGCCAGCGGGTGCAGATTCAGTTCTGGCCCGAAATGTGTTTATCTATGGTTTAGGCGGACTCATACTTCCTTTTTTCGGGATAAAAGGTATCGATCTGATTTTAAGTTTTACTAAAGGGGTGTTCGCATGATAAGGGCTCTCTTACAATTAGGGCTTTGGACTTTTGTCTGTGGGATTATTTATCCTGCTCTAGTATTTGGATTTTCTAAATTAACTTTTCCAAAGGAAAGTTCAGGCTCTTTGATTGCGTTAAATGGAAAAATAGTCGGTTCCGAATTACTTGCTCAGTCTTTCGATTCACCTGAATATTTTCATTCTAGACCTTCTGCAGTAGGATATGATCCTTCTTCTTCCGGCGCTTCTAATCTTGGACCTACTAGTTCTCAACTTTCTAAAAAAGTAGATGAGAGGAAAGACTATTGGATCGCTCTTGGAGGAGCAGAGCCTGTTCCTCTTGAACTATTGTATTCATCCGGAAGTGGATTAGATCCCCATCTGAGCCCGGAAGCTGTGAAATATCAAATTCCAATTGTTGCGAAATCGAATGGAATTTCAGAAGGTAGATTGATTCAATTGGTAGAAGACTCAATAGAATCGCCTAAATGGGGATTGTTCGGTTCTGCTAAGATCAATATTCTAAAATTGAATCTAAGGTTGAGATCGGTTTACTTAGAGAAGAATATTCTTAAAAATTAAAGTACATAGAGTGAGACCTGCAGAAGAAAATAGACCTGATCCGGATGAGTTACTTTCCAGGATTGGAGGAGAAAATTCTAAAACCAGAGGAAAATTGAAAATTTTCTTCGGTATGGCCGCAGGTGTAGGCAAAACGTTTGAAATGCTTCGAGATGCTCAAAAAGCAAAATCGGAAGGAGTCGATGTTTGGATCGGTTATCTAGAAACTCATAATAGAAAAGAAACGGAAGCTCAGGCAGAGGGACTTTCTATTATTCCGAGAAAAAGATTTAAATATAAATCGGTTGATTTGGAAGAAATGGATCTGGATGCGATTCTGGAGAAAAAACCGGATCTGATATTAATAGATGAACTTGCTCATACAAATGTTCCTGGTTCTAGACATCCAAAAAGATACCAAGACGTTCTGGAAATTTTAGACCAAGGAATAAATGTTTATTCTACTTTGAATGTACAACATTTGGAAAGTAGGGCGGGCATAGTAGAAGAAATTTCGGGTGCTCCTGTTGGGGAAAGAGTTCCAGACTCTATTTTAGAAATTGCTGATGAAGTCGAATTGATCGATCTTGTACCTGATGACCTAATCAAACGTTTGAAAGAAGGTAAGGTTTATCCTTCTGACAAGGTTCCCCAGGCCTTACATTCTTTTTTTAAGGTCCCAAATCTAACCGCTCTTAGGGAACTTTCTTTAAATTTTACCTCTAAACTTGTGGACCGAGAGCTTTCTAGATTAGAGCCAACAAAAGACTCCAAACTTTCAGATAAAATATTAGTGGCAGTGTCTTCTTCTCCGCAAGCAGCTAATTTGATACGTTATGCAAAACGGATTTCCTTCGGATTAAAATGTCCTTTGGTTGCAGTACATGTGGACGATGGGAATGTATTGGCTCGAGAAGCGAAGGATCTGATAAGGGAAAACTTAGCTCTTGCGCGAGAGTTGGGTGCAGAGATCCTGAATTTTTCAGATAGAGATCCAGTTCTTGGGATCGTAAGAGCAATTAATCGTACTAAGGCGACTCATGTAGTCATTGGAAGAAGTGGTAAGTCTAAACTTTCTAAAGTTTTAACAGGTGGTTCATTTGTAGAAAAACTGAGTGAACAACCTGGAGATTTTCAAATACTTCTTGCCCCTACTGAAATTATTAAAGAGGTAACTAAAGTCCGGTTAGGATTTTTTACGAAAGGGACCAGATCTAAACCAATCCAATATTTTCTTTCCTTTTTAGCATTACTTGGTATCACTTCTTTTAACCTTTTGTTAAACATTTTTGCAGGTTATTGGTCGATTGGACTAGTATATCTGTTTTTTATAATGTTTGTGGCTTTATTTGCAGGAAGAGGTCCTGTTTTAGTCACTGCTTCTTTGAGCGCTATCTTCTGGAACTTTTTATTCATCCCTCCTAAGTTTACCTTCTATATTGAAAAAGTAGAAGATTGGATGATGTTCGGAACTTATTTCGTATTAGCCTTAGTCTTAGGAGTCCTCACCACGAGGTTAAGGGATAGAGAAGAAGCATTGCAAGCAGGTGAAGAGGCACTCTCCGGTCTTTATCGACTTTCAGTAGCATTATCTAAAACCCATAGCGTGGATGAGATCGCATCAGTTGCCATAGAGACAATCGAGGAGACATTCCAATCTTCGGTTTTGATCTTGCTCACGGATCAGGATTTGTATCTTTCTCACACTCCTCATCCAAAAAGTGGCTTTAAGCTCGATATGAAAGAGTCAGCTCTTGCAGCTTGGACTTTTCAAAATAGAAAACCGTCCGGAAAAGATACTGACACTGTTCCAATGTCTAAAGGCTTGTATCTTCCTTTACTCACTCCAGGAGGATGTTTCGGAGTGGTGGGACTCGACAGAGAAAATAAGGAAAGTCTGGAATTAGAAGAAGAGACTCTTTTGTTTTCTATGTTAAACCAAATTGCTTTAGCATTAGAAAGAATACAATTACTTGGAATTCGTGCAAATGCAAAGCTAGTGGAAGAATCCGAAAAATTTTATTCCGCGTTATTTAATTCAGTCAGTCATGATTTCAGAACCCCTTTGACTGTGATCCGTGCATCATTGGATCTCTTGGAAGCTGGCGCCAAAAAGGATGAAAAAGAAAGGTCTCAGCTATTTTCTGAAATAAGAATCGCTTATAAAAAATTAGATAGATTGGTAGTGGATCTTCTGGATATGTCCAGATTGGAATCAGGAAGATTGATGTTAGATCTCCAATGGGAAGACCCTATAGATCTGGTGAATGAGACGATTCAGATTGCAGAATATGAAAAGGGAGAACATACATTATCAGTCCAAACAGATGACAGTATGCCTCTTGTTAGAATGGATAGAAGACTGATGATACAAGTTTTGGTGCATCTTTTGCAAAATGCATTTTTACATACTGAAAAAAATAGTACGGTTATAGTAAGAGCAAGTGTTCCGAAGGATCATCTTCTATTAACGGTAGAGGATAATGGACCAGGGATTCCGGTTGGACAAGAGGATAGAATTTTCGAAAAATTTACCAAGGTTTCAGGTTCTATGCAAGGAACGGGTCTTGGACTTTCTATATGCAAAGGACTTGTGGAAGCGCAAGGTGGAAAGATCTGGGCGGAGAATAGACAAGAAGGGGGAGCTAGATTCCTGATTAGGATCCCCGTGCTTACTTTTCCTCCTTTGGGGGATTCAATTGTCTAGTCCAATCATAATGATCATAGATGACGAGATCCAGATCCGTCGATTGCTCCGAGTTGCTCTGGAAAAGGAAGGTTATAAGGTAGAAGAAGCAATTTCAGTAGATGATGCATTATCAAAAGTTTATATGGTTCGTCCAGATTCTATTATCTTGGATTTAGGTTTACCTGAGAAAGGTGGGGATGAATTCCTAAAGAAGATAAGAGAGTCCGGTTCTAAAATTCCTGTATTAGTTTTAAGTGTTAGAGATTCAGAAAAAGATAAGATCCTTTTGCTGGATAATGGAGCAGATGATTATCTTACCAAACCTTTCGGCATTGGAGAATTACTCGCAAGGATTAGGGTATTATTAAGACATTCTTCTCCAGAGAAAACGGATGTTAAAGTCAGGATTGGCCTTTTAGAGTTGGATTTTGGGACTAGAAAGGTTTTGAAAGAAGGTAAGGAAGTCCGACTAACGCCTACTGAATATTCTTTTTTGAAACTATTGGCCACTTATCCGGGAAAGATAGTGACCCAGACTCAAATCTTAAAAGAACTCTGGGGACCAAATCAAATGGCGGAATCCGGCTATTTGAGAGTGTACGTAAATCAGATCCGCAAAAAGATAGAAAAAGACCCGAGTAATCCTGAAATTCTGATCACGGAACCCGGGGTCGGTTACTTTCTAAAAATAGATACTTAATATCTTTATAATATTATTCTTTATAACGTACTAAGAATAGACCCGAACCGTCTGAAAGTTCCCAATTCCTAAATTCGGTTTCTTCTTCCCAAGTTTCAAGATCACAAATTACTAAATCTGCTTCGGAAAGAACCTGAGGATTTTCCCCTTTTAAGATTGTGATTTTTTCTTTTTTAAGAAGATTTCTTTCCTTTTGGGAGAATTGCAGAACTTTACCTTTTGGATCCCAGATAGAAAGTTTGGCTCCTATCTTTTTAGCCATTGCAAGGGCAAATCCTAATAGTTTTATGTCTTTGTCTGAATAAACTGCTAAGATAAAACGATCTAGATCCTTTAATTTTTCTGCGACCAGTATTCCCGCGTTTGTTTCCGATTCAGAAAGAAGTGTCCTGATCTTTCCACCGAGTACGTCGTCGCTGAATAAGGATCTTGCTCCTCCAGTCAGGAATATATTATAATTTCCTGATTGGATCGTTTTAAGAATGTCTCTTGTTACATTATCAGAAGGTTTGTATAGGGTCTTAAGTTTGATCCCAAGTTCTTTAGAAAGTTTAAATAAAGGTTCGAAACTTTTTTTCTCGTATTTTTGAGCGGTTTTTCCTGAGATCCAAGAATCAGGAGTAAGGTGAAGTGCAGTTACTTCTTTTGTTTTGTTTCCGTTTTGGAATAATCCGGAAGCTAGTCTTAAAAGATCTACTCCTCTGGAATGTAATGCGAAAGCGAGTAGTATACCTTCTTCTCTTTTATCTTTTACTACTGAGAAAATTCTCTCTATTAGATTTAAACTTGGACCGGTCATATATGTTGTGACCAATGCCATTAACACCATCATAGAGAAGATTTCTGAGGATAATACTCCTATATCATAACCGATATTGAGTACAATTAATTCCATTAGCCCTCTAGTATTCATGAGTGCGCCCAAGGACAGGGAATCTTTCCAGTTGTTTCCGGATGCTCTTGCGGCGATTGTACTTCCTGCAAATTTTCCTACAATAGCGACTGTAAGTACCATTAGGAAATCCCACCATAAATTTCCCTGGTTCAGTAGACCAATCTGAGTCCTGATTCCGGTTAGTGCAAAGAATAGTGGAAGAAAGATTGCGGTACTTAAATCTTCTACTTTTTCAGCGAGAAGAGTCCTAAGCTTTGGTTTGTCTGGCATGACAACACCTGCCAAGAAAGCTCCAAATAATGCATGTATTCCGATGGATTCAGTGATCCAAGCGGAAGCGATCGGGAAGAGAAGAAACAATGCCACTGCCATTTTGGTGAATGCTTCTCTGTTTGTGAAAATTCTTCCTGCTCTATGCATCGCAGGCTGTACGATCTTCCACATTATAATAACATAAATGATCGCTAGTATTATGGTGAATAAGGCTGCTAAAAGTCCTCCTGCTTGCACAAGAGCGATCACTATTGCAAGTAAACACCAAGCGGTTAAATCATCGGAAGCGGCACAGGTAAGTGCGAGGCCTCCTAATTTTGTTTTGGTAAGTCCTCTTTCTTGGACAATTCGGGCGAGCACGGGAAAGGCGGTTATACTCATTCCTATTCCCATAAATAAGGAGAAGGATAAGAATGTTACCTCAGGAGGAGCCAATGTTTTGTAAATGGAAAGTGCTAAGATGGCTCCGAGTAAAAATGGAAGAAGAATACTTGCATGTGAGATGAGTATTGCAGAATCAGCTTGGTTTCTAAGTATCTTTATATCCAATTCCATTCCTACAACGAACATGAAGAACACCAGACCAATCTGGCTTAATAGTTGTAAGGAACTTAAAGAGACTTTGGGAAATAGGAATTGATACTGTTCAGGGAATAATAACCCGAATAAAGATGGGCCTAATAATATACCTGCAAGTATTTCTCCTACTACGAAGGGTTGTCTTGCAATGACTGCAAGTTTACCCATTACTCGAGTAGCTGCAATTACGACTCCGATTTGTAATAATAGGAGTGGAAGGGGTTCATGGAAACCTTTCCATAGTTTTGACCCAGCTTTTTTCCAAATATCTATTGGATCTTCTGTGGACTCGACCGAGGTGGAAGAGCTGGATTCAATTCCGGCAACTTTACCTATTTCTAATGACTTGCCTTGTTTTGTTATAAAGAAAAAGGCTCCGAAAGAAAGTAATAACAGAGTTATGTAGAAAATCGCGTTTCGTTTCATCCTTAGAAAGAAACCCTCGGAATGTTGGAGTTCCTCCATACTATAAAAATGGAAAGAATGCGAAAAGGATAATACTTAGTTTGAAGGAGAGAAATATTTTTCCCAAAAGCCTTTTTCTCTTAGATATTCCATCCCGAATTTTGCAGCCTCTAATGGAGATAAGGTTTCGGATTCACTTTCTATTCTAGATAAGAATAGATAAGATCTTTTTGGTCCTTTCCAGAAGAACCAATACCAAGAGACCGATCTTCCTTGCGCATATCCTGTTGCTGAATCAGAATAAAAACCAGAATAGTTCCCAAAGTTGCCATCCAATCTGTGAGTGCCGGTTGGATTTTTAATCTCTCCGGGATTTCTTTCCAAGCCGACTAAAACCGAGTTTAGGTTTTTCTTTCTGACATCTAACTCTCCATTGAATAGTTTCCATAAGAATAGATAGAATTCTTCAGCTGTCCAAGAATATCCTCCATCCATCCAAAAGGATTTAGAAGGTTCGAATGGGACCGAGGTAGGAAGTCCAACAGAATGTAGCCAGCTTCTAAGTTTAGTGGTTCCTGTATCCGTCCAGATCTTTTGAAAATACCAAACAGTGGAACTTTCTAAAGAAGTTCTTAGATTCTGTTCCTTCTGCCATCTGATATATGGATATTTGGCTTTGTCCCAAGGAAAGTATCCATGAGGATCTTTCAATGTTCCAAGTTCCAATGCCGCGAGAGCGAGTACAGGTTGGAATACATACATAGAAGGGGAGCTTTTTTTACAGTTATCTTCTCCCACTTTTAGTAGTGTACCTTCTTCCATTTCGGCTAGGAATAAACAGACTTTTTTATCGGAGAGACTTAGATCTTCTTTTTGTATGAGCGGTGAGTCTGTTCCTGTTTTTACGGAACAGGAAAGCAGAAGTAGGACAAGAGAAAAACTTAATATTAGCCTCATGAAAACCAGGCGTAAATCGTAAGATAAGTCACGAATAATGAAAGTGGGATGTAGAAGATTAGGAAAATTTTTCCGATCTTTCTCCAATCCGTGACTGTATATTTTTTTACGAATTCGACCATTTGCTCCTGATTCATCGAGTATAACTCGCTTGAATCATTCCAGCCCAAAATATTTCCAGCGAGTCTACCTATCATCTCATCTTTATGAGCTTGGATGATTTTCCAGGCCTCTTCCTTTTCCGAAATATCGGAAGAGAGAAGTTGGAGAAAAACTTTAGGAACCAAGAATACTCTTCCTATCATTAGGCTTGAGACTCTTGTAAATAGTCCTAGGAAGAACATTGCTGAGAAGAGTGGATTTTCTCTCTTGAACCAGAATACGATCCCAAGGCTTACTACATAAGCTCCGTATCCTAGATATAACCCGGCGAGTTCGAATCTTCGATTCGTTTTTTTCTCTTTTAAAAATTCTTCGTAAAGTTTAGAGGATACAGTTTCCATTCTGTTCGCGATTTGAGCTTAGTCTTTCCAAAAAACCCCGATCTGAATGCTAAGATTTTGGGATTCGGCAGGGAGACAAGTATTTCTGACTTCACTTCCGCCATTCTTCTCTTATAGTCCGTTTTGCTATACTTAGGTTGGCTAGTAAGCGTCTTGTCCCGGGCTTTAAGAGTCGAAAGGCTCTTATGTCTCAGGCAAGAACTTAAAAATCAAAACTGAAAATTGCGCCTTCTTCCGAAAATAAGAAAAAAGAAAAGGCGGAGCTGATGAGCGGCGCAGTTCGTAAAAAAGAAAGAAAGATACTCACCGGTGAATTTTGGACCTCTAAACAAAGACAGGCTCATCCAATCCATTATGTGGTCAGCTACAGAGCTTCGTTCAAGCCTGAATTGCCCGCCTTCTTCATTGGAAAATATTTAGAGAATCGAAAAGGGATTGTGTTCGATCCTTTTGGCGGAAGAGGGACCACTGCAGTCCAAGCAAATTTAGAAGGTTATGCTGCTATCCATAACGATATCAGTCCTATGTCCTTGTTCTTAGCGAAATCCAGACAGACTGTACCTTCTATCGAAAAACTGGAAAGAGCGCTTGATTCTCTCAATTTAAGTGCAAAAGTAAAAGAAGAAAAGGAAGATGAAGGTCTTTTACATTTTTATCATAAAGATACTTTAAAAGAGATCAAAAATTTAAAAAAGATTCTTTCGGATTCAGATTCTTCTGAACTTAGATATTTGGGTCTGACAGCATTATCTAGGCTTCATGGCCATAGTAACGGTTTCTTTTCTGTTTATAGTTTTCCTCAGATCTCTATTCCTCCTTTGGCTCAAAAAAGAAATAACGAAAAGAGGGGAGTTGTCCCTGATTATAGAGAAATCAAACCTCGGATCCTTCAAAAGATAAGAAGGGACCTGAAAGAGTCGCTTACACCTTTTTATCATGAGTTTTCTTCCAGAAACGAATACATAAATCATTCTTCTTTGGACCTATTTGGTTTAGAAGATGATTCTGTAGATCTCGTAGTGACCAGCCCACCATTTTTGGACAAGGTAAACTACGAAGAGGACAATTGGCTTAGATATTGGTTCTTAGATATCGAATTGGAGAAGGACCAGAAACCAAGTATATTCGCGACTCTTGCAGGTTGGTGTGAATTTATCCAAGGAACCTTGGCAGAACTATCCAGGGTGGTAAAACCTGGTGGAACAGTCGTCATGGAAGTGGGAGAAGTTCGAAAAGGTAAAACAGTCTTCAATCTAGACGAGTATGTGATCAAATGTGCAGAATCTACCGGTCTTGTCTGGGAAAATACATACATTAACGACCAGAAATTCACGAAACTTGCCAATTGCTGGAATGTTTCGAATAATGAGAAGGGCACGAATTCAAATCGCTGCGTGGTCTTCCGCAATCTGAAGTAGAGACCCGGATAAAGAAGAGCCGCAAGGTTATTCTCACGCAGAGTCACGGAGTCGCAGAGGGGCGAAAAGTTGGGATCGTAGGAACTCCAATATGCGCTGTTCTCGGTGATTTCAGTGCGAACCCAATGTGAAAGAATTTCGCACGGAGTTCACGGAGCACACAAAGGAAGCTAAAGTAAGTAACTATACCAAAATTCGTCTTTTCTCCGCGGCTTTGCGTCTCTGCGTGATAATTTGTTAATAATATTCTTCTAATATCTTTTCTAGATCTTTTTCTAAGCGAGATAAATACTTAGATTCTCTCATCGTAATATACAGTTGCACTAAACCTTCGTAACAGGTAAGGAAACGGATAGCAAGATCCTGGGTGTCCTTAGATCTTAAAGGTTTACCTTTAAAACTTGCTTTGGAAAAATAATTAGCCAATTCGTTTTTCCAATTATTCATGATTTCATTTAAGTTCTTTCCGAAATATTCAGTTTGGTCCAAGGTTTGGCTGGCAAAATTCGAAAAAGGACAACCTATAAATTTTTTCGTCCTGGAATTGCGCAGTATCATTGCACACCACGCATGGATAAAATCTTGAGCGTCCGGATATTTTTCCATCATGGTACGCATATAACCTATATAAGATCTGTCCTGTGCATGTAAGTATTCCAATCCTAGTTCTTCTTTTCCAGAAAAATGAGTGTAAAAACTCTTTCGAAATACTCCTGCTTCTTCTAATAGCTGATTGATCCCTGTATTCGAATAGCCCTGGGTATAAAATAAATTCAATGCCTCTTGGACGATTCGTCCTTTGGTTTCTTCCGGAGATGTCCATTTCTTCACAGATAAAGGATTTAAGAGACAAGTTTAAATGTCAAAATATTAACTTTCCTGTGGAAATAAAGTAGACAGATCATTCTACTTTAAAAAATATAAGGTGGAATGATCGTTCTACTTTAAATTTAGGGGAATGTTGTGGATAGATTTATAGAAAGAGAGTTAAAGGGGAAGGTATTGGTCATTCGGATCAACCGTCCTGAAGAGAGGAACGTTTTCACTTGGGAAATGTTGGAGGATCTTTCCAGGGCTTATACGGAGTTGGAAGAGACAACGGAGGCGAGGGTTGGTCTTTTAGTGGCTTCTGGGAAACATTTTACCTTGGGATTGGAGTTAGATACCATCGCAGAAAAAGTGAAGGAAAGAGGAGAATGGCCTCTTGTAGAAGGGGGAGTGGATCCTTTCGGAATTAATTTAAAAGCAAGGCCAAGAACTAAACCTATCGTTGCTGCTGCCCAAGGTTTTTGTTTTACCTTAGGGATCGAGCTATTACTTGCAGCGGACATAAGACTTTCTTCCAACAAAACCATGTTCTCTCAGTTTGAAGTTCGCAGGGGGATCATGCCTTTGGGAGGAGCCTCTATTCGTATGGTGGAGATCGCGGGCTGGGGGAATGCAATGCGTTATCTTCTTACGGGAGAAGAATTCAATGGAGAGAAAGCTCTCCAGTTAGGACTCGTTCAAGAACTAGTAGAAAAAGATAAACTGTTTGATCGAGCTTATTCCATTGCTCAATTGATCGCGGAACAATGTGCTCCTTTGGCTTTAAAAGAAACTTTAATATCTGCCAGACTTTCTATCCAAGAAGGTCAAAAAACCGCATTCGATTCTCTTATGAAGAATGGGCTGAAATTATTTCATACGGAAGATTCTAAAGAAGGTGTTCAATCCTTTTTAGAAAAACGTCCTGCGGTTTATCAAGGGATATAATCAATGAAACAATTAAATTTTATCAGAAGAGGAAAACTCTCTTGGATGGATGTGCCTGAGCCCAAGCTAAAGAGTGGGATAGAAGCGATCGTTAAACCAATTTATGTAAGCAGATGCGATCTTGATTTCGGTATTATTTACGGAGCTACACCTCTTCCTGGGCCGATCGCTTTAGGACATGAGATGGTGGGAGAGATTACTGAATTAGGAGAGGACGTGAAAAATTTCCGAATAGGAGAAATCGTCATGGTCCCTTGGCATATCAATTGTGGTCACTGTTCTCATTGTGATAAAGGTCTTCTTGCATTTTGTTCATCTGTGATTGATAGCCCTGGATATGGATTCGGGTATGAATGGGGAGGCTCCTTGCAGGAATTAGTAAGAGTTCCTTATGCGGAAAGTATGCTGAAAAAAATTCCAACCGGAGTTTTGCCGGAACAGGCTGTTTCTGCAGCAGACAATCTTGCGGACGGTTACAGATGTGTGGCTCCTTATCTGAAAGAAAATCCTTCTCAGTCTATACTGGTTTTAGGTGGTGTAGGAAGTTGCGGTCTATATGCGGTTGCGTCTGCAATTGCGTTAGGTGCCAAGCCCGTTTTTACAGACACGGATCTTTCTAGGTTAGAACTTGCAAAACAGTTGGGTGCGGAAGCGATAGAAGCCCCTCATTCCGAAAGTCCAGGTAAATTCGATCTGGTGGTTGATAGCACAAATACTAGAGCAGGATTATTCACTGCATTGGAAAGTCTGGAACCTGGAGGGACCTGCGCTTGTGTGAGCGTTCATTTCAAAAATGATATTCCTGTTCCGTACTGGAAGATGTACAATACTGGAGTTACTTTGAAAGTAGGAAGAGCAAACGTAGGGGCTTATACCGAAGAAATTTTCGACCTCATCTCAAAAGGGAAATTGCATCCGGAAAAGATCACCACTCATACAATCAATTGGCAGGACGCAGTAGAAGGGTATGGCCAGAGGGCGACAAAGCTACTTGTGAAATTCTGAACCAGGTCTATTTCTCACGCAGAGTCACGGAGTCGCAGAGGGGTTTTGTTGGAATTCCAACAAGTAGATTGCGAGGCTTATAAAGTATGTAGGAACTCCTACACGAAACCTTTTTCTCCGCGTCTAGCGCCTCTGCGTGAGAAAAGTCTCTATCCCTCTGCGTCTCCAACTTCCGAAAAACCTGTATTTTGTCTCAAAAATCCTGAATTGACCCTGTGGATTTTTTGGGAATGGCCGATAGGTTAAGGGATCGAGGTATAAACTCAAATGATGCGTTCCCTTTGGACAGCCGCGACCGGAATGATCGCTCAGCAATTTCATATAGATACAATTTCCAATAACTTGGCAAACGTGAATACCACCGGTTTTAAAAAGAACCGCGCGGATTTTGAGGACTTAGTTTACCAACATATGGTTTTGGCAGGAACTCCTGCTACCTCCGTGAGCGAAATTCCTACAGGTGTGAATGTGGGTCACGGGGTGAGGGCAGCTGCTTCTCAGAAATTATTCGAGATCGGTTCTTTCCAAGCAACCGGTAATAAGTTGGACCTTGCGATCACAAGCGAGATGGGATTTTTCAAGATCCAAATGCCTGACGGAAGTTTTGCATTCACTCGTGACGGTTCTTATAAGATTGATTCTAACCAACAAGTAGTAACATCTAACGGTTATTTGTTGGAACCTCCTCTTATTCTTCCAGAGGGAGCGATCCTAAACACTTTGATGATCTCCGAACAAGGAGAAGTTACTGTAAAGATCGGAGCAGATATCCGTCCTACTGTGATAGGTCAGGTGGAATTGTATCGTTTCGTGAACCCTGCTGGTCTCCAAGCGATAGGTAAAAACTTATTCCAAGAGACTGTTGCTTCTGGCCCTGAAATCCCTGGAACTCCAGGTATGGAAGGATTTGGGAATGTTCTGCAAGGATTCTTAGAGATGTCTAACGTGAAAATCGTGGAAGAGATGGTGAATATGATCGTGGCTCAAAGAGCTTATGAATCTAACTCCAAAGCTATCCAAACTTCTGATAACATGTTATCTACTGCGATCGGACTGAAACGTTAATTAATATGAGTTTCCGCTTTTATATTTCGTTCTATATCTTAACCGGTCTATTTGTGTCTGGTGTGGGAAAGATAGAAGGAATGGAAGCGGTATATCTTCGCGGAAAACTTTTAACCCAAAAGAAAGAAGTTTTATTATCCGAGATCGCAAAACTTCCAGACGGAATGAAAGACAAGGTTGTATTAAGAAATCTAAATGCACCAACAGTCATTCGTCCTGAATATTTAAAAGAAGTCTTAGCGGGAATCCCAGTTTCTGGAAAGGAAACTTTAGTTTTGCCTTTGGATTCAGAATTGGATCCAGAAGACTTGGAAGAAAGTCTTAAAAAAGAAGTATCTAAACTTCCTCAAGATAAAGAAGGAGATTTCAAAATCTCCTATTTGAGCGGAGAAAGGTTAGTTCCAAGCCAAGGTGTGGAACTGAAATGGGCAGGACTTCCACAAGTGATTCATCCAGGGCAGATTGTTGCATCTTTGGATTTCTATTTCGAGAGCAGAAAGGTCCATACTCAAAGGATCAAATTTAAATTGGAAAGAAGAACGAACGCTCTCTTTGCCAAAAAAGAGATCCGCAAGGGACAAAAACTACAGGCAGACGATCTGGAAGAAAGAACTGTCTATATGGAAGAATCTTTCACAGATGGAATTTCCGGCAAGGATATTGGTTCTACTGCATTGAAAGATCTGCAACCAGGGGAACTTCTCCGCAAAAAACAATTCAGGTTCTTATTCGATGTACAGAGAGGCGGGGATGTAAACCTTGTTTATACCAAGGGAAACCTGGTCGTAAAATCTAAGACAAAAGCATTAAGTTCCGGTAATATTGGAGAGATCGTGGATGTTTCTTCTCATTCCAAAGAGGGGAAAATTTCTGCAAGAGTAGTGGAGAAGGGCACAGTCCTTTTAGAGAATTGATATGATCCGTATTTTGAAATTTATACTTCCACTTCTCTTTTTATCCGGAATGATCGCTCTATTCGCTCAGGATCTTTCCCAATGGCAGGATAAAAATCCTTACTCCAGAAGCCAAAATCTGAAAGTGGGAACCGCTATATTCGTAAAATTGAAAGAAGGTTTTACTGCGGAGTTCGAGATCGAATCCACTGCGGATGAAAATATCACGATCAAGGCTGTGCCTGATAAAAAAGTGATCCCTGATAATCCCGCTTATAATACAGACCGCACTATCGTTAGAAAGAATAAAGGTAAGATTAAATCCTTAGGAAAACTAAAAGGAAATCTAACTGCTGTTGTAACAGCGATAGATGCAAATACCGGACTTTTAACTTTACAGGGACAACGTTCTTCTACTTATAATGGAGAACCTTCTCAAGTTCTTTTAACAGGAAGATTGTCCCCTGAATTTATCGCGAAAGATAATTCTGTGGATGCGGATCGTATCGCTGATTTGCAAATCCAGTTTACTGGCAGAATTGAGCCTAAGAATCTACAACCTCCTATTACTTTAAAAACGATCAATAACCCAGATGGAACTGTAACCGTTAAGGCGGAACTTTCGGAAGAAGAAAAGCAAAGATATATTTTGGAACAGCTGAACCGTCTATTAGGAGAATCTAAATGAAAAAAGGTATTTTTCTTTTTGTAATATTCTCCTTATCTCTTTCTGGAGCAGAAGTTCGTTTGAAGGATTTAGCTAAGATAGAAGGAATCAGAGATAATCAGATAACTGGCTACGGAATCGTGGTTGGGCTTCCGGGTACTGGAGATTCTAAAACTCCAATGACTACTGAAAGTATGAAAAATTATCTCAAAAATCTTGGAGTGGATGCTAATCTCAAACCGGAGCAAACAAAGAACATAGCTTCTGTATTAATTACCGCTAATATTCCTTCTTATGCTCGCAAAGGTGATCGACTAGATGTAACTGTTTCATCTATCGGAGACGCTAAGTCTTTGGAGGGAGGAGTTCTTCTTCAATCTCCTTTGAAAACTGCTAACGATAAAATTTATGCAGTAGCAAGCGGAGTTATCTCTTTCGGTGGGAAAGAGAACAGCACGGGAGGACTCGGAAGAGCTTCCAAAAAGACTGTAGGAATTGTTCATGCAGGTGCAATTGTAGAAACTGAGCTAAAAGAAGATTTCTTTTCTAACCAAAGAGTAGTTATTCGTTTGAATAGCCAAGATTTCTCTTTAATGAATAATGTTGTTAATCGTATTAAGGAAACCATTCCTGAAAAATTCGGATTGAAAGCCGAGTCCATTCAGGCGTTAACTCCTTCCGAGATTGTGATAGAAGTAGGAGCTGGATTCTCCGTTAAATCTCCTGGACTTCTTAATCTTCTTTCTGATCTGGAAAACATTACTGTCGAATCAAATCCTAGAGCAAAAGTTGTAATCAACGAAAGATCCGGCGTAATTGTAATGGGAGGGAACATCACAATCGATGAGGTAGCAGTTGCAAGATCTGGCCTAAGTCTTTCGGTCGCAGATAAGAATAGGAGACCTACAAGACTGAGTGGAGAAAAACTCCCCGTTAAAGAGTCTTTCGTGATTGAAGAAGCCACTCAGGTCTCCGACGTAGTGGAAGCATTGAACAAGGTGGGGGCTTCCACAAAAGATATCATAGCAATTTTAGAAGCATTGAAAGCGGCAGGCGCGCTTCATGCAGAATTGGAGATACAATAATGATAGATAAAATACAAGACTATCGATCTAAATTGGATCTTACTGAAAGACCGGAAGTGCAAAGACTTTTACGTGAAGAAAAAAATGTTAAGCCGGGCCAAAGTTTTCCGGACCAACTGAGGGAAGAGTTTAATAATACCTTATCCGGAAAGGTTTCTTCCTCCGAAGTAAGAATGCCTCATAATATTAAAGAAGAGATTGCTGCGGATCCTTACCGCAAAAAGTTATTCGATGCCTCCGGTGAATTTGAATCCATCTTTGTTAAGATGATGTTGAAAGAAATGAAATCTACAGTTCATAAATCGGGCCTCATCGATGGTGGATATGCAGAAGAAATTTTCGAAGATATGCTGTATGATGAGTATTCTAAGAACTTATCTGCGAATTCTTCTTTGGGATTGGCAGAGCAGATCTATCAGTCTTTGTCTTCTAATCTTCCACCGATCTCTAAATTAGATTCTAAAGTTTAGAAAGTCCCGGCTCACTTTTCCAGGCTCTATCGAAACCCTTAGAAGCCAGGCTTTTGGCAGAGGTAAGAGGGACTCCAAAACTTCTTAATACTAATATCATCATGTCTTTATCATGCGATTTGTCTTTGGCTCTTCCTTCCAAAATATTTCTAATTCCATAATGAAGAGCTCCTACAAAAAGTCCGAGAGCTGATTCTATCGATTCAATGGAGAATTTTCCGGACTTTATCCCTCTTTGTAGATCTTTCAGAGGGTAACTAAGTAGCATATCGCTCATCCTTGGCGCAGCCGCTGCAACTCTAATCAAGGCCCATCCCCAATCAGAATCCATTCTTGCCTTTTTAAAGAAAAAAATCCCTGCTAAAGCCATTCTCTCTGCAGAATCTTCCAACTCATTCATACTTGTTTCTACTTCCGACGCAATTGATTCGATCAATGCAAAGGAGGAAGCTTCCAATAGTTCTTCCTTTGTTTTGAAATAATTATAGAAGGTTCCATTTGCGACTTCTGCCTCTGCCGTTACTTCCGCAATCGAAGTCTCGCCCGCGTCTTTTTGTGCGAACAATCTCAGGGCGGCTTTCATGATTTGGAGCTTAGTTCTTTCCCGCTTAGGGGCTAATTTTTTTCTAGGTGTAGAGGCCATCATAATACCGTTAAATCCCCTTCAATTGCGCTACAATTACATTTTTGAGAGTTTTCTCAAAAATTAACAGTTTACCGAATGAGGAATATCGAAAATATTTGACATATATTTCAATTTTGAATAATCTCTCAATTTATGGAAGAGAGAGCGAATTTGCGATCGATAACTGAAGAATGGCCTGAAAAGCCGAATGTGATCATAGTTGGAGCTGGTCCCGTAGGAGTGCTCGCAGCAAATCTTTTAGGTCAGCAGGGGATTCCGGTCCTTTTGATCGATCAAAATCCTGGAGTATTGGAAATTCCAAGAGCTATCTCTTTGGACCAAGATGCATTGAGGATATTACAGGCTGCTGGTTTTGGAGAGCAGATCTCAAAAAGTATGCCTGCAATATCCAGTATAGAGATGATTTCTCCTTTCAGTGGGATCTTTGCCAAAATCAATTCAGCCGGGTCCATGGATGGGCATCCTCGTTTGGTCTCAATCTATCAACCTGAACTGGAACGAATTTTAAGAAAAGGTCTTACAAGATTTCCTAATGTTCGTCTTTGGTCGGAATGTACTTATATTACTCATACGGAAACAGATTCGGAGATTATCGTAAGAGTTCGATGCAAAGAAACGGAATATAGAATTACCGGAGCTTATCTTTTAGGTTCCGATGGAGCCCATAGTAAAGTAAGGGAAAAGCAAGGTTGGAGATTAAAAGGTTCCGCATATAAGGAAGATTGGCTCATTCTAGATGTCGCGAATTTACCGGAAACATTAGATAAAGTTGAATTTATCTGCGATCCTAAAAGACCAATCGCTCATGTCCCGGGACCAAATGGGTCCCAACGATGGGAGTTCCTCCTGAGAGATGGAGAAACAAAAGAAGAAATGGAAACACCTATGAAAGTATCGGAACTCATGAAACCTTGGGGAGACGTTTCTTCCATGAAGCTGGAAAGGATCGCGGTTTATAGATTTCAGGCAAAGACAGCGGATTGTATGGGAAAGGGAAGGGTGTTCCTTCTCGGAGATGCTGCTCATTTAACTCCTCCCTTTGCTGGGCAAGGCTTAGTAAGTGGAATAAGAGATACCTTTAATCTTTCTTGGAAAATCGCTGCCGTCTTAAAGAAGAAAGCTTCTCCTAAAATTTTATTTAGTTATAATACGGAAAGAAAACCACATGCAAAAAAGATGATACGTTTGGCTGTATTTTTAGGATCTATCATCATGACTCGAAGCAAAATTAAAGCCTTTTTTAGGGATCTTCTATTTAAATTTTTACATTATACTCCTCTCAGGCCTTATTTATCCGACTTGAGGATACGACCTCAAAATTCTTTTAAAAAAGGACTTTTTTTAAAAAGAGAAACTTTGTCCAAATGTAATCTTTATCCAGGTTCACTTTTTCCACAGGCACCAGTTCGATCGAAGAACGGTTCTTTAGTATTATCGGATGACTTGTTTGAACCGGCATTGTATATTGTTGGCTACGGTAAACATCCTCATTCTATTTTGGATTCGAGTTCATCTGAAATATGGAATAAGATGGGTGGAAAAATATTATATATTTCTAATCAACAAAAGATTATTGAATCTGATTCCTTTGCCCCTGAGGCTGAAGATGTGACATCTTCTTTTTTCTCTGCATTCGGTGGGTTAGAAAGATTTGCGATTGTTCGACCAGATAAAATCGTGGCTGCTGTCTTTTCTGCTCAAAACGCTGACCAAGTCGTGCGTAAATTTACGAAAGTCTATCAAGGATCCATGCTATGAAACAAATTCAATCTACTTCTCTATGTCCAGTTCGAGCAGATCAACCTTTGAGTAAAGTAAGCGATATAGCGTACATTCGATTAGGTAGAAAACATTTGGAATCTGCCTCCAATTATTATCTTGATTTCGGGCTTTCTATCCTGGAGAAAACAGAAAATAGGATCTTGTTTCATGGTAATAGCTCCGATCTGCCCTGCTGGTCTTTAGAAAAAGCTAGCAGGGACTTTTTATTGGGTCTAGGCGTGTATATTTCTTCAGAAAAAGAATTTGAAAGACTCAAGAAACTAGAAAATGCAAAATTCCAGCCTATGGGAAGATTCGGGACTTGTCCTTCTGTTACTTTGATTGATCCGTCCGGTCTTCCAGTCGATGTGTTATTATCGAATATTCCAAAAAGGGAGACTTCGGATCTATCTCTTCCAAAATTATGGAACACTCCAAGAGAATCAAAAAGGATTAATTTGCCTCGACCGTATGACTCCGGTCCTGCAAAAGTAAACCGTTTGGGACATGCCGTTTTTCTAAAACAGGAATTCTTAAAGAATGCTCAGTGGTACTGTGATACTTTCGGGTTTATTCCATCTGATATTCAAATCCTACCGGAATCCAAGGAGCCTGTAATAGTATTTCTAAGATGTGATAACGGTGAAACACCTACGGACCATCATACGATTGTAATTGCTACTGGTGTTGATGATCGATTAGAACATTGTGCTTTCGAATTGGAAGATTTGGACGAGGTCGCCAAAGGGAGGGAATGGATGTTGGAACAAGGTTGGAAATCTGCATGGGGGATAGGAAGACATCTGTTAGGGAGTCAGATATTCGATTATCAAAGAGATCCGAGCGGTATGCTTGTGGAACACTACTCGGACGGGGATAAATTCGATAACACAGTTCCGGTTGGTTTTCATTGGATCAATCGTAAAAGTTTATATCAATGGGGAGAGGATATGCCGGAAAATTTTTTAGACACCAAACTTTCTTTTCATAAAGTAAAAGAACTGTTAAAGGGAATTTTCGCTGGCAAGGATATAAAGATCCGAACTTTATTGGAGCTTAAAAAAGTGGCTTCAAAATCTCCTAGAAATTGGATTAAGTATTAATAAAAAGGAATATACCTATGGCTAAGAATTATATACGTTTTGAAAAAGATCGGAAAATAGATTGGGCAAAATTGGAACAAGGGACTGCCATTCCATTGAAAGCAGGCGACTTGAATACCAGAGATTTTTTAGAGTTTTTAAAAGGAAACCGATCATCTTCGAATTCTACAGTTTATAAATACCAGGACTTGAAAATACTCTCCCCGATCACGGCACCTTGCCAGATTATCTGCCAAGGTGCGAATTACCGGCAACATTTGATCGAATCCGGATTAGATCCTAACGAAAAAACGTACAATTTATTTTTTACTAAATCGGATGCATCTATTTCCTCTCCTTTGGGAGAAGTGGTCCGACCAAGTAATGTAAAATTATTAGATTATGAAATAGAGCTTGGGCTTGTATTCGGAAAATCGATTACAGGGCCTTTGGAGATTGGTCCCGAAAATATTTCTGAATACGTAGCCGCTTTGTTTATGGCTAATGATGTTTCAGCCAGAGATATTCAGCTTCCGCAAATGCAATGGTATAAGGGCAAATCTTATCGCAGTTTTCTTCCTGCCGGGCCTGTTCTTGCAGTATTAGAACCAGGAGATTTCGCTCTTTTAGAAAGTTTGGAACTGACCTTACTTGTAAACGATCAAGTTAGACAACATGATTCTGTTTCCAGCCTCGTTTTCAAACCGGCTGAGACAATTTCTGAATTATCAAGTTTTTGTGATATAGCTCCTGGAGATGTGCTTCTTACAGGAACTCCGTCAGGCTGTGCTCTCCGCGCTCCTGGAAAATTACTTCAGAAAATTGCGGCACTTCTTCCTGAAAAAAAGAAATGGGAATTATTTATCAAAGGGCAACTTAAACGATCAGAGTATTTACAGCCAGGAGATAAGATTCATTCCTTTATCAGGAGTGCAGATCGTAGAATTGATTTGGGTGATCAGATTTTAAAGGTTGTTCAAGAATGATAAGTTTTTCTAATGAAAACTCATATTCCTTCTTTAAAGATAAGGTAGTATGGATTACAGGGGCTTCTTCCGGAATAGGAGAGGCTTTAGCAGCGGAATTAAAGGGAACCGGGGCGAAATTAATACTTTCTGCTAGGAGAACCCAAGAATTGTTACGAGTAAGAGATGCTCAGGGATGGAAAGAGGAGGATTCTATGATCCTTCCTCTTGATCTGGAAAATTATGATTCTTTAAAACAATTTCCAGAAGAAGTGATCCGAAAATTTGGAAAGATAGATGTGTTAATAAATAACGGTGGAATTAGTCAACGCTCCCTTGCTCATGAGACTTTGATTTCTACCTATCGATCTTTGATGAATATTAACTTTTTTGGAAATATCGCCATAACCTTAGCGACTCTTCCTTATTTTCGAAAAGAGAAAAAGGGTTATATTGTTAGTATTTCCAGTATAGCTGGAAAATTTGGAGTTCCTTTTCGAACTGGTTATTCCGCTTCTAAGTTCGCGTTATCCGGCTTTTACGAAGGTCTTAGGGCGGAGAACTCGGGCGATAATTTAAAAGTTCTATTGGTATATCCTGGATTTATAAAAACGAAAATTTCAGAAAACGCTTTTTCAGGAGATGGCTCTAAACATGGGATATTAGACCCGGGAATCCAGCGAGGTATAGAAGTAGAAGAATGTGCCAAGAGGATCTTAGATGCTATCGTTTCAGGTGAACAAGAAATCATTATTGCCAGTATAAAGGAACGATTTGGTATTTTTTTACATAAATTCTTTCCTAAATTTTTCAGTTTGTTTCTAACGAGAGCAAGAGTAATATAATAGAGTCTTTTTATCTTGCAGTGAAATTGCTTATTAGGGTCGATGTGAATATGGAAGTTCTGACTTATAATACTCCAGGAATTTTGTTTCCTGCAATTTCTCTTTTAATGCTCGCATTTACGAATCGTTTTTTTGGACTTACTTCTCTTGTTAGACAACTATTGGATAAATATAGAGAACACCAGGACTCTGCGCTTATTGCGCAAATCCAAAATCTAAAAATTAGGATTTCTCAGATTAGATCAGCTCAGGCTTTTGGAATTCTAAGTCTTACGTTTTGTACGATTTCCATAAGTTTGGTAGCGATATGGAATATGGGAGCTTGGTATTTTTTTGGATTTTCGTTGGTTTCTATGCTTATCTCTTTAATGTATTCGTTGATTGAAATCCAACTTTCAGTTAAAGCTTTAGAAATAGAAATCGAAACAACAATTCGTTCTACTAAGAACTAAATTGAATTTAACAGATTAGTCTAATAAGAAATCCGAAATTTCAATCGATTAGATCCCTAAAGCTAATTGCATCCAGATCTTTTTGCAAAGAGGTTTCGGCCTTATCCATTTTTTCCCGAACCTTATCAGGATAAACATGAAAAGAAGGATCTTCTTTTAAAAGGGGTTCCGGTATCCTGCGATAAAAATCTCCCAGAGTCAAATCTTCTCCGGAAACCACTGGCAACCAAGCTCCACCCTCATTTGTTTCTACTAAAAGTCCTGCTTCTGATAATGTTTTAGTCAATCTAGGGATCTCTTCTGCATGAAGCCCTGATTTGATTGCAAGATCAGCATTTCGAGGAGCAATCTTACTTTCTTTTTGAACGGAGTAGACTGCTTTTAAAACTCCGATCAATTTTCTGAATTCATAACTAAATGCAGTATGATGTTCTTCTATCAATTGGAAAGGTGCGTAATATCTTTCCGGATATTGCACGCATGCGGTTACTTCTGCACCGAATAGAACGATCAATGATAATGAATACACTCCAATTAAAAAGATAGGAATGGAGGCGAGTGCCTTATAGACAATCATTGTGGTTTCCGAAAAGGAAGTGATATATACTTGAAATCCATATAGGAAGACCAAGAAGATCACGCTTGTAAAACCCGCTCCCCATGCAGATGCTCTGATTGGAACTTTTGTATTTGGGATCAAAGTGAATAATGCTAAGAAAAAGAGCCAGATCCCTATTAAAGGAAAGAAGAATTTTAGAATATTATAAGGTGAGAATAGTGACTCTCCTCCTTGAAGGATGATTGTCTCATATTTAACGTCTTTATATTCGGAGAGACTGATCTTTTTATATTCTCCTATATTCAATAATCTGAATCTTCCATTCTCGCTTCTGTCCAATAAGCCGGAAGCGAAAACTTTTCCTTTGGCAGGAATATAAAAAGTATTCCAATGTTCTCCACCGTCTATAGAAACTAAAATATTGCCGAGTGCATCTAAAAGAAAGATATCAGCCGATTCTTCGTTTTCGATGGACCAAACTTTAGTAAATGTATATCTTTTGTGACTGAGATTTTTCCAGGAATAACCCCCATCTTCCGTTTTGAAAACGGAACCTCTTTCTCCAGTGACAAAAAATTCTCCAGGCCTGATCCGATGAATATCTTTTAGGCCGTGACCGGTGATCTTAGTAGCGTTCCAAGTATAGCCACCATCTTCGCTTTTCCAGACATTTCCGTCTTCATCTACGATATAGCCCAGGTATGGTTCCGGGAAATAAACTCGATTTGCACGGATCTTCAATAGATTTGTGAATACTGGTTTGTAGCTTCTCCCTTGGGTGAAAAAATGTAGGACTTCTCCATTGGAGAAGATGAGATAAAAATTTCCCTCATTTATATATTCGAAATCTTTAAAATTAGAATTATCGAAATAGATGGCATTCCATACGGAGCCTTCGACAGGTTTAGATAGAAATAAACCTTTTTCGGAAAGTACATACACTTTTCCGTCTTTTATGGAAACTCTTACGAAATTCTCTTTAGAGATATCGGGTTTTTCACAAAAATCTACTCTGACTCCGAAAGAATCTAAACAACGGATATTCTTTAGATCGATGTCCTTCTCATCCAGATAATAGTCTTGTTTGAGACCGGAATCCATTCGAAATAGTGTGCCATTTTCACCTGAAATCCAAACATGATTTTCTGGATCCTTGTCCATGCTTAGATAATGAGGAGGGCGAAATACATCAGTTACCTTTTTAGCCAGATTGTCCCCGATCACTAGGAGTAAAGGTCCGATAGAAAGAACAAAAAAGTAAAATACGAATTCTTGTAGAACGGATCTTTTTTCTTCGATTCTCCATATAGAGTTAAACGAGTTTTCTAAAGATCTTAGTACAGTGGTTGCAGAGAATACTAAAAGAATAAAGCCGATTGCGCCGATTTGTCTGGCTGCATCAATCAATTCTCCTAAAGTGTCCAAGTAAGGATTAATATCCAAGTTGATATTGCTTACGAGGAAAAACGCATTAATTTTATCGAATATTTCTTCTTTTCGATTATCCAATCCGGAAGTGATTGTTAAAAGAGAAAGAGCTACTACAAGCATTGGAATTAAAGAAACGATCGTAGTATAAGAAATACCGGAAGCCTTGATGAGACATTCGTCTTTGGCAAAGCGGTAGGCAGAGGCTGCTAAAACTCGAACTGTGAAGTTTATTTTTCTGCCTAAACCTGCGTCTGGAATATAATCGAAAAATCTACTGTACTTTGTATTCGGATGAGAATTCATTTCTTAATCGCGTAATGCACCATAGAAGAAGTGAGCGGTATTCCTTTTTTTGAAAGTTTACTTTTGAAATGGTAAAAAGTGATCCTAAACCATTTTAAATAATCCTTCCAGCTTGAAAAACTTCCCCTCGATTTTAAAAGTTTGGCCGAAAGGGGGAAGTCCACTCCGAGGTAGGTAATCTGTCTTTCGAATCCCCTTATGGCAAGAATTTTCCGGAGAATTTTTGCAGAATAATAATACACATGGCCAGGTAAATAATAGTGATAATTTTTGCCTGCTTCCATTGCCTGCCAGGCATCAAAATTTGCAGTTTGTATGAGAAGTAATCCGCCAGGTTTTAGGACCTTTGCAAGTTTATTAAATACTTCTTTTGGATTTTCTAAATGTTCTATCACTTCTATGAGTGTTATGACATCGAAAAAATTTTCGGGAAGATCTGCGTCTAAGAATTGGCCCTGCCAAACTTTGAAACCTCTCGCTTCCGCTTGTTTGGCGGAAAAGGGGGAAATTTCCACACCAAAGGGAGTGAATCCTTTCTCTTTAGCACATTCTAAAAAACCACCAAAGGAACAACCTATGTCCAAGAAATTCCCTGAAGATTTGAACTTGGAAATATTTTTTAAACGAGCAAACCAAACATATCGGTCGAATTTTTCAGTCTGCCTTTCGTCTCTATAAGTAAATCCTTTATCGCCTGTATAATATTCTTCTGTGTATAATGACTCAGGTTCTGGTCTTGGAAATTGAGCCTGGAACCCACAAGTTTTGCAAGATTGGATGGAAAGATCGAAATTGCCGAATTCAGATCTGTATAAAGGTTCCCAATTGCAGTCCCCATTTAAGGGACATTCTTCTTGGATTACTTTTGGGCGAGAAAGATCCAATGACAAATCCTCTCATCCAATTTTCCTAATGGTGTCCTCTCCGTATAACCAAGCTCAAAAGAAGAGAAAATTTGAAGAAGACTTTGCACATCTTCTTTAGAATAAAACCAGGTTGCGCCACCAGCGAGATCTGCAGTTCCTATTTTGCCTTTTTCTGCTTTAAGATGAGTATCGCCTTCTGCCCTTACGGAAGCTGCAAGATAACCACCTTTTTTTAAAATACGAAAGGTATCATCTAACATTGATTTTGCGAGATCTGGTGAGTTGTAATGTAGGACTCCCCAACTTACGATAAGATCAAATTCTTCATCCGAAAATGGATAAGGAGGAGAATTTAAAAGAAAAGTTTTAGCCCAAGGATAAGATTCTTTAACGGATTGAATGGAATTCTCACTGTAATCTGCTGCATATACTTCATAACCGAAATCTTTCAAAAGAACACAATGTCTTCCAGAACCGGTCCCAAAATCTAAAGCTTTGGGAGAAGTAGAAGAAGAAGATGGAAATTTAGAGATCATCCGAACTAAGTTCTCATCCGGATAAGAAAGTTTTGCTTTAGGTCTTGTATAATGAGTTTCCCAAGCTTCTTTGGAAGGATGATCAGCGGGCTTCATATTCCGCCTTCAAACGATTTTTAACGGAACCATTCCATTCTTCTTCCGAGGAAGACGCCTTTGATTTCAGACAAAGAACTCTCGTTCTTGTTTCATTTCCAAGAGAAGTATCCAATTTAGAACCTGGCTCTTTTAAATTCTGATTTAAAAGAATGGTTTCACCATAATTTGTAGGAAAGTCCTCCCAGGATTTGAGAACAGAAACACCTCTGGGTGGAATATCAAAACGAACTTGAGATTTTAGTTTTTTAGGAATTTCTAAACTAGAAGGGGGAGGGGTAATCGGTTCCCCTACTAAAAGTTTTACTAGGTTCGTGAAATAATCATAACCTGAATAACCTGGTACAAGAACGTCTGCCAAGTATTCACCACCCACTTCGGGAGCGGCTTCGATCAAAACAAGATCCCCATTTTCATCCGATCTGAATTCAGCCACAAAGGGACAATTTTTCAAGCCGGTTGCTTTTACAATTGCTCTACATAACATCTTGATCTCACCTTCCAATTCCGATTTAGGAAAGGGTAAACGATGAGCTGCTTCCAAAAAGGGCGGAAAAGAAGAAGTTTCCTTTAAGGAGATATTTACTAAATGAAATTCAGAACCTTCTACCAATCCCAAAACAGTATATTCAGGACCAGGAATATACTCTTCTAAAAGCCAGGTCTCCGGGTGAGGAGAGTTAGCTGTAACTTTTGCTTTGGATTGTTTTTTAGGCGATATTATATTCGAAACTGACTTTAGATCTGAATCTGATTCAACGAGCTGAATCCCAGATTTGCCGCTACCTTGGCTTGGTTTTAAGATCCAAGGATAAGAAAAAGATTTAGATTTAGCTTTGATCTCGGAAGCTGGGATTTCTCTCGGAACCCTGATCCCTTTCGGGGCAAGAGTCTCTTTTAAAATTTGTTTATCAGAAAATTTTAATACTGATTCTGTGCTTGCATACTTGAGTTTTAATTTTTCTGCAAGATAGGCTGTGCTATACGTTGCTTTGCCGAAGGATCTTGTTCCAACTCCGATGATTGGGGTTGGCAATGGATTTTCGGCGACTGCTCTTAAGATCCTTCTGTATTCGAAGGTGGACTCTATGATCCGCATGCTTGCCAATGCGAAGCCTGGGGCCTTATCATTTTTGTCTACTGCTGCTACTTCTAAGCCTAGGGCTCTTGCAGCAGAGATTAAGGGTACCTGGTTTTTACCAGCTCCTAAGGAGAGAAAATACCCTTTTTTCTTCATCCTCTGGATAAATAGCCTTCAGAACAAGGGATGTCAAAGGTTTTTTAGGAATGAGACAAAATCCAAGGTCTTTGTAGGAACTCCCACATGGTGTTGAAGGGCGGCCCCCGCCCTGGTTTGGGTGGTGGAGGAGGGCCCGTGGGAGGTTCTGCCTTTGCTCTATATCAGAAAATTTTCAAGTTATCAAGTTTGGTTTCCATGGTTTGGGATGGAATGTAGATTCTGGATTCCGTTGACGTCTTGATTTTTATTCGAATTTTCCGAATCAGGATCCGCCAGGGATGCGCAGGACTTGTCCCACCGCAGGTGGGATGAGGCGGACTCGCCGAATCCGTAGCAGCCCGGTCCCGGCCGTAAGGGAGGGAGGCGGCCAAATCACTCATTCGATTTTTGAAATGGGTAGGAACTCCTTCTTATTTTTTCTTTTTATGTCTTCAAAAGCGTAATGGGATTTTTGAAAAACTCCGATCCTTAAAAAGAGCAGGAGAAAGCAGAATGTTAAGAGGAATGTACACTGGATCCAATGGGATGATCGTGCAGCAGACACGAATGGACGTGATCTCCAACAACCTTGCAAACGTTGACAAAACCGCTTTCAAAAGGGACACAACGTTGTTCAAAACTTTTCCTGAACTTTTGATCCATAGATTCAGCGAGGATGGTGTGGGCAAAGTGCCGATGGGCTCGTTCGATACTGCTCCCGTGGTCGGCAAACTCGGATTAGGTGCCGAGGTAAATGAAATTTATACAAGATTCGAACAAGGTGCTGTGAAGAAGACTGATAATCCTTTCGATATGATGCTGCAAGACAGACCTGGCACTGAACATCCTGCATTTTTTAGCGTATTGACTAATAGAGGAGAAAGACTTTCTCGCTCAGGCGCATTTGTTTTGGATACGAATGGTTACTTGGTGACTCCTCAGGGTTTTCCTTTAATGGGTGAGAATGGTCCAATTAAAGTTGCTCGAGGCAATTTTTTGGTCAAAGAGAACGGTGAAATTTGGATCAACGGAGAGATCGGTAATGACCCTCGCAATTCTGTCGGTGCAGATAAGAATAGATTCGAAACTCCTGTTCTTTTGGATCGTATCAAGATCCGCACCGTAGAAAATCCTCGTCACTTGGATAAAGAAGGGGACTCATTCTATAATGATACTCCTGAATCAGGCGAACCAAGACCTTTTCTTTTGGAAGAAGAACCGAATCTTCTCCAAGGTTATTTAGAAGCTTCTAATGTTAGTGTTGTCACTGAAATGGTAGAGATGATTGAAGTAAACCGCTCTTATGAAGCGAATCAGAAGACTGTTCAGACTCAAGATCAGATGTTAGGGAAACTTCTGAATGATGTTTTGAGATAAACATCCTTTCCTCTCAATCCGAACCGCCTCCTTCATCCCGGCTCTCGGATTGACAGCAAAAGCATCCCTATCTCTACACCTCATTCCTTCGTTGGCATCATCACCATCACATTCAACCAGCACATCCAGTCCGAATACGTTAGCATTCTTAATGAAGCTAAACTCATTCAGATACATTTGGGAATATTTAGGCTTGATATATCCGTAAGCAGCAAAAGCAGTTTTTAAAACTCTATGGTTTCCTTCTGCTACTTGATTGTGGACTCCATTCTTCGACCAACGATTTCGAGCGAATCTGAATCTATTGTCCTTTGATCTTGCAGAGTGATTTACTGATCTGTGGTTCTTGTATATTCCCCAAAGCCATGGGTATCCTTGGTCTGTAAAAAGGGGAGTGCAAGTAGGGAGATGTTCTTTGATTAGAGGTCCAAGCGTATCCGCTTTCTGATTAGATACTGATGAGAAGAATACTGGTCCTTGTTTTATTGCTATAGTTTGGACGAGAGTTCCGACTTGTCTCCCTCCTAATTTCTCTGAAAGGTATATAGAAGCGGTTTGTCCACTATGTCTGTAACGTTTCCTACCTTGGCTCGCTCTTTCACCTGCTGAATATAATACAACAGTGTCTACGCAAGTATAAGGCTTCTTTGCCATGATCTTAGTAATGTCTCTATTCTCATTTGGAGGGAGTAGGAAGTCCTTGAACTGATCATTTAGAGCCTCGTAGGTTAGCTTCTTATACTTTGGTAATTGGTTTGATGCAAAGAGTTGGAATCTTCTCTTTAGTAAGCTGGCTGCATTATATCCTATTCTTAGCCTCTTACTTAGTTCTGTTGCTGTTACTACCTTTGGGTATTGTATTAGTGATTCATAAAGGATATATCCGAACATCCATATTGGAAGTTTGAAATGATGAAGGGGAGTGTAACTTAGTCTTGATGTTAGATATCTACATTGAGGACATCTAATTAGATCTGGTCTTGTTGAGATTTCCTTATCTAAGATTCTATTGTTACATTCAGGAGTAGGACAGTGTTTTGGGTAGAAGTCATTAAGTATCTTCTTGGTTATTTCCGTGAAGTAATCAGTGTTTAGTGCTGGGTTGTAGTGTTTAGGTAGGGGTGTTGGGAAGAGGTTTATATTTTCGGTATTTCTAATGGAAGGGGCGGTTCTGGATTGGAGGAAAGGTGGTCCTCGGTTCGGATTACGTGTATTAAATATTCCGAATTCAATCCAAGGTCGAGTAGGAGTGAAGGATTGTCTGCGAGAGTTGATTTCCGTGTATTTTAAGGCTGCTTGCATGAGTATTACTTTTTTGTTTTTTAAGGAAGCAAAACGGTAGACACATAGAAAAAGAAAGTAAAAAAAATGGATATTGAAAAAGTTATTTCGATAAAGTGCAAATAACAGTAGGGTGCTATGATTGAGTTGATTAGAATTTCCGACGTTGCGGCTTTTGGTTCCACACCTGAGGAACTTAGCAGTCTTTCTAGAATTAATTTTATTTTTGGCTCTAATGGTTCGGGAAAAACAACGATAAGTCGTATTATTGCTAATGAAGAAGAATATGGATCTTGCTCAGTATTATGGAAGGCAGGAACAAAGCTTCAGCCTATGGTCTATAATTCCGATTTTGTTGATCGTAATTTCGTTCAATTGAGTGAAATGAAAGGGGTTTTTACTCTAGGTGAAGAACAGGCAGAAGTTTTATCTCAGATAGAAAATAAGAAAGGTGAGATTGATACATTAAGAAGAAAGAATATAAGACTTTCCGAAGAATTGAATGGAAATGAAGATTCCAATGGAATGATTAAAGACATGACGATCATTGAATCCAAATTTAAAGATGATTGTTGGGAAATGAAGAAAAAGTATGATGATTCGTTTGGTACCGCATTTATAGGATATCGAAATTCTGCAGATAGATTTCGCGATAAAGTTTTAATTGAAGATTCATCTAATAAATCAACTCTTCTTGATCTAAGTGAATTGCTAAAGAAAGCGGAAAATGTTTTCAGTGAAGAGTCTCTACCGGAAGACAAGGTTATTGAGATCGACGGAAATTCTCTTGTAAAGCACGAAAGCAATGCCATCTTATCAAAACGTATCATAGGTAAGGATGATGTAGATATAGCAGCAATGATTAAAAAGTTAGGGAATAGTGATTGGGTTCGAGCTGGCCTTAATTATTTCGAACTTAATAATAGTGTTTGCCCCTTTTGTCAACGGACTACAGAAGAGTCATTTACTAAAAGTTTGACTGAATACTTTGACGAAACTTTTATTAAAGATACCAAAGGAATTCAAGATTTAGCTTTCCGTTACTCTGCTGATGCAGACCTTTTACAACAGTCAATCAATCAAATTATCGCTAACCCATCTCGTTTTTTGGATCTCGAGAAATTGAAATTTCAAAGTGATTTATTAAATACAAAAATAGTCATAAATAATCAGAGGATCACTGAGAAAGTTAAGGAACCTAGTCAGATTGTAGTGTTAGAGCCTCTCGAGAGTATTTTGGAAGTTTTCAATACTTTAATTTCAACAGTGAATTTGGAAATTAATAATTACAATCAAGTCATTGCAAATATTTCAATAGAAAAAGATAAACTTATCGGAGAAGTTTGGTGTTTAGTTCTTTCTGAGTTAAAGGATATTCTTGATTCTTATAAAAAGAAAAAGCATGAACTTCAAAAGGCCATTTCAAATATTCAAGATAAGATTCATGAAAATGATAGAGAGATTGGAACTAAATCTCAGCAATTGCGTGACTTAGAAATGAGGATGACTACTATTCAGCCAACTATTGACGGAATTAACGATTTGCTTTTGAAATTTGGTTTTCAAAATTTCAAGCTCGATAAGTCAGATGCCGGTAATTTCTATAAATTGATCCGATCGAATGGCGCAAATGCGAAAGATACGCTCAGTGAAGGCGAGAAGACATTTGTATGCTTTTTGTACTTTTATTATTTGTTAAAAGGTAGTGAATCGGAAAGTGGCATGATAACGGATCGTATTGTCGTATTCGATGATCCTATTTCAAGTTTAGATAGTGAAGTTCTTTTTATTGTTAGCTCATTGATTAAGAAATTATTTGAAGAGGTGAGATCGGAAGCTGGAATTATTAAGCAGATATTTGTCCTTACTCATAATGTCTATTTTCAAAAGGAGGTAGCTTTTAATCCTAAGAGACGAACTCGAGGAGTAAATGATGAATCCTTTTGGATCATTAGAAAACTAGAAAATACTCAAAAACTTCAAAAACATACAAGCAATCCGATAAAAACATCTTATGAATTGCTATGGTCTGAGATACGAAATCCGAGTAGATCGAATCTTACAATTCAGAATACTTTACGAAGAATTTTAGAAAACTATTTTAAGATATTGGGAGGTATAGATCCTGATCGAATATGTGATATGTTTGAAGGTCGGGATAAACTGATTTGCAAGTCGCTTTTTTCTTGGGTTCATGATGGATCTCATTTTGCACAGGACGATCTTTATGTAGCAATTGACGATATCCAGATTGAGAATTATCTACAAGTTTTTCGCGAAATTTTTAACAGGTCTGGACACGAAGCCCACTATAATATGATGATGGGCAATGATAGTAATTAAGCTTAGGCTAAATAAGCTAAGAGCGCATACGATAGGTACATAATGCTAACTAAAATGAAACTTGAAAAATTTATTTCGAATTTTCAATAATATTAATTTCGCTTTCGGTCAGTCCGTAAATTTGATAAACAATTTGATCTATTTCTCTAGAAAGTGATTGTATGCGAATTTTATTATTCTGCAATGTGTTTGTGTCTTTGTTGAGTTTTAAAATGGAATCTGTTAATTGACTTAGAGCTACCGAGGCCTCTTTCGTTAAATTTGGATACGGAATATTCCTTAGGCCCTTTATTCGAATCTGTGGAGTCCCTCCTTTACCGTGTTCAATAATATTTTTATTCCAAGCATAGAATGATATTAATTTAGAATTTAATATAGCTAATACTTCTTTTAAATCTACGCTTTTAAAATTTGGTCCGTCTCCTTTTGAAATGGAAAACAGACTATAATCTAAATAAAGTTCTTTTTCATAGAAAGTTGCCACTATAGACTCTCCAGCCTGACGAACTATTATCTTTGGATTCAGGAAGACTGAAATATCACCAAGGCCGCCAACCTTACCCTGTTTGTTTTGTTTCGCAATTTCCTTCTTATTATTACTTTTATTAATGGAATGAATTATATTTTTATCATATTTTATATACGAATTAATTTGAGGTATGCAATATTTGTGCGTAATCGAGTCGCCGCCTTCAGCAAGAGGTTTTGCGTCATTTGCATTTCGTGTGGTCAGAAATGTGGATTTTTTCCCCGCGAAATTTATAGACGTACGAATTAATTTATTTGGAAAAATCTCGCTTAGCTTTTTGGAATTATTTTCAATTTTCTTAATTATTGATTCTAATGAGTCTTTCTTACTCTTTCGATTGTTAAAGTCGGTAAAGAATGAAATAAAACTCGATTGCTGTTCATATCTTGGGCTTTTATCAAGTAGAGTTTTTTTAATTCTAATTTTTTTATTACTATTTAACCCCTTTTGATAATTGATAATTATTTGGCCAGATCCGACTTCTCCCCACCCTTCAATATCAGTAACTATTTCACTAATTGAAGCTGTATTCACTAAATATTGACGAATATCTTTGTAAGGCTCTTTGATAATATTTAAATCAACGATAAATGAGCATAATCCTCTGTCTTTCAAAAGGTGAATCGATCTTTCAAAGAAGAACATTACCGTATTGAATTTTCCTTTAATTTGATTTTTATCAATAATTCGATTGGATTCTGATATGAATTCATAATGTTCTTTATAATAGATTTCTTCCTTTTTTAACATTTCTTGTTTAAATCGGGCGTAGTAGCTTAAATATGGAGGATTTCCCACAATGCAATCAAATCCTCCAGCAGCTTTTACCTGTGGAAATAGCACAGAGTAATTCATCGGTCTAACGTTATCTGGGTTTTCAAAATAGTTAAATAGATTTTTGTTTAACTTACGATTCACTGTATCTTCAATTATTTGAATCTGACTATACAGTTTTTCCTTCTCACTATCATCGTATTTTTCATGATGGTATTGCTCAGTGAGTTTCGTTAGTTCGGCAAGATCTCGAAAATGTTGATTTCGAAACAATTCCATTTGCGAGCTATTGCCTTCTCCGAAGATTAGGCTGTTTCCGCAGCGAATGTTTAGCTTAAGGTTTGGCAAAAGTTTTCTTCCGGTCAATGAAGTTCTTGCACTTCCTTCTAACGCTTTTACTAATAAATTTAATTTTGCGATTTCGACAGCCCTTTCGTCCAGGTCTATGCCGTAGATATTATTTTGAAGAATTTTCTTTCTAACTTCAAAATGATATAGTCCGATAGGACTAATCCTTTCATGGTGTTTTAGAAATTCATCAAATACGCGAATAAGAAATGAACCGGAACCACATGCGGGGTCTAAAACTTTTACCTGGCTAATTTCATGCAAAGTTTTACATTTACTTAATACTATCCCGACCGTGTTTTCAACTATATAATTTACAATAAAATCAGGAGTGTAATAAATTCCATGCGAACCCTTAATTTGTGTTTTCTTTTTGTCAATAATTTCTCCTTTTCGGCCTGATTGGAGAAGCTCTCCCAGGTAGTTTTCATAGACCTCTCCTAAGACATGAACGGTCAGTTTGCTAAAATCTGTATTAGAAAGTTCAATTATTACTGGCCTAAGAACGCTATCTTCTATCTCTATTAGATCGCAATCTGATTGAGAAAATAACTCAGAATTGAACTTTTCATCCATATCAAGGAAAATGGTTCTTAATTCTTGATATAACTTTTCTTTACTATGAACTATTGCATGTAACCGATCTTGCGTAATTATATTGTTATCAGCACAATAATCGATGAAAATAAGCCGATCCAATATTTGTTGTGTCATTAAATCGATTTTACTCAATTCAAAGGAGTGGGAATAGTTTTTTGAAATATAATTCCGAATATTACTTCTCCATTTCTTTAAATCTTGGAAAAATTTTTCTTTAATTTCATCTTGCTTTGGATAATAAACTGGATCATCATCAATGCGACCTTTACTTCGCACAAGTTTATCCTTAGAGATAAGTTCGAGGAAACGTATTCCCTCATCCGATAATAGGTCGACATAGTCTTCTTTATTTATTCCGGGCCAGAGTAGTTCATGAAATGCAAATTTCTTATTCAAATATAATCTGTTTTGATAGACTGAATAAATTCGCCATTCTACAAAATTAGTTAATATTCCCCAATGAATTCCTTCAGCTCTACAGTAGCCCAAAAGCTGTTCAATGAATGTTTTACTTTTATATCGGGAGTCTAAAGATTCACTTTTTTTGGCATCTTTTGATTCGATAACTAATAGAGTATTCCCTGAATCATTTAGTAATAGTATATCAGGTATTTTACCAGTTTTTACTTCTTGGCCTTTGTTAATTCGAATATTACCGACTCTGTATCCTAATATCTCTAAAAGTCTAGAAGTGAATAAAGTTTGAATATGTTCTTCTGAACTTTTCCATGTATTTTCATTTTCAAAGTCCCATACTAACTTTCTTATTTTACTTTTAAAATCCATAGGCAGTCGTATGTATGAAATCCTTTCAAAAAATATAATGTCAATTGAAAATACAGAATAATCTAATAATGAACGAAATTTCGATTGCTTAGCAAATAGTTAATACGAAGCGTTTAAAAATGAATTCAAAAGAATGGTAACAGGAGCTGAGATGATCAAAATCGTAGATGTAATATTAAATAAGCCTTTCAATTATATTGATTTAGGCGAGTTGATGGAATTTAGATAAAAGAAGATCTTTATAATGAGATATACTATGACAAAATGTTGCTCATTTAAACAGTCAAAAATCAAATAAATCCTTCGGTTTAACTTTTAATCTTTTAGAAATACGAAACAAAGTATTTACATTCGGATTAGTTCGACCATTCTATATTTCTTGAATCGTTCTGAAACGAACAGCCAAATCTCCTTCATCCATATCTTCCTGAGTTAATCGGGTGCCGATTCTAAGTGACCTCAAGTAAGATAACTTTACTTATTTAAATTACTTTTTGTAGTCACTTTCTTATATAGTGTCTTCTTGCGGGCTCTTTTTTTGGGTGGATGATTACTCAGCTTTTCTAAATCAAACAGTTCCATTGCATTGACCTTTAGCTTTCTACAAATCTTGTAGATTGTTCGGAGATTTATACTAGATCTTCCCGCTTCAATATTCTGTATCGTTCGATAAGGAATTCCATCATCGCCAGAATCTAGATCTTCCTGAGAAAGGTTCCTTTCAATCCGCAATTCCTTTAATCTAAGACCGACTTTTCGGCGAAAGGTAGTGAAATCCACATATAGAAGAATAATTCCAATTTGACTTATAAAACACACTATATAAAGTGCGATAAAATTAACTATATTCGCTCCAGATCTATTTTAGGATCTTAAACTAGGAGGCGTTCAATGACGAACTGTCTAAATTGCAAGAAGAGTAGGTTTCTCGTTCGATTAACTCTTTTTCTTTGTTTTTCCTTTTATGACTGCAATCTTCTCAACGAAGCAGGGTTAGCTGATGATCGACTAAAGGGATCTGAAGTAAAGCAAAGGATCCAAGATGCAGTAAATACATACGTCGCTGTAGCCGCTTCTTATGATCCTTCAGTCCTTACCGCCAGTAATGCTCTATTAAATGCTCAAGCTTCGAGTCTTGCAGGTATCAATTCCGGTGACTACTATCACAAATCAGATGTGGATAAATGTATCAGTGAAATTCAGACCTGGGGGTATCTGATTAGATCTCCTGGCTTCATTGCAATGATTCAGTGCCATTTAAAACCTTCTAGTCCAATTTATTAGAAAAAAATCCTTTCGTAAAAAGAACTGGGAGGAATGACAGGTTTCGAGGGTATTGGAATGCAGAAGATAATATTAGGTTTAATTAAAGTAGTAATTGTTTTTGGAATCTTTGGTTGTTTGCCTTATCAGAAAAAGAGAACTCTTATTTCACAGACAGAAGTAAGTAGGAATGCGGATTTTGATTCAAAGTCCGAATATTCTATTGAGTATAAGTTAACCGAAAGCGGTCTGCAGTTTTCCTTTACTGAGAACAAGACTAACTTCGACAAAGTAGCTTATGATAGAACTTACAATGTTCAAAGGACCGGTGCTGACTTCGATAGTGATGTTTGCGGTGAAAGAAAGAATTATTCCAAATGTTTGGTTGAAGGTCCGTTTACAATCATGGGTATTGGAATCATTTTTACTCTTCCTATACTTATCTATGATTGGGCTACTTATCCGATTTACCGACTTAAAACCTATGATGAAACAAAGAGAGAGACAGAAAGGTCTCCGAAGAGTGCTGTAAAAATTGAAAATACTCCTGCCGCAGTTACCTTAGTGAATAAAGGATTGAATTTCGCAAAGAGCTATATATTCAAAAATGGAAAAGTCACAGTTCCAATCTCTGATCTCGATATGTTCAAGCTAACAAAGAGCGCGGAGGTTCAGCATTACTGGAATGATCGTCCTGTATATAAATCCGAGCAAAGTTCCTATTTCTATTTTGTAACCGACCTGCAGAATAACAATTTGATCCCAGCAGCCTGGATTGAAGGCGAAAAGATCTATTCCGCGAGTGCATATAAAAGGATCAACAATGCTTGGATGAAGAAGAAAGAATCAGAGTGTAAAGCTTCTTTCGATTATTCTATTTTACGTGAGAGTATAAATCATATTTCAGATGAAGGTAATTATACCAATGAATTGGTTGCTCAAGGTCTAGTAAATTCTGCATGTAAGAAGTTTGACGGAACAGATTCTTATTCCCCTTGTGTTTACAATTTCTCCTCCTGTATTCCTATTATTCGCAGTTCTTTAAATAATGAATTTGGTATTAAGAAGTGAGTATTCTTTAATTAATTACAAAGGATCTTCAGGATATAAATTATAGTGCAAATTTCTGTTCAAATTATTTAGAAAATTCTTTTATTATTATTCTCTTGCGCGGATTTTTGGCCATGGATACTTCTCGCTTTCTAAACCAGAATTTATTGCCAGGGGCTAAACTTAATGTAATTGGTGGTTCATTGCCTACTGAAGTAAGAGAAATTGAAATAGAATACGACGAAAATTATCGTATAAAATTTAAATTAACTTGTAACGCTGAATCCCGGGATGATGTGAATCGAATTACTGCCGGCCTCCTTGATGATAATCGAAAATCTAAAAAGAACTCAATTTTTGCTCTCACAAGTGGAAACCTCTTTATTGCAGTAATTAGAGATTATTACATTCAGGAGGTAAGTTTTAAAGGTAACGATGTAATAGCCACCGGTGAAGTTATTACAATTAATTTTAGGCGTCGCAAGAGTGAGGTCACTAATCATTATAATTATTGGTATTTAAATGGTGATCGCCATTTTCCATTTAATCGCTTTCAGATCATCGAATCTAGAAAGATTACTACAATTCGCGTTGGCGAAAATAAAAGCATAAGATTAAAGGATTTTTCTGGTCCTTCTTTTTCTAGAAACCATATTCAATTTAAATATTTAATTTGGAGAATTGAATTATGTTATTCAATAAGCGATGATAAATCGCCCATTCCAATATCAATTATTCGATTCTATGGTGAAAGCCCACCGCCTCAAAAAGTAGTAGATGCAACAGCTTCTCTTTATTCTTTTTTGTGCGGGAAAGAATTACTTAATAACGGATATAGCTTTTTAGATAAAAATCTTGAGCCGACGAAGACCTTGCATAGAAATTCTATTCGAAGTAATCTTAAGGAAATTATAGAAAAAATACACATCTATCCAATTCCAATCGAATTAAGAAGAATAGATAAGAGCGGAATAAAAATTGAAGAGTTATTTGAATCTTTATTAGAGGTATTTGTTTTAAAATTTGATTCGTTGCCGATTCATGAAGCGATTTGGCTTATTAATCAATCTCATTATTTACCTCTCGATATACAAATGCAACCCCTTGCGACAGCATTTGATCTTTTGAAGAACGCTTGGTTTAAGAATGAAGCAAATTCTAAATTTTCTTTTCATGTTGAACCTGATGAATATTTAGAACTACTTGGACAAGAGTTTGGTGCAATTAAGGATCGACTAAGCGCTGTTCCTTCTGGAGCCAAATTGATTTCGAAAATAGAAGGAGTGAATGCTTTATCTAATAACGAAAAGAATTTAATCTTTTTAAATGAAATCGGGCTGGAATTCGATATAGTCGAAAAGGAGGTTATTAGAGAAAGAAATTCTGTCGTGCATGGATCATTAAAGCCTAAAAACTATACAAAACTAAGTAATCGAACATTGGCTTTTAGAACTTTGTTAAATAGAATTATATTAAAACTTCTCTTTTATTCAGGAGAATATATAGATTATTCGTGGGATAATGGTTCTCGAATGAAATTTTATTCTTTGCCAATAGTTAGTCCGATGCAACGAGATAGAACAAAAAAGAAAATTTAAAATAGACTTTCGTAATTCAATTTGACTAATCTAAAAATACTGGCTTCTCAGAAAAAACGCTTTCGTATATTACAAATGAAGAAAATGAAATTCCTAGTTCTTAGGAGTTCAAATGAGTATTAATTACGAGGAGTTGAAAGAAAGAGCTCCATCTGTTTTTTCGGATTCCCATTACGGGCAAACAAGCGAAAGATATTTGCATATTAAAACCTCTGATGTCATCTCACTCTTTCAAGAGAAAGGGTGGGAGATTCAAACTGCCTCAGAGAAGAATGTCAGGGTAGAAGATCGGAGAGGTTTTCAGAAGCACCTTGTGATCTTAAAACACAATGACTACAAAATTGAGGACGAAGGAAACCTAAATGTAGTAATCCGTAATTCCCACGATCAAACAAACTCACTCGAATTATTCTACGGCTTTATGAGAGTCGTTTGTGGTAATCAGTTAATGGTCCGAAACCTGGGGACTGGCGGTCATTCAATCTTTCGACACTACAAGAAGAATCGAGAACCGATTCAAACTAAGATTAATCAAGTTTTGAATGGGTTTGATGGTTTTGTCGAAGAGATTAGATTTCTAAAAGCTAAGGAACTTTCTCCCGACAAGGTAAAACTATTCGTAAAGAACGCTGTAGATCTTCGTTTCGGATCTGACTTTGTTGGAGACCAGGAAAGTATTGAAAACTCAGTCCTAAGAGTTCGCCGCACCGAAGACCAGGGATTTGATTCTTGGAAGGTCCTAAATCGAGTCCAGGAAACTTTTGTCAAAGGTCTTGGTCGATATATAGTTCCTTCCGTCGGTCAAAGAAAAATAAAGAGTCTCACGAGCATTGATAGGTTAGTCTCTTTCAATAATGATCTCTGGCAGTTGGCAAAAAAAATATAAGTCGGATCAATGTTTTTGAAAAAAAATCTTAAAAATGCAAAAAATTTATCAAAATTTCATTCTTTCTATAAAACTCTATTATAATTGAAAGTTTTGAAAAATCCTGAATATTTATAAAAAAAATCTAAAATTGTGAAAAAAAGTTTAATCCGATTTTAATTTTTTTTCGAGGTTGGTTTGACTATTTTATAAACAAGGTGCAACCATTGATATATCTAAATAAGTTAATTAATGATTATATAATAAGAAAATCGTGTGCTGGTTTCTTGTTTTTTACTTTAGTTAATGTATAGAAATATATTTGGAGAAATCTGTAAAGATGAATAACCAGTCAGATGGTATTGGAGAAAAGGAAATATTAATAGGAGTAGTTCAGTCAGCCTTAAAACAAATTCCGAATCTCTTGTCGGACGAAAAAGGGCTTTGGTCAAAATATCGAACGATAGCAAGCACCCTGGCGGATAAGTTAAGCGCAGAAGATATCGCTAAATTAATGAAAGAGAAGATATCCGGTTCCAATAGTTTCAATTTAGGTGAAATTTTGAGAACAAGAAAGTTCGGGGAAATTAAAACATTCTTCAAGATAGCAAAAGAATACGGTTGGGTAGATCCAAATTTTCAAAAGTTTAATGGTCGTTTAGAAATTCCAGTATACTTAAGCAAATTATATGAGCCTTCCATTTTTGAAAAAAATTACGTATCCGAATATTTGTCAGATTCAAGATATCTTAGCAAAGTCAATATTCTGCAATCAGCTCATGGGACTGGTAAGACTGAGGCATTCTGTCATTTGTTTAAAGGCGAGAAAGTCATATATATTGCCCATAGAGTAGGTCTCATTGATCAAATATGTTTCAGGTTTAATAACGGGGGTATCCCAATTCGCAATTACAACAAATTAGGAGATGAAAGATTAAATAACGTAAGGGATAGTATTGCGATTTGTGTGAATTCGATTCACAAGATTGATCCGGGATATTTCCGAGACGCGGTCGTGATAATTGATGAGGTTGACCAGGTTGTTGCTCAAATATTTAAGGAAACAATGCGAAAACAATGGAGGGACGTAATATATACAATTTCGAATTTAATCGAGAATTGCAAATATGCAGTTTTTTCATCCGCTGACATTTTACCGAGCACTGTACATTTTATTCAGTCGATTGCTTCTAAGGAAGATATTAGGTACTTTTTCAACCGGAAGACAAAGTATTCAAAGCGACAATTGGTTTGCCATAAAAGTTTAAAGTCGATCTTGTCGCAAATAGAAAGAGATATTCAGAACGGATTCCGAGTATCAGTATGTGGGCATTCAAAGACCTTTCTGCAGGACCTTGAATTTAAAATTAGAGAGAAATATCCTGATAAGAAAATATTAACAATTAACGAAGAAACGAAAGAGGGAAAGCTCCAACAAGAAGTGTTATTATATGCCCGAGACATCAGTAATTTTGATGTGGTATTATATACATCTGTAATTGGCTCCGGAGTAGATTTTCAGTTCTGGTTCGCAAACAACATGTACCTAATTGCGAATACAGACAAAACTCTCGATGTATGGGAGACCTTTCAACTATGCAATCGATTTAGGAAATACGAAAATTTACATGTGTTTACGAAAAACTATGATGCCCCACCTGGTATAAAACAGTTTAGAACCAAAGAGGACTTGAAAAGATCATATAACGAAAAAGCTAAAGTTCAAATTGAAATGACTCAATTTATGGAAGCTGGTGGGGATATAACTTCGGATTTCGATATTACAGCATGGGATATTGCTCGGGAGATGGTCGTTTCGGAGAGTGAAATTTCAAGAAAGTATCTTGGATACTTCTTCAAATTGTACTGCTATGAGCGTAATTTTATAATTACGGAAATAGACAACCGGATAGATGGTTCTCATATAGCTACGTTGGACCAAACATTTGTAAAAGAAAGACAAACAGAGGAATCTTTTGGGCTAATAGTAGCACCAGAGATTCAATTTAAGGAGGCTCTTGCTTTAAAATCTAAAGGTAATATTTCGGTCAATGAAGCATTAGGTTTAAAAAGCTATCAGATCAAAAGTATTATTGGGTTTGATGGAAGCTGGGATAGCAAAAGAAACTTTGACTATGCATGCGTCTCGTTTTCGTCTACTAAGAAACTTTACGAATGCCTTAAAGAATACTTCATATTCCGTATGAATACAAGTGAGGCTCTAGGTTATATTAAAAGTACAGTAAAGATCGCGAATTTCATAGAAGAAGGCATACCCGGAAGGAGCCAGTTTTATGATTTAATCTATTCGCCTCTTAAGGAGCTAAATAAGTTTAAATATTTCACTGCCCTTGAAATTGCAAAGTTTGGATTCATCCTATACAGCAATAAAGATCAAGTAAGAGAATATTTCGGAATTGAAATTACGCATTCTAATCGCCAATTATTTGTAAATACGCTGAATAGTATTTTGAAAAAATTTGGAACTTCCCTATTGGTTAAGAAAATAGAAGGTGTAGAGCACTATAAATTTAAGCGAAAAGACTTAGCTTTTCTTGAAAGATGTTTTATCCGTTGGAAGGGTAAGCTTCCCGATTTTTTCAATAAGAAGTTAATGCTACTCTAAGAGTTCAAGAAAGCTCCAGATTCAGTTAAAAGGACTGGAGCTTTTTCAAATTATGATGCTAATTCGATATTTTCGCCGAATATGAGCATTTTCTTCCGCTGAAGAATCATTTTTCGCCTTAGTTCTTCGAGAAGTGAAGGTCCGAATTTAATTTGATGCTCAATGAGAAGAGCATCGGAATATAAGTCTAAGATTTCCTTTCTTACTCTTTGCATCTTTCCTTTAACTTCAAAAGGCTTTGTCGCTTGCGCTTCGATCTCTTCCAATCGTTTAGCGAAAACGTTTCCTAATCCAATAGATCTTATCTCAGAGAGAGTATTTAGAGCTTTGTCCGCCCATTTAGAGGGGGACTTTTTATTTTTGTAGTAAGATACTAATTCGTCCCGCAAATTTCCAGAGTTTGGTTTGAAGTCGAATTTAAGTAGTTTTTTAAAAGCTTTCTCAATGTTATCGTAGTAGACCTTCTGAAAAATTAAATTGTAGGGGTAACCAAAATACTCTGCCATATCATCTTCAGAGCTTACTTGAGGTATGGCTTTCGAAATTAATTTTGAAACTTTCGCCTTCCTCTTTATAGTTAGTTCGATACGGGCAAAATTCTTATTCAATCCGATACCATGCCGATTGAATACTTCGTTCGTCTTGTCGTAGGTTTTAATCTTCGACTGCCTGTTTCCTAAATACACAGTATCCGCATAACTAAAGAGCTTCATCCGAGGCAAAATCATTGTTCTAAAGAGTCCGTAGTATTTGGGATATGGATGCTCTAATTGAATATTGGAGAAAATTTCAATTGTAGCTAGGTGAATTTCATCGCTGCTTTTAAAGGAAATTCCATTTTCCTCAGCGATACTTATAAAATCGTTCAAAGGTAAGAGTCGTCCTACCGGAGTATAAGAGGAAAGATTGATTCCATTGAATAAGCGCGAGTACGAAAACCAGAAATATACTAAATCCTGCTTAACAGTATGCTGCATTCGGCGGTAGGCTATCCCGCTATTACCTAATCTGGCTATTGGGGTCTCGACTTTCTGATCTGGTGGAGTATTTAGTCCCCAAGCTCCCGACCCATGTTTAATATTACCGTAAGGAGTGAAAAAGCAGACCCGATCAATCCCCAAGAAGTCTTCAATGTATTGTAAGTTGTAGTTCGTCATTTCTGAGTTAGTGGATTCCTTTCAAATTTTTTTATAAAGTCAGTTTCTCCGTAAAATCGAGTTCGAGGCAAAAACGCCTAGAATTTATACTTTTTAACTCGTAACTCAACAATTTCCGAATTCTCAGGAAGAGTATTAAGAAAAAGTGAATTATAAATTACTTATATAACAAATGTTATTTTAAAGTGATAACTTTTTTTGAAAAAAGTTCCGATTTCCCAAATTTCGGTGAAACTTCCCGTTATAATATATATGTAGGGTTTCCGAATTTTGCAAATTCGCCGACCCGAGTTCAGATCAATTAGGGGTTACTAAAAAAGAGAAAAACAAGCTTAACACTTAGGGTCGGCCAGGTAGGGGTTTAAGGCTGGCTGGCCCTTTTTTCAGCACTTGGTTGGTAGATTTAATGATTTCCGAGTTTGGTGACTTCGTCAAGCGATTTCCCAGGACTTTGGGGATTGCTGATAGGTTTTGTATAACTTTCTATTATTATACAAAACTTGGAACGTTTTTATCTACCTAACTACTACTCTAATTACTTTTACCTACTAGTAGTTACAGTATTAGTAAATACTTAACTTATTGGAGATTCGAATGAATGATTCTTCAAAACTGTTTATTGAATAAGGAGAATTTAATGACAGATATTCATAATGAAATGAATGAGAAAAGAGATTTTATTGGAATAGAGTGGATTACTCTTAGAGCATACATTGATGAAGTAGATTTTTCTGAAAAGTATAAGGATCAGTTGGAAATAGATCCTGTTAAAATCTATCTTCGTAAAGATGAAGAGTATCTTCATATTAGATTCAATATGAATGCCATTAGTATTCCGTATGTGTTACCAGGTGTTGAATTTGATGGAGAAGATTACTTCGATGAAATGATGACGGATGCATTGGGAGACCTAGGCGTATATTTGCTTGAAGGTATCTATTCCTTAGATGTTATGAATGTTACATTGGTTAAAAAAACCTATTTGAAATATAATTATCAAGACTATCGTCATTTACTTAATGTCTTGAATGCTCCTGGGTTTTTGAAGAGTTATTTAGAAGAAAATAACACTATTAGATTTGAGAATGATGAATGTCGCATTGAATTTTCCAGTAGTAATCTTGAGCGTGAGTTGGGTCCTGAGAATAATTCTCCTATTAACCATGATATTGAAACTGGCTATGAAGAAGATGCTCTACTGATTTGGATAGAGATAAAGGATCGGGAAATTCTAAATAATTTGTTTGGAGATATTTCTGTAGGATTTTTCGAATTTGATGAAAGTTCAATAAATGCAATATTTGAGTATTTCCTTGAAGAGTTCCTCCCTTCTATTGAAGAATATGACGTAGACTACTCCGTCAGTGTTTTCTTAGAAGCAAACTTAAACTTGATAAAAACATACTATTACCCGGCTTTCAATGAACATCTTGAAAGAGCTAAGAAGCTGGTCAATATTGTAGATGATGTGACTCCTTATGCAATGGAAGGGAAGTATGAAGGTAGTGTTATCTCAGCTTTTATTGAAATGATTGAAGGTTTCCAAGAGGTAATAAGGATTCCTAAGTCTTATGGCTTGGAAGATTACCAAAACAAGCAGAAGCTCGGAGACTGGATGTTAGATGACAGGCTTGAAAAACTTAAAGAGTTGAAAAACAAGCTGATTAATCCTGCAGAGGAGATAGGCCTGCTGAATTAAATCAAAGTTGGTTTTATGAAAATTAGGGAAAACTAATAGATCTATTTCTTAATCAAAGTTAAAACACTTGTAGAGGGGGATGACAGTTCCCCCTTCATCACTTTTTGAATAGTATTTTTAGTCTTTAAGGTTTCATCAACCGGATTTGCCAGTCTGTAATTAGGGCTTTACTTAAGCTTATTAAAGATCTCCTAACGGTTTTTGAATTCGAAAGGGAAAAAGGAGCGGTGAGAGATTTTAGCATCTCTAAGGGCCTTTAAAATCGTTTTAAGAAGGTTTTAAGCAGGACTTTGGAAACAACTCCCAATCTGAAAGCTGAACCTTTCATTTCGCTAATGATCCCAGAACAGTTTTTGGAAAACTTTCCACTAACTAATAAATCGGAACTTCGAAGTACGAAAAAGGGAAAACCTAATTTCGAATATTCCTTCGATCCGTTTTGAAAATTATTATTAGGAGGTTCCTATAATGGAACTTGTTGAAGAAATGGATCAGGGGATGATGGTAGATGGCTACTTGATTTGTCGCCCTGATGGTGTAAACATTGGGATAGAGAAGATTACTTTTTCTTTCCCTATAGAAGACGTTGAGAAACTTGATACTGATAACCTAACTGCTGAGAAAGGGGAAAGTCCTAAATATTCTGAAATTGAAGTTCAAGTCAAAAGCAGAAAAGTTTTCGTTACTTATCCATTGGCACAATTGTATAAAGGATTCACACTTCCTACAGACACTGAGCATGACGAGACATTTATCATGATGATGATGCGTTATAACCTTGGTGAGAAAAAGGGATGTCTGATTAAGAGCTTTGATAATATGGAAATTGAAAAGCTTCATCTAATACAAGCTATAAAAATTGAAGGAGAACCTCAGGAAATTTTCCAATTACAAAAATGGATATATGGAAAATACAATGGAGATTATCCAAAGTTTGAAGCATGCGTAGACTCCATTAGTGGAGGAAGAATTATTCAGAAATTGAAGATTTTTTCTCCTGCTGACAAATCCCATTGGAAAAGTCTTGCTGCTGATGAGTATCAATTTGAGTTCAGTGTTGTGTTAGAAAATGTTCAAAGTGTCAAGCAAAGCGTCGGTGAAAATAAATTAGAAGCACTGACTGAAGGATCTTTAAAGAAAGTTATGAGAGATAATGCAGTCTCTTTCTTTAGCAGCCTTGGCTACATTCATCCTTTATTGAGATTGCTTAAATGCACAGATGAGATCAAAGCAGACATTGGCTCTCTCTGGAATTGTGCAGTATCTATGAGCAATGCTGAATTTTTAGAGGAAGATGAGCCTGATGAAAATTCATTTAATTCTGTGGATAGATTTTCTCAAAATCTTAGAAATCTACATGAGTTTAGAAGTTTTGTTACCTACTTAACAAGAGGACTTGTGGACCAGGAGGGAGTTTCCATTTCCATTCTAAAATCAATAGAAAAGCTTGGTAAAAAACTTATTAGTCCAGAGTTCAAAATTGAGTTAAAAAACTAAAGTAAGTAAATGCAATTTTGTTAATAAGGAATTAGAGTGATTGTTGGCCGGGACCATTTAGGGGTAGGTCCCGGTCAATAGTCTTTGACCGACGGTGTTTCTTAGGCTTTGAGGGTGAATGAGTTTTCCAGAAAGAGTACGAGCGTTCCAAGAGTTTACAATCAATTGCAAACCTCTAGTTGTAAGGTTCTTCCTTTCTTTTTGGTTTTTTCTCGGACGGCTTACAAAGAAATAGTCAGATTCGATTCTGAACTTTTCGTGATACTCCCTTACAGCGTTTAGAGAAGCTTCGCTAATAGCTGAAGATTTCTTTTTTCCACATTTACCCATATAACTGATGTAAGATTGCTCAGAGAGGCCTTTAGACACGTTTGAGAGCTTTAAGGAGACGATTTCCATAGCCAATAGTCCTAACTCCTGCATTACAAGGAAGAGAGCCTTATTTCGATAGTCTTCTTCTGTTTCAGGTTCAGAGAAATCAAGATACAGTTTCGTAAGTGTTTTTTCTGAAAGTCGATTTTCGGTAAGTGAGAAGTTTTGATCCTTTGGTTCGGACTTAGGATAAAGTGAGGATAGGTAGATTACATTTGATTCAATAGACATGATAGATTCCTTAGGACTTGATTGAAACGGTTTCGGGTTTGGAGTCGTCTTCGTCGAGAGTTCGGATGTAAGTAACTGGCTGGCCGAAATCATCCGTTGAAGATATAGCGACAAAGACTTGGAAAGGTATTTGAAAGAGATGGACCGGTGAAAACCGAACTAAGAAGAGCTTAATCTTCGGAGTTAAGGTCGTGATAATACCGTCCTTACTTCCGTGAATTATATCCTGAAGAATTGTTTCGGGATCTTTCGGAGGTCTACTCTTCTCGTTGGCTTTTTTGATCTCGTCTTTAACTTTTTTAGAAATTATGAGTCTCCCTTCTGTTGCTTTAGGAGGGTTCTCAATATGTGTTATATGTTTGAATTCCATAGATTTTTTTACCTAAGGAATTAGTAGGAGATTGTATTAATTCAGAATAAATGAATGCGGATTAAGAAGGTTACTCATTAGCCTATTAATTCTAACTCTGTTAGAAACTTTTCGGAACTGTTTCCACTAATTAAACAAATTAGGAGGAAATCAGAAATGGCTAATTTAACTTGTCCGTATTGTCTCGCAGAGTTCGATCTCTGCCATGATAACAAAGGAGGTCGTCAGCCACAGAAAGTGGAAGTTCCTTGTAAAAAATGTGGAACTACAGTCTATCAAAGAGATGAGCTAACCACCACCAAATACTATCTGATAGATAAAACTAGTGAAATGGAGCTTCCCTTTGGCACTCGTAAGACAGATGCTAAAGGAAAGAAGATTAAACTCGGTCCTTTTTGCAATTGCAAGATTAGAATGGAAGCCTTGGGCGGGAAGTATGGTAAGTTCTGGACTTGCGTCGGAGTTCCAGGATGCGGAATGAAGAAGAAGGTAAGGAAGAAGAAAGAAACTTAAGTTGTTCGAATAGCTGCAGAAGTGTTCCGTAAACGCGACCGGGGAGAGCTTACATTGTGTGATGAATGCATTCTCTCCGACTAATTTGATCGTGAATCAAAGATTAAAATGACCACGGTTTTTAAAAATGGCTATATCTCAAAATCAAAATGGGAAAAAAGTTTCAATTCTCAGAAAAAAAGTTCTAATTACAAATTTCCAATAATCAAAAAGCATAATGCGATAATTCACATCACTCATTTATAATTTACTAATCAAGTCCGACTTTTGAAAAAAAAATCTGAAAAGTTAAACTTTTTTCCCATTTTGATTTTGAGAAAGAGAAACCTGCCCATACAATATAATTATGAAATCAAAATGATTTCTAAGATTTTTTCGAAATGATTTCGAAGGAATTTGAAACTAACAATAAGGAGAAATGGCGGAACTAGTCAGTTCTGCTAAAGTAAAATTAGAATGAGAACGAGAAGAAAGCTAAGTAGCTATCATAAACGTAGAAGTTTACTGGAGATCGAAACGGAAAAACTTTCCCTTGAACTTAATAATAAGGAAATTTACCCGAGGGAATTTGCTGAACGGTTTCCAATAGTGATTGATAGGTTACCTAAAGAGGAGATTATATCCAATGCGGTTTCTAAATATAAAAGAGTTTATGGTGAAATAGAATTCAACAAAATTCAGAATGATTCTGATTCAATAGTAAATATCGTTCGCAAATTTATTTTGAGTGAAATGTCAAATTTTTATAATGGATATAAACGCATTTCAAAGAATGAGAAAGCTTTAGATATTCTACGTGATAGAGCTGCAGATGATTTGATGAGATTGTACCCTTGGTTAGCTGAAGGATATAAATTGAATTAATTGAAATTACCAATGACTATAATCCATGTGGCTGTCCGGAACCCTTAATATGGACTTATTTAGTCACCAAAATTAGTGTCTGAAAAGTATCAGTTTTACCAAGTAATCAAAGGTTTCATGATTCTTGGTATCGAAACCAACTGATTGCATTCATTCGATTGGAATTTCCAGTCTATCTAAAACGCAGGGTGGAGTAGAAGTTGGTTAGATATTATAATAAAAATACTAGTTGTCTACTCCTCCTGTAGAGTAATTAATACATCAATCCTTCTATCCGCTTACGTTTGTCTGAGTAGTTTTTAGACGTCTTCTGGTATTTCCCCAGCATACGGCTCACAATGATTCGTGTAGATGTCAGTCATATTGAGAATATTGAAAACATCATGCTTTTGTGTCCCAATCTTTTCTAATTCTATTCTTTCCATTTGTATTCCATCAATGTGGATCCAGGAGTTGTACTTATCTTGAATCTTGGCGAAGACTAAGTATTCATAGTCTCCAAATTTCTTTATTGCAACTAAGGGATTGGTAGATTCAACAAGTCTCTTTTTAAATATCCAGGTTTCGTCTGAGGCTTTAGTGTTTCCATAGATCATTTCATGGAAGGCAATTAAGGAGCGGAGAATCTCATTGAAGATCTTTAAGCCTTCTTCATTTATTTGGAGCCATTGGTGTTTTTGATTTCTTATTTCAGTCACCGAAATAATATTCGAAAACAGTAAAATACCGAAAGGAAAAAACTTAAATTATAATAAAAAAGAAGTTAGTCTTCGTTTATGCTGAGAATCAGTAAGTATTGATCCTCCGAATCTTTCGGTAATGAAATTTTCCTAAACGCTCTGTATCTATTTAGAGAGGGTAATAGGCCTTTGAAATAAACTAAGAATATTTCTATCTTCTCTTCTACTTCGTCGATTACTCGGCCTGTGCTACCAGCCATTAGGTTATAAACTATTCGAGTAGGAGATTTTTTGTCTCGTGATTTGCTATATACCGTATTTAACTCGGACCAAACAGTTTTGGAAACGTATACCTGACAATTATAGAATTCTTCGACTCGATATCTATAAGGAGGAATCATGAGGCTTACAATTTCTCCAGATTCGATCAATTCTTGAACGGAGTTGGTTTCTATCTTTTCAAGTAAGGTCATTCTTTCTTTATTCCCAGGTAAGAAACTTAGAAGCATCAAAGTAGGGTTTTGTGTAATACTTAGAAGTGGTAACTGGTGTCGAATGACCTAAAACCTTTTGAGCAGCGATTGATCCGGCGGTTTCAAGAAGCTTGGCCCCTAATGTATGGCGAAGCGAATGGGGATGTACGAGCCGACCACTACAAGTAGTTACTCCCCAAGAATTGACAATCAGCTGAAGCCCTCGTGTGCTTAGGTTAGAGCGGGCAGATTGGTTCCTCCCGGAAAGAGAAAGAATAAAATAGTCATGCTTCTCCTTAAACCAAGAATGATATTCTTTAAGAAAAAGTAATGTTTCCTCTGCTATAACTGAAAAGCCTCTTCGTCCACCTTTCTTAATATAAGTGATTAGCATTTCACTGGAAGGAGATTGAAACAATTGGGAGAAGCGAAGAGAAACAATTTCTTTAGCTCTAAGCCCTGTTTTGCTCATTAGGGAGAATAGGGCGCGGTTACGAAAATCTCTTTCAGTTACAGGAGTTGAAAACTTCCGAGTCAATTCAACCATTGTCTGATCCGTCAGTCCCTTTCCGAGCATTATACCGGTTTCTGGTTCCGAGTCACGTGGTCCTTTGCTTCTACGATTTTGATATTCTTCAATTCTTATAACGTTAGATCTGATTGACATTATTTTTTAACCAATCCAAAACGGACTAATCTGACAAAAGGTACCCAGGTATTTTAGAAAAGGAAAATTTTGGATAAGCTACAAAAAATGTCTAATAGTAACGAGCTCTTAAGTATGCGACAATACGTTGCTGATATTACGAAGCAAGGAGTCTTTGAAATAAATAAATTTACAATGCCTTTGTTTTACATGAATGACAAGGGTTATGTAGACTTGGCATCAACATCATTATTGTTTTCACATAATGATCGGTATTTCGTAATCACAACGGCTCATACTTTAGAATGGTATAATGAAAATCTTTTCTTTTATTATAAAGATGATGTGAATCTACCTCTTGACGGCAATTGGCGAATTTTTAAAACCGCTGGATCAAAAGATATTGGAGAGTCACGAATCGATCTTGGAATAATTGAGATTGATTCAGAAGTCTTAAAGAAAATTTATGAAATCTATGAATTTATGAAGATTGATAATATTGACTTTAATCCGGCTATTGAAAAGCCTCAAACCTATTTTCTTTATGGGTATCCGAATTCGAATACTAAAATCGATAAGAGAACTCGAGAAATTAAAAGTAAACCTTTTATTTTTACGAACCCTGAGCATAAAGATAAGAGCTTATATGATAAGTTAGGAATCCATAGGAATTCGCACTTGTTAGTCGAATATGATAGAGAGCAGGTTATTGACCCAGCCATTGGAATTGTTACTGGGAAATTTCCAAGAGGATGTTCAGGTTGTGGTCTTTGGTTAATTCCAAAAGTTTTTTATAAAATTAAGGAACCAGTTGTCCCTAGATTATCCGGAGTCCTTATAGAGTATTATGAAAATAGTTTGAATGCTCTTGTAACTCTACGCGCAAATCTTGTATTGGAAGTGTTTAAGGTGAAATTAGGAATGGAGTTCGATTTCGAAATTAATAGTTTAATACGATTAATTTAGCTTCTGGAAAACAGAAGAAGAGGAATCTTCGGGCATAGAAAGTAAAGTAATTGTTTGGCTAATATTTGAATACCTGTTATCTGATGATAGTCGTGCGGAGACGTAAAGTTTGAGTCCTATTAATTATATAAATCTAAATAGAGAGTTCTGTTTAATTGAGAAAGATGAAAGCTTCGGTAGTTATTATGAAGATTATCATATAGGATTTAATTCGGTTATATTATCTTGGGAAAATTTGCTTAGTAATAAACTTGTCGTTATATTGTCAGAAGCTGGAACTGGAAAGACAGTAGAATTGATTAATAAAGCTCAAGAATTAAAAGAGCAAGGTAAATATTCATTTTGCATTAAGATCGAAAGCATACCGTCGAATTTTGATTATTCGTTTGTGGTTGGTTCTATTCGAGAATTTCAAGAATGGAAAAATTCTGAAACTCAAGGCTGGATTTTTCTAGATTCAGTTGACGAAGCAAAGTTGATTAGCAGAACCAATTTCGATATCGCTTTGAGAAAATTTTATCAAATATTAGGTTCAAAAATAAACCAGTCAAATATTTATATTACTAGTCGAGTAAGTGAATGGAGAACCAAAGAGGATTTTAGGAAAGTTTATTCCAGTCATATCAATGCACTAAGCCAATTTAAGACCGGACTAGATGAAAGTATTCCATTAGAATTGTTGATTGTGAATCTAATGGATCTGGACGATCGAATGATTCGAGAATTTTTACAATTTATTGGTGTGAATAAAATTGATCAATTTTTACACGAAGTAGATCTAAAAGGAGCAAATTTATTTTTAAAGAGACCAATTGACCTTGAAGAGCTTGCTCAATATTGGATGAAAAATCATAAGATCGGAGGGTATGTTGCTTTACTAGAAAATAATATTGAACTTCGCTTAGGAGAATCAAATGAAACCTATCATGATAATTTATCATTAAATGAGCTTAAGGAAGGTGTTCAAAAATTGGCGGGTGGGGTTACCTTGACAGGAATTCCGAAAATTAAATTGCCAGAGTGTGAAAGTTCAATTTCAGGCTTAAATATACAAAAGCTTTTTCCAGATTGGGAAAAAGATAAATTAAACCGATTATTAGCTCGTCCGATATTTAGTCCTGCCATCTACGGGACAGTTGCCTTTTATCACAGAATACCTCGAGAATATTTGGCAGCCAAATGGTTCCTTAGATTATATGAAGCAAGAAGTTCAAAATATAAAATTGAAGAAATACTTTTTAAGAAAAAATACTCTGAAGAATTTATTGCACCGGGATTAAAAGCGATCTGTGCTTGGATTGCACAAGAAAAACCGGAGATTTTCGACAAAGTTTTGCAAATTGCCCCAGAAGTGCTCTTAACTGAAGGGAGTCCTTCCGAATATAATCCAAATACTAAAATATTAATTTTAAGAGAATTCTGTCGGAAGTATAGTAATAAACCTTTTGGTCGGTTTGGATTTGATATTTTTTCAATTCGTCGCTTCGCGACAAATTCTAATATAGGCAACGAAGTAAAAGAGCTTCTGGTTGATTATTTAGAAAATAAAGAAATTCGGGAATTCTTACTTCGTTTGATATGGCAAGGTGAATATACGGAATGTGCCGAAATAGCTTTAGAAATAGTTAATAATGATAATTTTGATGAATATTCAAGAATTGTTTGTATACGATACATTTCTACATTACCAGATATTGCTTTCCAAGAAAATGTATTGGGAAGTCTTTTAAAAAAGGATAAATATAAAATATCTTTAATTTTAGAGTGTATTGATTGTTTTTCGTCCGCCTCTCTAAAAGTTGAATTAATGCTTGAATTTCTTTCGAATGTTAGATCATTAACGTTTAAAGAAAATGCTCGTTTTCGAGATGTATTTGTTAAATATTTTACTAAGTTAAATCAAATAGGCTTAATTAATTTGGTCAGTGGTATTAATTCCATTGTATATAAAGAATCTGTAAATATCGCCATTGAAGTCCAAAATTCTTCAGAATTTAGCTGGTTTCGAGAGCCGACAAGATTACTATGCGCTTATATTATTAAGAAAAGAAATTTAAACGATAATAACAAGGAATTAATCAAATTAATTTTATTTTGTTCTTTATGGACGGATGATCACTCGGGTTTTGAAAACAGAGGGGAGCTTAAAGAACTCATTCTCTTAAATGAACGATTGGCATTGGATTTAATTTGGCAAGATTGTGATCTATTTTTTGTGAAGAATGAACGGGAAGGGAAAAAAGATTTTCCTGAACCTACCATATCCAACATTTATTTCATTCACCATTCGTTATGGGAAATTGGGAAAATATCGTTTGATTTAGCTATTAGATCATTTCAAGAGCAGGTGGATATTAAGAAAAGGAAGCTAGCTTTAAGAATCTCTTATCTCTTGTACCTAAAGTATAAAAATAAAAAGAACAATCAAATTTTAAAAGATAATGTTAAGGACAATATAGAATTAAAGGAAGAATTAATTAAGATAGTAAAAGAGCAACGTAATTATAGAAGGTCAGAACGCGCTTGGGGAAAAAGATCGCAAATAAATATAAATTCAGAAAAAAGAAATCTTCAAAGACAGGCGGAAGTCAAAAAGAGTATCGAAATGATTTTTCAAAATTCGAAAGTTGGAGACCTCGATCTGCAAGCAATAGAAATTGCATTAGGTAAGCTCCAATATGAGGTCGACCCCAAATTTGATTTTCAATCGGAGAATGTTGAAATTCTTAAGGAAAATTTTGGAGATGAATTTGTAGAAAATTATGCAAGAATTTCAATGCAGCTCTGGAGATTATTAAAGCCTTCCTTCAGATCTGAAAGAATAAAATCGGATAATCATTATTTAAGGAAATATGCTTTAATTGGAATAGGATTTGAAGTTTTTCATTCTAACGTTTTTTTCAAAAACTTGAATGTTGCGGAAGTTGAACTACTCTGTCGATATGCGTTTTTAGAATACCATTTCCCGAACTGGTTTGAGAGCCTTTATTTAAATTATTCAAAGGAGGTTGAAGTATTACTTCTTAGGGAAATCGAGTATGAAATGAAGCTTCCTGCGGAAGAGCAAGATTCAATTTTTGATTTCTTGCTGCATGCTATTTCCAGTTCCTTTGATGAATTGAAACAATCCATAAAGAACAAAATTCTTAAATTATTATACGAAATCCCGATTGAGAATATTAGACTTTTGACTGATGCTACGCGATGTCTAATTAAGCTGAGCGACTATGATCGAACAATATTAATTAACATAGCGGAAAGGAGATTGGTTACTGATCGTCTTGACTTAAGAATATTTTGGTTTTGTTTACTAGTAACAGTTGATCCGGAAAGCGGAATTAATAGGTTCGAGAATTATGTGAGGTCCCAAGTTGTTGTAAATCAGAAGGAAATAGTAGGGAATTTTATCCGTTCTCTTTGTAATCGAACCCGAGCTACTTTCGATATTGGAAGGTTGAGTTCTGAAAATGTTTATTCATTATACAAGCTTTCGTATGAGTTTATTAAATATGAGGAGGATAATATTCGACTAGAAGGAGTTCCGCACCAAGTTGATATTCGCGATGAAGAGCAAATGAGTAGAGGGTTTATTTTATCTTATCTATGTGACATTCCAGGTGAAGAAACATATAACAAGCTAATAGAGTTATCCGAAATTCATCCTGTGATTGAATTGAGACCAAATTTCCTTAGAATGGCGCGAGAGAGAGCGGAAAATGATTCTGAGAGATACTTTCAGAAGCTTGATGACATTCTGGAATTTGAAAAAGGAAATGTTCGGAAGCCTGAAAGTTTAGGTGATTTGCATGAGCTATCAATGGATCATGTTTTTGAGATAAAGAGTGCTTTGGAACTTGGAGAAAGTAGTGAAGCAAAATTACTTATCTCTGTACTTGAAGCAGATATTCGAAATCATTTGAAAAATAGGCTTGAAGACCTATCTCGCGGTAACTATAGAGTCGAACAAGAAATACAATTTTCAGACGGTAATAGGACGGATTTAAGATTAATTAATAATCGAATATCAGGGTCGATTACCTTGGAGTTGAAAGTTGTTGAAAATTTATCCTTTTTAAACTTAATCAAGGGCTTAAGGGATCAACTTATTGGGAAGTATCTTCTCGATAAAAATTCAAAGTATGGTATTTATATTTTGTTTAATAGATCCACAAGGAATTGGGATAGTCCATCTACTGGTGAAAAAATTGGATTTGTGCAAGTTGTTGATGAGCTAAACACCTTAGCTAAAGGATTTATTGAGGAAAGCAAAAAAAGCATCGAAGCTGTTCTTGTGATTGGCATAGATTTGACCTTAAAAGGGGGGCATAAAACTAAGAATTCAAATAAGAAAAAAGAAAAAATTTAATATGAATATTGTGCAATAAAGAAGATGAGATTGGCTGTGTCTCGGATGGTAGCCATTTAATTATAATATATTAATATTATTACTTCTGAAAACTTCCTCTTCTCGGAAGTTGAAAGTTAATATGCTGAAGCGCAACGAAAGTAATTCCAACGTCATGCGAAGTTTAAATAATAGCATTATTAACTAAAGAATCCTTTAAAGATTCCGATGTTTTGAATTCGAAAGGCCATTGCTGCGTAACTCACGTCGAATTCGTCAGCGAGGTACTCTATTAAATCTTGATCATTATCAATTAGGTCTCCACCATGTAGAGAGGCAAAGTGATTAATTTCTTTAATCACCCATTCCTTCGGCATTAATAGCGAAGCTGCAAATCGATTCGCCTCTATTTCTTCATAATTCAGCGCTTCTGAAGAAGATGGACTTCTGAAGAAAGATTTACGATCGATGTGAGTTGCTTTCGGTTGATGAATTAAGAAATGCCCTAATTCATGCGCCATTGTAAAACGCTGTCTATGTTCATGATGTTTTTCATGAACAAAAACTGTATATTCTTTCCCATTCACTTCAAGAATGCCTGAAACATCTCCAGGTAATTCCATTTCAACTAATTGGAGTCCAGCTTTCTTAATTAATTTTTTTATATTAACTGGATACTTGGTTATATTATTCTCTTCTAAAAATAATTCCGCGATTCGCTCAGGATTTTTTCTTCCGCGCACTAGTTTTTCCTTTTGAAATTGTTTTGAGAATTCTCTTCAATTCATCGTCTTTTATTCTTTTCAAAGACTGAGAATCTACATTGCTATTTTTAGAACGCTTAAAATCCTCCATAGAGGGTAGTAAATCAAATATACTACAATTTAATGCCTCTGCAATCAAATATAGCTTATGAACCGGCGTAGCTTGTTGCCCTCTTTCAATCTGGACGATTGAGGATTTAGATAGGGATACCATTTTTGCTATATTTTCTACAGAAATCTTCCGGTCCTTTCTATAATTTCGGACATTTCGACCAATAGATTGATTTAAACTTACAATCCATGAAGGTTCCATCGAGTTAAGAATGAGACATAATTCGGAATTTCAAGTAATTTTTTAGAATATCTATGAAAAAAAACTAGTGAAATATATCAGTTAGACTGATATATTTTGTCTAAAGTTCAGTAATTAAATGGAGCTAGAATTGGAGCATGAAGAATGTAGCAGTTGAAGTAATTAAGCCAGAAAAGTCGGATACGTTTCGAATTATCTTTTTAAACGTGGGGCAAGGGGAGAGCACTTTGCTCGCAATTCCTAATAAAGATGGGGCACATAAGTATGCACTCATAGATTCAAACATAGATACATCAGTCGACGGAGTCGATCTGATTGAAATGTTAGAGGATTTATTAGGTGGTGAATCCTTAGATTATTATATCAACACTCATCCTCATAAAGACCACAACGCTAAGGTCAAAGAAATTCAAGAAAGATTTGGTATCAGTGAATTATGGCATTCAGGCCACACACCTAAGGGAGATCATAAGTCTTCTTTTGAGGAAATGAAAGATGTAATCAATCAATTGGGTACTGACAAGGTTTTTCTTCTAAAAGGTACAAATTCAAAAAACAAAGTAAGAAATTCGAAAGATGAAAAAGATGTCATTAGGGAACTTGGAAGTATCTCATATCAAGTTTTAGCTCCCGCAGAATATGTAAAAGATGACATTGAAGATGAAAATGCAGAAACGCATTATGCTCGTATCCATGAATATTGCGGAGTAATAAAATTTACGTACGGAAATCCGGAAAAATCCATCCTTATTACCGGTGATTCGAACTGTATTGCTTGGAAAAACCATATTGTGGAATATCATAATGGCATTTTGAAAAGCGAAATTCTTAGCGCTTCGCATCATGGATCGAAAGACTTTTTTTGGGAAAACGGTGACGTAGACCTTGATGTTTATCTTGAACATATGGATTCAATAAGGCCAGAATATTTAGTCATAAGTGCTCCTAAGGAAAGCAAGCATGGGCATCCACATGAAGAAGCATTGGAGCAGTATAAGAAGTACGTAGTAGAAGAAAATATTTTCAATTTAGGAGAAGAAGAATTTTGCCTTGTTGTAGATATATCGCCAGATGGAAAAATGAGCTTTAGTAAAGACAAAAGCTTGATAGAGGAGTATTGCTCTAATAAAGAGAAGAAAAGGAAGGAACAGAAATTTTTTCATTCCAAAAGACCATCAGAGCCTGAGCCAGAGAGGTTTGCTTAGGAAACCAAGATGTTACTTCGGCTTAAAAAAGATATTGAATTGCTTGATATTTTTGATTGGGTTAAAGTTCACTCAATCGATGAATTAGAAAAGCAGAAAGTCAGAATAGAATTAAGCATAAGAGTCGATCTTCCTGATATACCTGTTCAATATAAAAAATATTCTTTGAGTAATTGGATTTTTGTAATCGATAATCCTTATCCTCGAGGAGTAATTGAAGTATATCCTGCTATTGATAATGGATTGAATCTCACGTTCCCACACCAATTAGATAATTCATCTGTTAATAAAGAGTATAATAGCCGATCTGGAAAAGTTTGCTTAGCAGATTATTTTAATAAGGCAAAAAATAGAACTGATTTGTTCTCCTCGAATTTTGAAGGCGTTGTTTTGCATCGTCATATTGTTCGTCTTAGGGCCTATCTTGAATGTGCGTTTCAGAAAAAACTACAAAACCCTGGAGAATACTTTGAACTGCCAAGTATCCCTGGGCTCTCAGGGCGTGCAAGGAACGAACTCTATATTTTATTTCAGGAAACTACAGAGTCATTTCTAAAATGGAACAAAGAAGCAAGACATTTCGGTTATTTTGAATATGTAAAAACAAAGCCTCACGCAGGAAGAGATTTCATATTTCCATGTAGGTTTTTAGATACTAATAGTGATGAAGTGATGTTATATCACTGGTCTAAGGAGATTCTGAACCAGAACTCTGAAGAAAAAATCGGTATATGGGTTAAATGCGAGAAGTATCCTTTTCAAAAGGACTGGGCATTTCCTAAAACTTACGGGGATTTGTTGAATGTATATCCGGAAATATTAAATAGACTTCAAAATTCTTTGCTTAAGGCCGCTTCAGTGAAGGGTAGCTTATCTAAAGAAAAAAAAGTATTAGTACTCTTGGGCTTTCCTGTCCCGCTAAAATATGGAGACGCTTGTTCTGAAATATTTTGGATTGCTTTTAGTGTAGATCTTAAGGAAGTCCAGAAATTTCCCGGCTCCAGAAAGAATATTAAATTATCAAAATATTTGCAAGTAGTATTTGAGTCAGCTTCGAGTTTGAATATAGCATGGCAGAAAACCGAGAATTGGGCAAAAGGGAATTTAATTCAGCGCGGAAAATCCTTGGCGTTAGAAAATCTATCTGCGGTCATCGTTGGCGGTGGTGCTTTAGGGTCAGTCCTGATTGAAAATCTAGTACGTCTTGGAATGGATAAAATCCAAATACATGATGGGGATACGATTGAAGCGGGAAATTTAAGTAGATTTTCAGCTTCATTAACTGAAGTCGGAATTCCAAAGTCTATCTTTTTGAAAAAGAAATTAGAGTTAGTACGACCCGGAGTTGAGGTAACTGCTCATGCGCATATATTTCATAGAGGGCCGGATATTGAATCTTGGGGAGCTTATGATATCCTGATAGATATTTCGGCCGATGCTACAGTGCTTTCAATATTTGAAAATTATAACCCCAAAAAAGAAAAAATATGGATAACTGTTTTCCTTGGTATGAATGCTCAAAGACTGTATTTTTTCGCATCAAAATCTTCCAAGTTTATGGTTCAACGTTTTCGAGATGAATATGCAAAATGGGCTCAAGTTGAATATAGCGAGCAAAACCTTCATAGATCTGATTTTAGGCCAGAAGGTACAGGATGTTGGGACCCATTATTTCCAGCTCGTTTAGATGATATTATTTCATTTACGAGTGCAATAATTACGAATATTGAAAAAGCAACGAAACTGGCTTCTGGTGAATTTCATTTCTCCGTCTATGAAAAAGTAATCAATGAAGATATGGATTACCTTGGAATTAGGAAAGTATCTTAACGTGTAATAAATGTAATAAATAACCCTTTCTGTATGTTAATAAAGATATCGACGGATACTAAAGATTCTATTTTTAAAGAAGTGATAAAGAATAAAAAAATAGAAACGGGTGGAATTATTTTGGGAAATTATTCAATAAGAGGACGAATTGCATATGTAGAAAAATCTCTTGGTCCAACCCGAGATTCTGTGCATCGACCGAGTAGTTTTGTTCGCGGAGTAGCTGGTATTGCCGAAGCTTTGGAAGAGGGCTTTCAAAAGAATTTATTTTATATCGGTGAATGGCATTTTCATCCTTCTCATATTAATAAGCCAAGTATTTCTGATATTAATTCAATGAAGCGGATCGCATTAAGTGAAAAATACTCATGTCCAATGCCAATATTAATTATAGCATCCCTAATAAATGATTCCGATTCCATTGGTTTGGCATATTATGTTTTTGATAAAAACGGTATAATTGAAGGCAACGGATATGAATGATATATTTATTAGATCACTACTGGATAAAGAATACTCTTTACGAGCTCGATTTATTCCCGCATTTATAATTACATTTCCGGCTACACTTTCCCTCGTACTTGCTTTAAATTCTAATATTTCGTATAAAGAATATCCTATATTACATTATTTCTTTCTCTTCGGGATCCCTTTTTTGTTAGTATACCGCGTAAGAAAAAGGGGACAAGAAATACAAAGTGTGCTTTGGAAAGAATGGGGAGGGAATCCATCGTCATTGTTACTGATTGGCAAAAATGCTGCATTTTCAAACGGACAAAGAAAAGAGCTACTTAGAATACTTGCAAAGAAGTTTGGCCGGAAGGATATAAAGAATCCTGAAAGAATAAATATAGATAATATGGAGTCGATTATATTTAGATTAATAGAATTAAATCGGGCGAACGGCTTATTGTTAGAAGAAAATATAACTTACGGTTTTTGGAGGAACTTATATGCTGTTCGATTAGAATTTGCCATTTATTCTCTTACTGGAATAATCGTCGCAATTGGTAGCTATTATTTTATAAACGGAAATTTATCCTTCTTACTATTATATTTATCATTTTCGTTACTTTATTGGATTGGAGTTTCAATTTTGTCGACTAAGGCAAAAATTAAAGATACGGCCTTCAATTACTCAAAGGCCTTGCTTAAAAGTATTTATAAATTAGAGGAAGAAATTAAATGAAAGAAATTTTTGATAGTAATTACCATTCGCTGGGACGTTTTGTCAGTTGGGAGATTTCGCGCTCTAAAGAATACGGAACAAAGCATACTGGAGTCATATTAGGTGAAAATGAATTTGGCCAGATTATGGTCATTCATAATCACCCGGAATCAAATATTTCTATAGTCTCAATCGATGAGTTTATGGATGGACGGAAATATTACAGCCTTCGCCGACCTCGATTGCTACTCTCTCAAATTAAGACCAACATAAAGAATGCTATAGTTCGAAATAGGCGGTATGATTTGCTTAATTATAATTGTCAGCATTTCTCTTCTTCGATTGTCGATGGTTACGAAGTATCTAACGACGTGCGAAATTGGGGGGCCGCATTGCTTTTTCTTGGGCTTGGCTATTTGGCGACAAGGGAATAATGATTTTATTTCATACAACTTATTAACTACGTAGACATGCCTATCATTGTTTAGAATGCTGAAATTTATTGGTCAGTCTATAAACTTAAAGAAATGTCCAACGTGTAAGAACTGGTTTGGAGTTAGGTTCAGAAAGAGAAAAGCAGAAGCCGGGGAATGGCACTATTGGATCCAATGCAATTCCTGCGGCTTACGAACTTCGGAGTCTATCTTCATGGATCAGCCTAAGTTAGATTGGAATACTGGGAATTTTTTCGTTAATATAAAAACGCATTAAAGGATTTAGAAATGTCGGAGCTCGAATTAGATCAAATAGATAGTATTGAAATAATTTGGGAGCTATGTGAGAAATATGAGGATGCAAAAGATCATACTCAGGGGATCTATCTGCATGAATGGGATAAGAAGCCATTCTACTGGGGAAAGGTGGATAAGAGTGTATTCGGCGGGAATCCAAGAAAAATCAATGGTGAATCAGTTAATCCGAGATACGGTTCAAGTTATAGGCATTGGATAGAAGGTTGTTTGCGGCATGGGGCGAAATTATATTTAGGAAAGCTTGGAAAGGTTGTTGAAGGAGCCATTGAAAGAGTTGAACAGACTTTAATGGAAGAATTTCCTTCTGAAATGAATCGTAAAGAAGACCAAAATTTACAGCCAATATTGTTATTACACAAAGGTAAAATACCAGAATGTATTATTAATAGTGGGAAGTTTAAATAGAAAGAAATTATGAGCGAACTTTTGAAGACAATTTCTAAGCCTTTTACGGACCGCTTTAGCCATCCAATATTTGGTTCAATAGCATTTTCATTTTTCTTAATTAACTCTGATAAGTTGTTTCAGATTCTCATCGGCCTGTTTTGGCCTGATAAGTATAATCCAGTGAACGGCTGGACTGAGTTCTTGAATATTCTGAAAGTCGAAAAATGTTTCAGAGTCGGATTGCCATTTCTATCCGGATTAACCTTTTCGTTTTTAATTCTGCCCACAACTGATATGCTTTTGGGGAAAGTATCTGCGATTTTTCAGCGGATAAAATCGAATTTAGTTTTGGTCGAGGAGAAAAAAGCAGATTCGGAAAAAGTTAAGAATAGTGAAAGCGCATTGATTGCTTTAAATCATGCATACGAAAACGACTCACAATCAATTTTAGATTATGTAGAGGGGCGAGTTCGACTTTTTCGAATGGAAGGAAAATTAAATATTGGGCAGCTATGTAAATACAATCAATACTCGAGGAAATTAGTCTCTCAGTCAAGCCCAGTAGGCTGGAATGCTGGATACATTTTACAAGTTATTGATAGTACGTTCGCGCTCGTTCTAATTTCAGGGAAATTAAAAGATTCAGAACATATACAGAAGCTTTTCGGGACTGACCCAGGGTTTTTTAGAGCGAATAGCGAAGGTGTTTTGAGTAAAGTTGATAGTGGTCGCTATGATTTAGAAACAAAGATGGAGAAATCTCGTATAATATTGGAGTTAAAATTTGCTATTTCAGATAATATTGTAAATTTGCCCATAGTGAACCGCTTATTATAAAAATACTTAACTCGACTTGCTTCAGTAAAAACCTGCTCAAAATGGCAGTGGAGAATCAATTAAAAATCTACTCCAAATATCATGGCGAAAGATAAGAGAGTAAACTATTTTCTGTTATTCCAGACTTTTTGGGTGGCTCGCCTAAGTTCTTCGATTCGTTGCCTTTCGATAAAGGGATTTTTTGTTTCGGAATTCATTTCTCTTCTCCAAACCGGAGTCGTGTGAGTAATTCCTTTTTTTCGACGTATTTTGACCTTTTCTACCGGATTTCTAATAGGGGCAGCAGATCGAACGATTTGGGCCTGGAGAAGGTTAATTTATTCTTTGAGTTTGAAGATGTTTAAAGTCTGGTAGAAAGAGATCAATTCTTTCTTAGAGATTTTAGGTATTTCTTTACGATTCAATACTCGGGCGTATGGGGATTTGGGTTCGTCATATTTTCGAATTCCTTTAGATCCTATGCGGTGTTTTTCTGTTAGGACCATAATTGGTAGGAAGAAGTTATTATACAGATTGAGATAAGAATACATTGTTTTCAGACACTCAGCGTGTTCGGGCTGATCAAGCCTTAAGTAGCCGGTGTTTCTCCGAACGACTGAATAGTTTTTCTGTTCAATATGGGGGTTATCATTTTTCTTGTAAGGCCGACTTCGGGTGAAAGTGAGTTTGTATTTTTCAGAGAACCTTAAGATTGTATCGTTTATGAATTCAGAACCGTTGTCAGAGTGAATTCCTCGTAATGGGAAAGGGAAAGCCTTCCGGAGCCTGGAAAATGCCTTTAGCATTTGAAATTCGGTCTTATTCTTTACTAGGATACAAATTGTCCATCCGGTGCAAACATCTGTCGCAAAAAGAGTCGAGAAGAAACCACCGTAAACATTTCCTCCATTATGAGCGATCAGATCGACTTGAGTAAAGCCGGGAGGAGTATCTTTCCATTCTCCAAAGGTTTTAATCGGTATTTTATCTATTAGAAAACGAGGTTGTCTCGTGACAGAAGTGCCTCGACCTCTGAATTTAAACCGGATCGGTTTAAGTAGCCGATCGATGGTCGCGGAGCTAATTGTTAGTAATTTTGCTTTCACATGCTTTTCTAAAGGATAGCTTTGAAATTCTTCGATTTGTTTTAAAATTTCGGGAATGGCCGCTTTTAATCTTTTGGAACAAATCCGATCTAGAACTTCCCAAAGGAATTCAATTGCTTTTTTAACTTCATCATCATAGATAGGATTCTTTTTTCGAGGGTGCTTGGAGTTCTTTGATTTGGTAATTCGGAGAACGGTTCTCGCGTACGATCGATTGTAACCTGTGACTTTTATGAACTCATCTAGGATCAGACTTTTTTCTTTCTTGAAAGCCCAACGGTATCTCTCCTTGAAGATCTTGGAAACCATTCGTTTCTCCTGTAGATTCAGTCTCATATTGCAACCTCAACCATAGAAAGAGGAGATTGTAATACGTTTGATTCTTAAGATTTGGAGTAGATTTTTATCTGATTTTCCAGATTCATTTGGAGTAGATTATTACGTGATGCAATAGGTAACTTCCCATAATGGGGAATCTGTCTCATCGGAAATTGTGCTAATTTAGAAAGATTAAATATTATAATATACTACACGTTTTCAAAAAGCCGGATGTTTTAGACCCGGCCACATTACATTGCAAGAAATAAAATTTTTATTTACTATATATCAATTCAGATCAAACCGAAGGAAGGTATTGAAAAGAGTTTGCATGGCCAATTGAGGCCCATTCAAATGCTGATGGAAAGGTTTTCCAGTTTCGAATCCGAATCGAATCCGTTCGACTACAAGAAAATTCATACCGAGAAGTAAGTCCGTTCTGTTTCCTCCCTGCCGATTCGGATCATTCTGTGGATCCATTTTCGGATCCAGGGAGCCGTCTCTTCCTTTTATATTCTCCCAATAGCTAGCTTGAACTCGAATTGAAATACTCGTCCAAGAAAAGATAGAGTAGGCGATCCAAGAATTAATATCATAGATATTTCCAAAACGATATTGGTTCTCGTTTTTTGAACTGCGTAGATTTGCATTAGCTCCAAGACCCCAGGAAAATCGATCAGACTTCCCTGAATACGCGATTCCGGGTAAGTAATTGATTGTTCCTGTCCCAAGCTGCATATTGTAGGGAACTTTTTGATCTCCCATCATCGGCATCCAATCTCTTTGATCGATTGATCCTGTAGGTAGGGAGATTCCAAAGTTTAAGAAAAACTCATTGTTGTTTCGTTGGAAAACACGATGTGCTGCTGAAAAGGAAATATCTCCGACACCTGCCGATTTCATTTGGGAGGAGTCAAAATTACTTGTCTCCATCATCATTTGGTTTCGTAAGACCGGCACCATAAACATTACCATCGTATCATCTGACAGCCCGTACATTGCACTTGTCATGTAACTTTCCATGAGCATAGTCTTGGGAACGGACATATATCGATAACCGTTGACGGAGGTTTGGGGAATGCTCGGTCCTCCGGTTAACAAACTTCCCGTTGGCATGGATACGCTAGGGTCGAATTGTGGAAACCAAAGAGCCTCATAAGTTCCCATCGATTTACTTCCATTCAATAAACCTGACATGTTCATTCCCATATAACGGAAATCTAATAACCAGGAATCTTTCTTGTGAACATGCGGAAACATTAATCCTGCAGGTGCGATTTCGTCCGCTCTGGTTCCGTGGCTGTGGGACTGTTCTTGTGAGGTTGCCTTACGATGTTGCGCATGAGGATCTTCTTCGATGACCGTTTTGGAATTTTCCGGTTCTACAGGTAAGAGGCTTTGGAAAGAAATATGCAGAAGAAGAAGGAAAAGAATAATATAATGTTTCATTTTTAACTCCGAATCAAGAATGAGGGCCGCTATGAAGCGACCCTCATTTAGGATGATCAATCGACTTGTGATATAATCGATCCGATCGCAAAAGAGGTAAGTTTGGCTCCGTTGAGTACGAAACCGATGCGACTTCCCGAATAGGATGGGACATCCATCATTTGCATTACCGGGAACATCATCATCGAGTTACGTTCGGATTGCGAAATCTGAGAACATTTCTTTGGCCAAGCATTGATCCACTGTTCGGAGTTGGCATATTGGAAGTCTATACAGTATATATGATTCGTATTCGAAGTTAAGGCGGATGTGCTTTGGCTAATCGTTTCGAAATCGTTGGTCATACTTGAATAGAATTGTTCCCGACTCGAATCACTTAAACGAATTGCTGGTCCGGAGATTGGATTTCCAGATCCATAAACATAGGTAGTAAGACTGCCTCCGGATTTTAGAGAGAAGGAAACCTCAAGATTTGTTCCGCCGTTAGAGCTTGGTAAAGCGATATTACCCGAGCTATAAAAGTTCGCGTTCGAAGAATTTCCGCTAATGCCTTCCGCCAATTCGGATAGATTCCCAATCAATCCCAAACTTTTCAGATCGGCAGGCGAACAATTATACAAATCATAGCCAATTCTTTGCGGGATTAAATAGGAGAGGGTATTCGAAATGGGCGAAAGATTTTTGATCGAACATCCTTCTTCGGTGGAGATTCCAAAGAGAGTTTGCATTAGTATTTGATTTGAAGATTCTTCTTTAGGAACGAATCCAAGTTGAGAACAATTAAAGATGAATAGAGATAGAGTGACCGCAGTCATCTGTATATAACGAAATAACATATTTATATTCCTGAATATTATAAGTTGTTTAAAAATTACTCCGGACGTTACTTGCGAACTTCCGAAAGCGAAATTGGAATTAAGATATGTAAATTGATTTAGGTGGTCGTTTGAGTCTTTTTCCGTGAGCTAAAGTTAGTTTTGCAAAGTCTATGCCTTTCATCGGAAAGGAATATTCTATGACAGGACTCAGGGAAATTTTGGAAGCGATAACATAATGAGAGATAAGACGTATTTGTGAGAAGAAAGGATCTGATTTTTCCTTTTTACAAGCGCATTCGTGAACAGGGCTTTCCGGATGTGAATGGCAATTGGGTCGGTTCGTTTTTTCGGTGAAACTTGTATTCACCAGACGAATGTTACGAAAGAAATCGTCTTCTGCGCTTGCATGGATATCTCGTTTTGAATTATGATTACAGTTGCAGATTCGGCTTTTCGAAAACAATTTTTCCCAGATAAATCCTTCGTTAGGCACAAGTAGTCCGGGAGTCAATGCAAGGAATAGAATTGATTTTATTAAATTGAGTAGAAACAAATTTAAATGCAATTCCGAATGATTGAAGAAATCCTTGGCCGAGTTTAATTCGTCAAACAAAAAATACAAACGAGCTTTGAATGAGTTTAAGAGTAATTTATAGTTTTGATAGAGTAGGAATTATTAATACGGCTATAATCGTATAATGAAATCGTTTTTAGCAAACTTGTAGATAAATCGATACAGATCTATTTAGAACGCATTGTTAGTTATTATTTCAAAGAGAAGAATCGAATTTTATTGATTTAGGTTAACCTTCTATCCGAATTTGAATAAATTAGAAATAGATAATCCTTTCATTTCTATTCATATAATTGTTTCAGATACGCTGGAATTCAGGATTCGGGCCGTTTTTATTGATTTTCGCTATATATATTATAACTCATACAAATTTGATTCTGAATTATCATTATCGCCTTTGGGGCTAATTAGTTTTAAATAATTTGTTATTTACAAACTTTTAGTCCGTCTAAAGTTTTGATTATGATTCCGAGCTTGCATAAAATTCTGTTAAGCTTATCGTTCCTTTCTGCATGTATTTTATCTATTAATTGTAATAGGTTATGCAGATTTGATTCGGTGAGTCCTATTGAATTAAGTGAAATGCATGGTTCGGATTTGTCTCATGAGCCTTCAGCGCCGCAAGAGGAGTCTGATTGCGAATGGGATACTGGTAGTATAAACATATCGTACAAAGAGAAGTTTTTTAGCTCTTTTGCTCATCTTTCATTTCTAAGCAGTTATATATTTTTTGTAGATTCGTTGTTAAATATCGAAATTGCTATTTCAGAGTTGCGAGATTCGATCTTTCCAATTGATGTCCATTCTGATCCGATCTTTAGCCTTAATACCATCCGAATTCTAATTTAAATATCCACGTTTTTAGACAGTTAAGTTTAAAACGTGGAGGTTAGCTGTGTACTGCTATTTATTTAAGAGGAATATTTACCTCTATAGAATTATTAATTTAAACAAATTCGTTTTATCGATCATATTTTTCTCTTTAAGTGTTGTTCCTAATTTTGGAGCTGAACCTGCAGAGAAAAAATCGGCAAAGATTACAATGGAGAATGTTGTCGAAATTGCAGAACGCAATTCACCATTACTTCTCTCTTTAAGCTCAGACTTAGAAAGCCTTTATTTTAGAAAGAGGCAAGAGGGGATGACTCAGAACCCCATTCTATCCATGGATTATGGTCAGAGAAAGGCTGCAAATGAGTCCGGCTTTGAATATTCTTTTCAAGTAGAGCAGCCTATTTATTTCCCCGGAAGAAAAGAGTTAAAACAACTCTTAGTGGATAATGATTCCAAGATTAAAGAAATACAAGTTATTGAAGCTACAAACTCAGTGCGACTGAATGCAGTAAAATTTGCTTATCGATATCTTATGGCTGATATAAATAGAGGCCATGTGAAAGAGAGGCTACGTAGACTTGCTATAATCGAAAATTATATCAGATCAAGACCTTTTATAACTCCTCAAGCCAAAACTGATTTATTCATTTTGGAAAGAAGGATACTGACTTTAAAGAAACATTTTAATGATTTAGAGTTACTCTCCTCAAAGAATTACGAATCAATGAATTTGTATCTTAGATTTGATTCGGTTCCTTTGTTGTCTTTGCCCTTTTTTAAAGACGGGATTCGTTTTGATCAAAGCGATTTGGAAAAAAAAGCCATTGATAACAACCCGATGCTATTGACTGCAAGAGGAGAAGTAGAGAAAGCAAGAACTGAATATCGCTTAGCTAGTTTGGAAAAATATCCCGACTATGCAGTGATTGGCCAGGTTGGAGAAGATAAATCTGGGGTTGCAAACAGATATTTCGATGTGGGTTTAAAGTTCAGGGTTCCAGTATGGGATCAATATCAAAATAAAGTTGCCTCCGCTGCAAAAAATTTGGACGCAAAATCGAATAACGTACTGCAGCAAGAGAATCTAATTAGAATGAATCTTCGGCAAACAATTTTGGAATATGAGAAATCGAAAGTTAATATTAAATTATTCGATTTGTCTAAGCTGGAAGAAATTGAGAATGACCTTACCTTCGCGGATACTGAATTTTCCAGATCTCGGATTCAAATTTTAAGTTATCTGGAGTTGGAGAATCAACTTCACGAAACATACCATGCCATATTGGATGCGCAACAAACGCATATAGAAGCATTTCTCAATCTTCTATATATCACCAATGAAAAAGACATTATAGGAGTATTGAAAAATGCTGAGCAAACTTTTAAATACGGTTCTAAATAATTCGATTCTATCTATAGGGATCGTATTATTTCTTTTTATTTATTCTTTCTTTAATCTTAAGCAGGTGCCAATAGACGCTGTGCCGGATATTACAAATGTACAGGTTATTGTAACTACAAATACCGGGCCGTTAGACCCGGAGAGAGTAGAGAAGCTTGTTACCTTTCCTCTAGAGACGGAATTGATGGGGTTGCCTAATTTAATTGATATTCGTTCTGTTTCTAAATTCGGACTTTCTAATTTAACTTTAATCTTTAAAGAAGGTACGGATATATATTTGGCAAGGTCTCTTGTATTAGAGAGGTTATCGAGTGCCAAAAATAAACTCCCGGATGATGTTTCACCGGAAGTTGCACCTAACTCTACTGGTTTAGGTGAAATATTTTTCTATTCAGTTCAAGCTAAACCCGGTTCAGAATTGGAAAAGATGACAGATGAGAAGAGGCTATTATATCTGAGAACTATTCAAGATTATGTAGTCCGTCCCCAATTAAAATCCATGGTTCCTGGTATTGTGGAAGTGGATTCGAACGGCGGATATGAAAAGGAAATACATATCGATTTAGTTCCTTCCAAGATGGCAAGATGGGGTCTTACTATTGACAAGCTGATCGAGACTCTCTCTACATTAGGAGAGAATTTTAGTGGTGGGATCATTTCGAGAGGTAAGGAGATTGCGATCGTTAGGATTAATGGAATAAAAAACCATTTGCAAGAAATTGAAAAGATTCCTGTACAAAGAATGGCAAGCGGTGGTGCTATACGTGTATCGGACATTGCAGAAGTAAAAGAACATGGAAAATTCAGACTCGGAGGAGCAACTGCCGGAGGAAAAGAAATAATTCTCGGAACTGCCTTAATGCTAAGAGGCGAGAATAGTGAAAGAGTGAATGATGAACTTAATCAAGCTGTCCAAAAGCTGACTCTTCCTCAGGATGTAGAAGTTAGTGTTCTTTTGGAGAGATCTTTTCTAATAAATGCAACAATTAATACTGTATTAAGAAATCTAGGAGAAGGTGCAATTCTTGTAATCATTACGTTGTTCTTCATTCTTAGAAATTGGAGAGCAGCAGTAATCGTCGCTTCTATAATTCCCGGTTCTATGCTACTCGCATCTCTCGGTATGAAATACTTTGGGATTTCTGCAAACCTAATGAGTCTCGGGGCAATTGATTTCGGTCTTTTAGTAGATGCCTCAATTGTAATTGCAGAAAGCGTATTGTCTAGATTCGAAAAGCAATCCTATTCTAATAACGCAGAGAAGAGGCAGATAATTTTTCAATCCTCGATTGAGGTTTTGAAACCTGTGACTTTTGGGATTATTGTTATTATGTTGGTGTATCTTCCTATTTTGAGTTTGGACGGTATTCCAGGCAAGATGTTTCGACCAATGGCAGAGACAGTCCTGTTAGCTTTAGGGTTTAGCTTGATTCTTGCTATATTCTTTCTTCCTCCGTTGCTGTATTTCTTTATGACGCCAAACAGTAAGAATGTTCATGCAGAGAAAGAAAGTAAGTTCGTGACGTGGTATAGAAATTTTTTACCAAAGATGCTCGAAAGACCTAAGATGATTGCTCTCTCATCACTGTTTTTCTTTCTTCTTTCAGGATTTTTATACACTCGTTTAGGGACTGTATTTTTGCCAAAACTTACTGAAGGGGACTTGATGCTTGTTATTGTTCGAGAAGGCAATGTGAGCATCGAGGAAAGTATTAGGGAACAAAAAGAGGTTGAGAAACTGCTCTTAACTCTTCCCGAAGTTCAAGGTGTTTTTTCAAGGGTAGGAACGAGTTCTGTAGCTAACGACCCAATGGGGCCGTTTAACGCAGATACCTTTATCATTCTGAAAAAAGAATCACTGTCCGATCTCTTGGTGACTGAGAAATGGGAAGCCTTTTTAGATAAAATACACACAACTGTATCTGAAAAATTTCCAGAGTCGGAGTTAACATTGAGCCAACCATTAGAGGCGCGATTTAACGAATTAATGGAGGGGAGTCGGGCAGATATCAGCGTTAGGATTTTAGGAAAGGACCTGAATGTATTATTTGAATTGCAAGAGACTTTGAAGAATACATTGGAAAGTATAAGGGGAGCTGAAGAGGTAGAATTAGATCCGATTATGGCTTTGAGAAAGGCCAAGGTAATTGATATTGTTCCGGATTTAGTTAAATTAAATTATTATGATGTTGATTTGCCTGCCTTGAACGCTTCTGTTGAGGCAACGATGAGCGGTTTCGAGGTAGGAGGTTACTACGAAGAAGAGCTGCGATTCCCAATCAAAATGTGGTTATCTGAAGATTTTAGAAATCGTGAGGCGGAAATTGCCAATATAAACATTGGTACACAAGATGGTGGGATGCTTCCAATCCGTTTAATGTCTTCGATAGAAAAGACCGAAAAGGTGATGACAATTTCTCGAAATCAAGCAAGGCGTTTCGTTGCGGTGTCTGTAAATTTAAGAGGAAGAGATTTGGAGAGCTTCTATCAAGAAGCTAAGGACAAGGTAAATTCTCTGCAAATACCTCCTGGATACTCTGTATTTTGGGGAGGGCAAATAAAGAATCTTGAAAGTGCAAAAACCAAGCTATTGGTGATCATTCCTTCAACACTCTTTATGATATTCGTAGTTCTATACATGGGTCTTGGATCATTCCGCCAAGCAATACTTGTATTCTTCTGTGTTCCATTTGCTTTAACAGGAGGGATATGGTTTCTATTCTTTAGAGGAATGGTTTTAAGCGTATCTGCATATGTAGGCTTTATCGCATTATCCGGAATTGCAGTATTGAATGGATTGGTAAAATTAGATACGATTCATCGGTTAAGAGACAATCCTAAAGTGACAGTTGAACAGGCTGTAACTGAAGGAGCAACTAGTCGGATTCGGCCGGTTATCATGACCGCTCTAGTAGCCTCTTTCGGATTTTTGCCGATGGCGTTCGGATCAGGACTCGGTTCAGAAGTTCAAAAACCTTTAGCGACAGTTGTGATTGGAGGAATTGTTTCATCAACGATTTTGACTCTAATTATCTTACCAGTCTTCTATTACTGGTTAGAGAAAGAATAAATTATAATTCCTTAACTACTTTGTTAATGATGTAAGAATAATTATTAAGGAATTATAATATGAATAAAGAAATAGAGAATGAAGAAAAGCTGAAAAACCTTAAGGTTTTCCTTCCGGTAACACTTTCATTTCTTCTTTTGATCTTGGGAATTATACTGGAAAACTATTTTTCCAATACCTTCTTTCATGGTTGGGTTCGGTTTAGTTTTTACTTTTTGGCGTATATACCTGTTGGGTTTCCTGTAATCAAAGAGGCCCTGGAAAGTTTGAAAGATGGAGAGATATTTACCGAGTTCTTACTGATGAGTATTGCTACAATGGGGGCATTCTATTTGGAGGAATATCCAGAAGGAGTCGCCGTGATGTTGTTTTACTCTATCGGTGAGGTTTTTCAAAACCTATCTGTAGAGAGAGCGAAACTAAATATAAAAAACTTACTAGATCAAAGACCGGATACAGTGCTTATCATGAACGGAAATGAGTATTTTGAAAAGAAGGCCTTTGAGGTATTGATTGGAGAGATAATTCAACTGAAGCCAGGTGAAAAACTGGCTTTAGATGGAGAACTTTTATCAGAATCAGCGAGTTTTAATACGGCTGCATTAACCGGAGAAAGTAAACCGGATACAAAGCGACAAGGTGATACAGTTCTTGCTGGTATGATAAATTTAAATTCCGTAATTGAAATTAAAATAACAACAGCCTATCAGGATAGTAAACTATCAAAAATTTTAACCCTTATGGAAGCGGCTGCTACCCAGAAAGCTCCGACTGAGAAGTTTATCCGAAAATTTGCTAAGATCTATACTCCTATCGTCGTTCTCCTCGCGGTAGGAATTTGTTTTATCCCATATTTTTATTTAGACACTTATGTATTCAACGATTGGTTCTATCGAGCTCTAATCTTTTTGGTAATCTCTTGCCCTTGTGCTTTGGTTATTTCGATTCCGTTGGGTTATTTTGGCGGGATCGGAGCCGCATCTAAGAGTGGTATTCTTGTTAAAGGATCCAATTACTTAGATGCGATGGCTTCAATTCGAAATGTAGTAATGGATAAGACTGGGACCTTAACGGAAGGTATATTTGAAATTCAGGAAGTCAGTATACGTCCTGGTTTTGACAAAAAGAAGGTTTTAGATTATATAAATTTAATTGAGAGTAAGTCTACTCACCCGGTCGCAACTGCAGTTCACAATTATGTGGGTGAAATCAATAGAGATCTGAGCGTTGGGAATATAGAAGAAGTGCCGGGTTTAGGGATGAAAGCGCTAATTAATGGAAGGGAGATTTTAGTTGGCAACTTTAAGCTGTTGGATAAGTTCCAAATAAGTTATAATGTAGATCCTGCTAGCTTCATCAACACGACTATTGCTTTTTCTATTGATAATAAATTTGCAGGTTATCTTATTATAGCTGATAAAATTAAAGAAGATGCTCGAATAACTATAGAAGAATTACATCGTTTGAATATACGAACAATGATACTGAGTGGAGACAAGTCTTCAGTAGTTCGCTTTGTCGCAGAGAACATTGGGGTGAGGGATTATTTTGGTGATCTTTTACCGGAAAATAAAGTAGAAAAGGTAAAAGAATTAAAATCTAAATTTGAATCTGTCGCATTTGTGGGAGATGGAGTTAACGATGCTCCGGTAGCTGCAGTGAGTGATGTGGGAATTGCTATGGGTGGCATCGGAAGCGATGCAACAATTGAAATTTCGAATATAGTAATTCAGGATGATAAGCCTACAAAAATACCAACTGTAGTAAGAATTGGGAAAGAAACGCAGAAAGTGGTTTGGCAAAACATAATTCTTACATTTGCTATCAAAGTTATAGTCTTAGTTTTAGGGGCAGGGGGACTTGCAACAATGTGGGAGGCAGTTTTTGCAGATGTGGGGGTGTCTTTCTTAGCAATTTTGAATGCTATGCGAATCCAGAGGATGAAATTTATTAATTTAGAATGATGGCCGGATATATAATAGAGCTTACTTCCCATAATGGACAATCTGTCGCTTTGCGTTCTTGTTATATTTGAACGATCAACCACATAGGTAACACCTTAAACCAGTCACATGGGTTACACTTTTAGTAAGAAAGATTATAAGTAAACTATCTCGCTTTAAGCTAAAATGTTGCACTCAAATTTTTCTATCGAAGGTAACAACTTCACATGAGTATAAATTTACTCTAAATTCAGTTTTAATATCGTGAGCTCTTATATTGTAAAATGGCTCCATTCTCCAAGAATCTGAATTCTCAATCCTATAATATTCTAAATACAAAAATGTCGCCATTAGGCTGTAATCTTTATACTTTTGTTTAGCATGGTTCTCCCAGAGCGTTAGAGCTTGTTCTTCAGTGCAGAATGTTTTTTTCGGAATCTCAAGTTCTCTAATTTTCCGATAGCATAAATATGCACTTGAAACGCCGTATTTCCCAATAATTAAATGAACAGCTAATGTTAAACTTTTAACCCCGCGTAAATATTGACTGTATTTAAGTCCGATTCCTTTATTATAAAGACCTATACTAGTTAATTTGATATCAAAATTATTATCAGGGTATTGATTTGCTACCCACTCCCTTCCATTTTTAATAGCCTCATCTACTGAGAAATCTATCCCTTGATTCCTTTTCTCTAAATTTTTATCCCAAAATGAATAGCATTGATCCGAGTTAACTTCCATACCTTCGACCATTGCCGGCTGAACTTTTTCTAAGATTAAGGGAGGTAAATTGTAGTGTTCCTCGGGATAAATACCAATATTAAATAATATAAATATACTTAAGATGACACTTTTTTTAAATTTACCCATTTACAAAATCCTTGTTTAGCATTTATATAGGTTTCTATATACAACTTTGTTCCGGGCTGACTTCCAAATGAGCTACATTTAATTTTCACTTAATCGGCCAGTGTTCGAAAGAGAATAAATAGCGATTATCGGAACTTGGATATTATATAATTAATATTAGAAATACATTATTTATTTTTCGACTTTACTTTTATTTTCGAGGACTTTCTTGACAAGCGTTTTCTTTTTTCTTTTATCCTCAATTGAAGTTTCATCTGGAAATAAGTTCGCCCAATGAATATTGCAAACCCCCTTTTGGGCAAAAAGAATTGATATTAAATCATTAAGGTTACTAAGTGGTCGTTATTAAATTCTTTAAGAGATTTTTTCGATGAATCGTATTTGCTTCGTTCTACTTTTACTAACCATCACAGCATGTAAAAACAAAGAAGTACATTTGGGAGTTGAGCCATCTGAGGTTGTAGTAAGCAGCTTTCTGAGTGAAGGTGAAACAACCTATTCTGGTAACAAGCTTTTTGATGATTTTTTGGACCCTTGGTGTGAAGGAACTAATACCGAAGGAATTGGCGAAACTATTACGCTAAATTTTCCTGATAAAAAAGTGATCGATAGCTTCCTAATTAAGAATGGATATGCCTACGGAAAACTTTTTTCTAATAACAATAGAGTAAAGGATATCGAAGTTGAAGAAGCTAATGGGAAAAAGTATAATTTTACCATCATTGATCAACCGGAAAGTTCTGTGATTCGGTTTCCGGAAAAGCTTGAAACAGATAGATTGAAATTCATTATTCTTTCTGTATATAAAGGGAAAGCCAATGATACTTGCATTAGCGAGATTAGCATAAATAGCAATGAAATACTATCGGATTCTTTCGATGAAAACGCAATCACGAAGAAAGAGGCTGACCTTAGGAAAGCAAAAGAGGAGTTAGAATATAAAAAAGAAACCGCTGGTAATGATATTGAGCTTACTTATACGAATGCGGATAGTCAGACGAAAACTGATTTTAGTTTAACTTTAGAAGGGATATCGGATGCAAGCAAAGTGTCTGGAAATGCCTCGATTAGCTTAGTGGAAGACAAAATATTTGTAGAGTATGCACATACTTGGCATTTATCCTGTGATAGCTGGACTCGATCGGATAAAACGATAAAAGTAAGATGCTCAGTCCGGGAAGATTTAGATCCCGGCTATGTTGAGCCAGGAAAGAAGGATGGAATATATAGAGATAAAAAAATTGGCTACAGATTTATAAATATTGATATGGCGAGTAAGACATGGGTGTTTGAAAGGGAAAATGGACAGGTTGAAAAATTGGGACAAGATCTAAAAATTATAAGTACAAATATCTTCGAATTCAATAATTAAAATCTCAAAGTATCACCGGACGTAATTAGTTTTTAGACAAAGAGTTCTCAAGTGTCTTGGTTGATTTTGAACCAATTTTCTATTGAAAGTCGACGTCCTTCCTTTATTGTTAGGCGTGTTATCTTAATTCTTTGATCGTTATTGATTTTCCTATGCATATTATTACTGGTTTTCTTCCCGTATCCTGACATTAATCTCTTAAAATGATACTTCGCTTTATTGCATTGCGAGCAGAGTGTTTGGCCGTTTTTGTAAGAGGTTTCACCTCCATCTTCCCACTCGACTATATGATCCGCCTCCATATGGAGACCTTTCTTCATTGCTTCTTCTTTTGTTATCCCACAAATTTGACAAGTGTAGAGGTCTCTTTCGAAAATAAGGCGACTTAGCGTGGGTGGAAAGCCGCGGGTATTGTATTTTCTATTATATTTTACATCATACAGAAGTTGATTTGAGTTCCATTCGGCGATATGTGCGTTTTGTTTGTTCGTGTTAACCTTTTCTAACCATTTGGTCTGCCTAAATTTGATTTTTACTCTTCGGTTCTCTTCTATTCGTGTCCAAGTTCCGTTTGATTTACGTCTTTGGAATTTAATAAAGAAATAAGATGTAGTTTCTTCGAAATCTAGCCTCTCGCGATATTTGAGTCTAAAGAATCCGTAATGATCTTTCAATACTTGATTAATGCAATAGCTTGGGTCGCGTAGGCTCAAGTAGTATTTCTCTGGATCTACTTTTCTCCCTTCAGTTTCAAACTCATGATAGATTGGCTTGTGCTTTACATATATTGGCCAATGCATGCGAGGATGAGGATTATATATAATTGTACTATTTAGATTGAAATTTATGAATTTCATAAGTGTATTTCTGCTTAGAGAGTCGGCATTAATCTCATTTAAGATTTCTCGTTTCATGTTTTGTAAATATCTGGGAAGCCCCATTGGTAGATCCTCCAGGGGAAAACTTAGTCCTGATTTTATAATTGATAAAGGAAGAAATGTAAATTCATTATAGTAATAATGTTACTTTACGCCAGTCGAGAGAATCTATGAGCATTCCTTTTTTAAAGCATCGAAATTCCTAAGTCATATTGCGAATCTGTTTCGAATATTCCCATTTTTGCAATCGGTACTTTTTCGATTGGACTTGGTATTTCTGCTAAATGATGCGGACTTACATGTAGATAAATCAAGGTGCTGTGTATTGAAAGATGGCCGAGTAACTTTTGAATATAGAAGATGCTATAGCCATCTTCTAAAAGATGCGTTGCGAATGAATGTCTTAACGTATGCACGGTTGCGTTTTTGGTGATACCTGCTTCGCTTGCTATTATTTTAAATCTAGCCTGAATCCTTCTTAAACTCATAGAAAAGTTCTTGCCTTTTGACGAATAGAAGAGATGGGAAATCGGACGATAACTTACGATATATTGTTGGAGTAAGAATGCGGCCTGGTCAGAAAGAATCGCATAGCGTTCGCAATTGTTCTTTCCTGCTTGTATAAAGATTGATTTTCTTTCAAAGTCTATACAGTTGACTTTAAGCTTCTCTAACTCTCCTGATCTGATTCCAGAAGAATATATTAATGTATAGATTGCTTTTTCTCTAAGTGTAATGCAATGTTCCAAAAAACTGGCGATCTCAGTTCTGTTTAACACAGTTGCAATTTTTCTTCCTTTCGTCGGTATCGGAATTAGGTTCATCATATATTTTCTATTGGCAAAAGTATAAAATAGCAAAATTGCGCTATAGTACACGACTATAGATGATTCGGCTAACTTTGTTTTCCTTAAGTGAAGGAAGAAATTATATACGTGTGTCGGATTCATATCAAGGGGAGAGATCTTGAAATGCTGAGTGAAAATTGTCATGCAATCTGTGTAGGTTTTTATGGATTTATCTGAATAGCCGTGAAGGATCATATCCGAGATCATTTTATCTTTTAATATTCCCATTTTGACATTGGGTGTCACATGCGGTCACCAAACATTTATTTGTTGTATGGATTGGGTTGATATATATCAAATACTCGCAGTTTTTATTTTTCTTTAGATAATTAAGGAATTTTAATAAATAATTGTTCTAAGATCTAAGTACGGAATTGATTTGGTTAACTCTTCGAAATGAAAAATAGTAAAAGCGCGGAAATAACGAAGAAGCAAAAGTATTTACTTTCTCTCCAAAAAGAATTGAGGTCGATACAACAAGAAATTCGATCATTGCCTCTTGTGCCATACCCTAAACCCATTTTTTATTCTTACGCTATTAAATGGACTATAAGAGACTTGAGACTTAAAAGATATTCCGAAGTATATGAGTATATTTTAGAAAAACATGGCGAATTTACTCGAACTAAATCAATCAAAAAGGCGCGAGAGCTTAATCCTCCAAAGATCATGATTTCGAATAAAGACTATATTAAACTTTTGGACAAATATCCGATGGCTTCACGTTGGTTTATTAAAGCGAAGGACAAATATAATAACAAAGTGCATATATTCAATAAGCAGGATCTTCTTGTCAAAGGGATATTTAAGCTTTTTGTAACTCATTCGCGTTCCATTAGTCCGAAGCTTGAAAAGCGTAAGGCGGAAATTAAAGACATTATTTACGGTAATTATAAAAATGCAGGATTACTGAATAAGTATTTGGGAATAAGCCGAACTTGGCGCGATGATCTTAGATATAAATTCGAGGCAAAGTATTTAGACAATATTGCGAAGGAAGGTTTATAACTCTTTATATTAGTCCAGGTTGGATAAAATTAGTTTAAGATCATTTTTACCCTCAGAAGGTGGGGACCACAGTCTTCCGGAAAAGTTCCCTGAGTAATAAATTTTTAATTTCGTTTTCAAACTTGTAGCAATCGTTTCAATTGGAAAATATTTGTTAATTCTTCAATTCCTTTTGACATATTTGCCTTATGAATTCGCATTAGATACATTGATGAATCAGGTAACGTGCTTTTATTAAACGCTACTTAATTTTGGTTCATGTCCCTGTGGGGATGTTTTGGATATGCGACTAAATAAAAAAAATTCAGTTACCTTATTCGTTCTAATAGCCTCTTTCTTCTTTATTGCCTGGAATCCGTTACGCCCCATTCTGAACTATTTCGCGTCTGTGTTTTCCGGTGGAGAAACTAGCATTCCGCTTCCTCTCCCGAATATCCAAATTGGGATAACAGGAAAACCCAGTTTTTCTCTGAATATCCAAGTTCCTCCAGGAGCGGGAGATTTAGTTCCTTCGATTACGATCGATTATACGGCAAGTGGAACTCAGTCTATCTTGGGAAGCGGCTGGAATTTAGGAGGATTTCCGAGAATTTTAAAAAATCCTAATTTAGGGGTCCACTTTGGAGCAACCGATGGTTATAGCTCCAGTCTTTTAGGAGAATTGATCGAGACAAGCACGAGCGGTGTGTACCGATCCAAGATGGAATCTTTCTATAAGATTAAATTAGATGGAAACGTTTGGGTTTTCCAAGATAAATCCGGAATTACTTACGAATATGGGAGAAATGATACTAACGGTTCCGGATCAATCATCTTAATTAATGGGGCTGCTATTACTTCCTATTTAGATAAGGTTAGAGATTCTTTTGGAAATGGCTATGATATCATTTACAGTTCGGACACTACTATTTCTGATGAACCTCTTCCTCAAGAAATCAAATATGCTAGAGGGAATGGGAGAATAGTTTTTTCATATAAAGACCGCTCTAGTGGTTTTCGTGAACAGATCTTCTATCTTACGAAAGCTGCCTTTAGAAAGAAGCTTCTAGACAAAATAGAAGTGTATGCTAAAGATTCGAGCGGTTCAGAACAGCTAATTGAAACTTACGATTTTAGCTATGACACTACCGATCGAGGGCCTATCTTATCTTCCTTCGAAAGGGAAAATTATAAACCAATCAATTTCTCTTATACAGAAAGAACGACTCAGGCTAATCTATTTAATTCGAACGGAAAGAATTATGATGTTTCCTTCCAAGCTATGAATCCAAATGTTCAATCCAGCTGTGCAGCTACGCAGACAGCTTGTTTATGTACGGCTAGCGCAGCCTGTATGGCGGCGACTTTGGGATATGCTAGGATTTTATGTGCACAAGGAATTGCTTCCTATCAAAATGTTTGCACTTACGGGGTAACTTCTACATTCGTTACTCCGGCAGATACGGATGGGGACGGTTCTCCGGAATTGGTAAAAATTACAGGAAACATGACGAATCAAAAGTTCTCGGTTTCCAAGTTATCTGACTGGAACGCTTCTACTAGTAATCCAATTTCTACAAGCAATGCCACTGTTGGGGAACATATTGGAATTACAAGTATCGGAAAAATACTCCCAGGTGATTTTAATGGGGATGGAAAGAGTGATTTTCTCATTTTAAAGAATAACGGCGAAGCCCTGAAAGTTTACTATGGGCCTGATTTCAGTTCAGAATCCTATTCAAATGTCACTGCACAAAGTCTGGGAGCTTCTTCTGCGAAACATTTTGTCCTTGATGTAAATGGGGATGGTAAGACCGATTTCATCCAGGCTGACAGTAATAATAATTTACTTGTATATACTTCTACTGGTTCTGGGTTTCAAAAAATCCAAACATTAACTATTACTCCTTACGGAACGTCATTCCAACAATTTGTAGATTTGGACCGAAACGGAGTTCCGGATTTTGTAAGGATCAATGATTCCACTTCTCAAGAGCTTATTGTAACATTTTTAGATTTGCAGAATGGGTTACTTAAAATAATAGAAACAAATAAAATTTCAAGAACCGATTTCGGTAACAAGGGTGACCAGTTCTTTTCAGACCTAAACGGAGACGGATATTTGGACTTTGCATTTTTCTCTATGCCAGGTAACCAAGGAAGTATCTCTTATTATCCATTTACGGGGAGAACTTTTTTAACAAATGGAGCGAGTCCTCTTCAAACTATCAACGTTAATGGAGCGTTTGCCAATAAAGAGTCTGGTTCAAGTTCCAATACGGTTTATGTAGAGGCTGATCTTTCTGGAGATGGAGTGAAAGACAGAATATCTTATGATAATACCGACCTTTCCAACTCATTTTTTAATGTAGAAATTTATGACTCGATGAATTCCAAATACCTAACTCCTTTCAAGGTAAATTGGAACCAAGATGTTTCTAAAGATTTGAATGGAGATGGTGCTTTAGATACTCTTAGAGCTGATGTAACGAGCATAGATCAGACTGATTCGAATGGCGTAGTAACAACTGTTACTACCTATAAGTTTATAGTTACGATTGGTAACGCAAGTTCTTATGAAGTAGCTATTGATTTAGATTCCTATATACCTTCCACTTCCAGTAGTGGGGATTCGAGTTCTATTTCTTATTTTAATTGGAGGAATCGAAAAGATTTCATAGATCTAAACGGAGATAACAAAGCTGATTTCTTAAGATATGATGCTGCGAACGGTGTTTTGGCGGTTTCATATGCGAAATCGGATTCGAATGGGTATGTTACTTACTCTGAAAATGGAGACGATAGCTGGACTACGGGCGGATACTTCCTTTCGATCGATACAAACTCTGATGGTAAGCCGGAGATTTTAGGATTAAAGGGTAATAAAGTAAATCTTCAAACTTCTGTTGCGAGTAGCGCTCCTGGAATATCGAGCATCGCTTACAGAAGTTTTCCTTATGAATCCAGTTTAGAATTGCATTATATTCGATTCAATCAAGCGCTTCCGAGTGGACTTCTTTCGAAGGTTGAAAATGGATCTTATTCCTCCCAGGGTAATGTAGAATTAAATTTAGAATATCAACTTTCGAAAAATCATCCGGGAGCAATTCAACCGAGCTTGTATAATTCTTCTTCTCCCCAATTTGTTCCATTTGGGGGAGCTGATTATCTAATCACCAGGTTAACTCAAAAAACCGGGGATACTATTTTAAGTTCGGGAAGTTATTCATATTCGTTTGCCAGATTTTATCTAGGAGGTTTTCGAAATTCTACTTATATCGGTTTTCAGAAAATGACTCAGACCGATTCGATTCTGAATCAAACGATAGAGATAGAATACGATCCAAGTTTTATCGAGATGTCCGGGAGACCTACATATCAAAAGATTAAAAAGAATGGTATTTTACTTTCTGAATCGACCTGGAGTTATAATAAATCGACTTCTGTTTTTGGCGGGACCTTGGTATTACCTGGAGATACCTCTGAGATAAAATACCAAGCAGGGAACGTTTTTTCTTCTTCATTAATTTCGAAAACCTATGATTCTTACGGAAATATTTTAAACAAAGTAACATCCATAAATGGAACTATATTGTCAGAAAAGACAACATATCTAAATGACTGGAGCCAAAGTATTTTAGGAAAGCCGACTGAAATTCAGCTTTTTAAGGATGGAGAATTACTGTCTGATAAGAAGTTTAATTATTCCGGTCGATTAGTATCTGCAGTTCGAGAATTGGTTTCCGATGGAGTTTGGAAAAATCAATATATCCAGGCTTACGATGAATATGGAAATCCAACGTCGACTCTTGATTCTAACGGAAATACAAATTCAATAGAATATGATTCCATAGTACATAAGTATCCAATCAAGATTTCCAATTCCCTCGGCCATATTACTTTAAAAGAATATAATTTAACCAATGGATTGGAAGTTTCTAACACAAATTCTAATGGTGTTGTATCTAAAACCGAATATGATACTTTTGGAAGAGCAGTTTTAAGCTATCTTCCTGGGGAGTCGGAATGGTCCGAGAAGATAGAATATGAAAATACAGGAGACTTAGAGAATAAGTTAGTACGAAAAACTTTCCGCAGAAGTAACGGCCAAAGTTGGCAGGAAGAATCTAACAATATAATTACAGGAATCACTAAAAAACGAAGCAGTTTAGTGAATGGCTATGTACTTGTAGAAGAAACATACGGTAATCCTCAAGGGCAAACTGTAAAGAAAATAGATTCTTATTTAGAAGGGTCTAACCCATTTTCTTGGACGAGTTTTACTTACGATGCCGAAGGAAACATGGTCCTTTCTGAACGGAATGACGGATCTTCTACTTCAGTTTCGGTATCAGGGTTGATTACCACAGTAAAAGAGTCGAATAACGGTAATGTTATACAAGAAAAAATTGAAGTAAAAAATTCTTTAGGGCAAACTGTGTCTTCTACACTACAAGGAAAGACCACTCAATATAAGTACGCATCGAATGGTCAAATTTCTCAGATCATAGATCCTGAAAATGGGATTACTTACATCCAGAGTGATTTTTCTGGGAGAAAAACAAAAGTCATAAGCCCGGATTCGGGGACAACTCAATACATATACGATTCCAATTCAGGAAATCTTCAGGAACAACGGTTGGCGAGTGGTTCTAAAATCGAATACTCCTATGATGTATTGGGTAGAGTTACACAGATTGCGGGAATAGGCTCCCAGGGAGAAACAGTATATCAAGTTTACGAATACGATAACCAATCCGTAGCAAATGGAATAGGCCGCTTAACCAAAGTAACTGATTCTTTAGGAATCACTGATTTTGAATATGATGCCAGAGGTAACCAAACACTTCTTAAGAAACATCTTTCGGAAGAAGAGTTAACCTTTATCATTCAAAAGAAATATAATCTTCAAGGGCAAGTCGAAGAATTTACTTATCCGGAAGGAAGTATTGTTAAAAATCTCTATTCTGAAGCCGGTTACCTTTCTGCTGTAACTTTGACTCCGGGAGATGGTAGTGGTTCTGATTTTCCAGTAGTTCAATACGCCGGACCTAAGATAGAGGATGGGCTTTTGAAGATTCAGAGGATTTTGGGAAATGGAGTTAATACAAATATTTATTATAATCCTGTGAAGAAAAATCTGGTTCGTATCCAAACAAGTAAAGACTCAGATTCTTACCAAGATTTGAATTACAGTTATAACGATTATGGAAATTATTCTTCGATAACAGATAATAAAAATCCAGTTCGTTCTCAAAGTTTTTCTTATGATTCCATTGGTCGTCTTATTTCTGCTACAGGAGTTTATGGAGCAGAAGAATACCAATATTCGGATTCAGGTAGACTTCTTAAAAAAGGGAATTTGACTTATTCCTATTCAAATAGTTTACATAAAAATGCAGCTACCGATGTTTCAGGAGATAACCTTTCTTATCATTACGTTTACGATAATGCAGGAAACGTAATTAACAAAAATGACGAATCGTTTTCTTACAATCCGTTTCAAAAATTGAAACAAGTTGATACTGCAAGCGGGGAGACGATCAAATTTGATTACGATTTTTCTGGAACTCGTATTCGAAAAACAAGAAGTAGTGATGGAACTAAGACGATTACATTGGGTGGAATTTATGAAGTTGTTTTAACTCCTGGAAAGTCTCCGCAGCATACGCTATATTTCAAAGGAAATTCTGGAGATTTAGTCGGTCAGTGGTCAAGACAGAACCCAGATCTAATTTCTTACGTAAATCAAGAGCTCGTAGCTTCTTCGGGACTCGGATCTACTTGGAATACTTATCTCTGGCAATCTAAGGATATTGCTATTAGAGGAATTAAATATCTGCTTTTTGTTCCTGGAACGAATATCGCATTTTTATATGTTACAGTATTTTTAGGTGTCGCGTTCGCGTTACTTTCGTTTGGGGACGGACTTTGGAAATTAACGATCAAGTTTATTACACCTATTTTGATAATTTCCTTTTCAAATTGTTCCATCGCTTTACCAGGAAGTAACGGTAATGCCCCTTGGACAATGGTACCTTACATTGATTCGGGGGCAACCGGAATCGGTAGTCCTTACGAACCTGGCTCAGGGGCAGGAATGCCAATAACTGGATTTCTATTTCTTCATCCGGATCATTTGGGATCTATTGTTATGGCAACTGATGGGTCAGGAAATCGAGTCACAGGAGGAGCGCAGTCTGGAGCCTCTCATGTATCATATAAACCTTATGGAGAAATTCAAAGGGAAGATTCTTTTGGTCCAGATGTATTTAGATATAAATATACATCACAAGAGGAAGACAGAGAAACCGGATTATATTATTATAAAGCAAGATATTACGATCCAATTCTTGGTAGATTTCTACAAGCAGACTCTGTAATTGATGGGAGTCGTCCAACGGGAATGGATCTTTACGCGTATGCTGAAGGTAATCCGATAAGTTACACAGATCCAAGCGGCCATAGTATTCTCAGTTCTTGGTTGAGTAGTAACGGCCTAGGTTTCTTAAATTTTAGTTTAACACTTAGCAGTGCAATGTTGATATTGAACCCCGTAGGAGCCATAGGTACTGCTCTTGGCGGAGTAATAGCTGGAGGCGCTGCAGGATCGGCTGCTGCTATGATAGCTGGTGCTACGCTCTTGGGTGCAGGAGCAATAGGAGCTGGAGGCGCAGCAATTGGTTCTGTAGTTGGAGGAAGCACAGCTCTTGGATTAGGTCTAGCCTCTGGAATAATTGGCGGATCAGCGGCTCTGTTCGGATCTTCCGCACTTGTAGTAGCAGGTGTGGGCGCCGCAGCGATAGTCGGTTCAACAGCTCTTCTTGCGAGTTCAGCAGCGGCCATTGTCGGAGCTGCTGGATTAGTTATAGGTGGGGTTGCTTTGATTCAAGCCACTGTTCTTGCAGCAGCGGCTGCCGTTATAGGAGTCAGTGCAGTACTTATGGCAGCTGCATTGGCTATGACCGTTGCAGGCGCGGCAATCATCGCGGGACTTTTTGCTTTAGGTGTTGCATCGATGTTGGTTTTCTCTGCACTAGCAATGGCAGTAGGTGTAGCATTACTTGCTTCAGCAGCAGTTCCAATACTTCTCTATACTGGATTAGGAGTTGGAATCCTTGCAGCAGGATCTGTATTGTCTCCATTTACTTTTCAAGCTTATATTGTGGGAGGTTATTCTAAATCTAGTTTGAATCATTTACGCTGGAATGAGAAGAATGCGAGAATTGCCGGTTGTTACGCAGCTGCAGTCTCATTCGCCGTCACTGCCGGATCGATTGCCTTTTTTGGGATGCCGGGATTGGGTGTGATGCCCGGAAACGTTCCTGTATTTGGTAGTTTTAACTATATAAGTGGTGTCCCATTGTTTGAAACGAGTATTACATTAAGTAAAATACTACAAATCTACTCTGGAGGTTCCGCAGGTTATAATTTATCGCAAGGTAATTATTTAGAATCATTTATAAATACAATTGATATTTTTAGTCCAATTCCTGTTGGATTGATTGTAAAAGGTGCAGAAGCAACTGGAAATACATGCGGAGGGAGTCTGTGAATCGGTTGTTGATATTTATTTTTTCTATTTCGTTTATTATGAACTGTAGAGGTAATATTTTGTATTGGCAACATATGCCAAATCCAGTTTTCGATTCGAAAAATAACTTTATTAAAATCTATTTGCCAAACGAATTTTCTGATGGAACTCAAAGGCTTTCCTATAAGGAATATATGATAGCTGTATTGAGAGAAGAAAAGGGGACCGTCTTTGAGAGAAGCGTTTTAATAAATCCAGATAGAGGACTGAATTTTTTCAAGCTTTGGAACAATTACGAACAATTCAGATTCCCTGCGGGATGTGAATTGGTTTTTCCTATATATGGCGGGGAAAATAAATACGAGGTTCGTCTCGGGAAATATTTGTATGGGTATACCACCAAAATATTTGAAGATGTCAACCTTTCGGAAAACAAATCTCTTAGAATTACTCTTCATTATAAAGGATTTCCATATCCTGAACCAAAAAATTCGGATGAGCGACAGGCCAATGCAGGACATACCTTGGTTACTTTAACAGCTAGTATAGAAAGTAGCTTTTTAGAAAGTAACTATGAAAAATGTAAATTTTAATTAGTGAATAGAGTTGATTAATTTAATGGTAATCTTTCGTTACTGATGTAACTTAGTAGAAAATTGTTTCTGTATATTCTTTATAAAATCCCCAGGACGGACAAATGAAAAAGATTAACATATTTATAATTACGCTATTATACAGTTTTTTAGTAAATTGCCTGGTCGTCGACACTTTAGGTCTTACTGATACCTATAAGGGAGATGAGGCTAAAAAAAGGCTCATAAATGCTGCAATGGTAGGGGATTACCTAACTGCAAATGCAGCTTTTACAGCGCAGGGCAAAACTGGATCTGAATTGGAATCCTATGTAATCGCAGATGTACTATATGCATCATTTATAGATGAATTAGTTTTCAAAGTTGATGAATCTAAATATTATAAAAAGAGAGATGTAGAAGATTGTGCAACAGTAATTCGGTCTTTCGGAGTCCTTACTGACTTTGACTCATTTACAACTTATTTGAGCAGTGATTATTGTAATATAAGCCCTAACGATTTGTATATCGATAAAAACATGGGTAAAAGTTCTAATACCCCTTCGAAGAATAAGTGAATGCATTGGACCTTAAGTGCAATTAATTGCATTTTAAAGTTTCCTGGAGTTTATTGGGAAATTCTTTAATACCTAAGAATGAAAATAAATCATCTATTTTTCCTAATATCGTTATTCCTATGCCAATGCTTACTTCCCGATCGAGATAAGCAATCCATTGATTTTCATCCAGATACAATTAGGGATGAAGAACTAAACGTTATAAAAGTCTTTAGGATATCGGATCATGATATCAAAGGGAGAATAATCTTACTAAAGTCAGATTCTCCTTTCGTTGATCATCTGCTTTCTAATTTTGTTGTAGATAATACTGATTCAGCATTAATTCACCTTTCCCAGGATTATCTAGTAGGGCTAATTTTAATTCAAAACGACTCGGACGAGACTGAATCATTCTCTCTCAGGAACTTAAATCTTCAGTTGGATGATAATAGCTTAATTCCGTTAAAATCAACGGAATACCCAAAACAAGTTAGTTGCTTCAATTGGAAGGGAACCGTCAAAAATTTCTATAATTTCATAGCAATATCGGCCATAACGATCTACACAATAAATGCCATGTTCGCATGTCTTGAAGGTAAATGCGAAGAAATGGATTATTTAAAGCAAGAGATAGATAAAAACCATCCATCAAAAGTTGGAGGAAGTTATTTTTCAGATCTGAATTTTGTTACGACGCTTGATTTCAACAATAAGATCGATTCGGGAAGTATTTTAATACCTCCACGGGCCGTTTCGAAAGGAGTTATTCTGTATAGTAATCCGTTCCCATTGGAAAATATCAAAGATTATATAACTAAAGGGAATTGCACAATTCGGTAGCAGCTACGATGAATTGAGAGAGCATGGAAGCTGTAGAAATCGATACGCTTACTTAGAATCAGGTCCCTTAAAACTTGCCTTGCAGAAATTTACTTATAAGATTGTGCTGGAACAGGGATAACAAATGTCTTTGTTTTTCCGAGATTTCCTTCTTGTGCTCATTGTTTAATACAACTTCAAATGAGGGAGACAATATCATCTAGACCCGATAGGCATTGGGGACTTAGTAAATGAAGGTTTTAGAAAAGTCGATCCAAGAGAAAATAGGCCGATGAAATTTACCGAAGAATTTTTAAGAAAAGCTCATAAGCATTCTATATTTCATCATTCTGAAATTATGGAAAGTGACCTGTGTTGTTGTTTCTATTGCCGATCGAATTTTGATCCAGAAAAGATATTGGAATGGTGCGACGAAGAAGATCCAAGGGGTAAAACGGCTCTTTGTCCAAATTGTGGGATCGATTCAGTAATTGGCTCTAAATCAGGATATCCAATAACTGATGAATATTTTATAGAAGAAATTCATCGATTCTGGTTTAATTGAATTCTGTTGAAATTCTCCTTTAATTAGCCAGATGGAGTAGATAACCCTTATATTATTATAACTCTTTACATTTGTCTACTCCACCTTAAAGCGTATCTAACAATATCCTATTAAACTTATTTTGATTCTTTTCAAAAGCTTTAATCCATTCACTTTCTTGGAAATGACTTAGGTTTGCTTTGGCTTGTTTAAAACAAATATCCCAATCCGACTTACTCCTTGTTAAATCCGGAAATTCAGTCCGCATCATTCGCAAGCCATTTCTATGTGCTGAAATTGGCCATCTTTTTGCCTTGATGTCTCGATCTGCATTTCGAAAGCCAGACACGAAGCCGTTGAGCTTATTTGTTTCTAAGTGAGAGGTGCGAAGAAATAGCTTATCAGATGAATCGAATTTTGGAGGGTTAGAGGCAAAATCATTTAGATTCTTTATGACATGTGATAATCGCCTTTCGCTTTGATTATTTACTACTACCTTTTCAATCAAAAAGATTGCTTGAATTGCTTTATACTTCCAATTGGGATTTTTATGAATGTTTTCAGGAGGCTTTCTTTTTAGATATACAATGAAATTCTTTTGAGCATTTAGAATACACTGACCCCAGGTAACCCACTTAGTCTCATTTGATTTTTCTCTTAAAAAGAATGAATGTTTCTTGTTTAGATTATCAGAAATACTCTGTGCTAACCATCCTGGGAATTTTTCATTTCTTCTTTTTGAAATTGATTTGGATTTCTTTATAGCCATAATCTTCTCCTTTCCATTTAATAATGTCCGCAGCTAAATGAACGATTTCTTCTTCAGTATAATATCTCTTTAGTTTAGAAAGGGGAGCTACTACATGGCAGATATTATTGAATTCATGATTGCCGCCTTTACGAAGAGGGACTATATGCTCAGAGTTTGTATTTTCAGGAAGAAGTTCTCTTCCTGTTAGGAGACATCTGTAATCTTGGTGATCTAAGATCTTATAGAAATCCTCAGCTTTGAACTTATAGATTTTCTTTCTTTTCTTCCTCGGGTTACTTTTCATTTCTTGTAACCCGTTTGGAAGCCTTTGTCCTGAGCTTACTGTATAGAATTAAAGGTAGTTCTTGTTTTAGCGGTTTTATGTAGAAATTTATTCTTCTATCATACCGAGCAAATCCGATCCGCCTCCTTGTAATTAGTCTGAGCTTTATCCATTTCCTAAGAATGGTCATAGCAGTTATTTTATGAATTTCTAACTCGTCACAAACTTCAATAACTGAGTATTGTTTACCTTTCTTTCTGCCCGCTTGGATCCAGTTCCAAATCTTACTTGCTATCTTTTGATATTCGAGTTCTCGGTTTCTTTGAAACTTCTTTGTATTCGAATTGAACCAGAATGAATTGTATTTTTCAAGTTCGGGTCGTTCATACTTTCTGGCTTTTGAAATTGTAGAAGAGGAGTTTAGTATTCCGAAACCGTTATGATTCTGAATTTTCGGAATTTCTTCAAAAGTCTTGGATTCAAATTGGATTTTTTGTAAAGAATCTTGAAGCCAATTTTCAGTTCTTTTCTTTTGGATTTTCCGGACAAATCCTTTCCTCTCAATCCGAACCGCCTCCTTCATCCCGGCTCTCGGATTGACAGCAAAAGCATCCCTATCTCTACACCTCATTCCTTCGTTGGCATCATCACCATCACATTCAACCAGCACATCCAGTCCGAATACGTTAGCATTCTTAATGAAGCTAAACTCATTCAGATACATTTGGGAATATTTAGGCTTGATATATCCGTAAGCAGCAAAAGCAGTTTTTAAAACTCTATGGTTTCCTTCTGCTACTTGATTGTGGACTCCATTCTTCGACCAACGATTTCGAGCGAATCTGAATCTATTGTCCTTTGATCTTGCAGAGTGATTTACTGATCTGTGGTTCTTGTATATTCCCCAAAGCCATGGGTATCCTTGGTCTGTAAAAAGGGGAGTGCAAGTAGGGAGATGTTCTTTGATTAGAGGTCCAAGCGTATCCGCTTTCTGATTAGATACTGATGAGAAGAATACTGGTCCTTGTTTTATTGCTATAGTTTGGACGAGAGTTCCGACTTGTCTCCCTCCTAATTTCTCTGAAAGGTATATAGAAGCGGTTTGTCCACTATGTCTGTAACGTTTCCTACCTTGGCTCGCTCTTTCACCTGCTGAATATAATACAACAGTGTCTACGCAAGTATAAGGCTTCTTTGCCATGATCTTAGTAATGTCTCTATTCTCATTTGGAGGGAGTAGGAAGTCCTTGAACTGATCATTTAGAGCCTCGTAGGTTAGCTTCTTATACTTTGGTAATTGGTTTGATGCAAAGAGTTGGAATCTTCTCTTTAGTAAGCTGGCTGCATTATATCCTATTCTTAGCCTCTTACTTAGTTCTGTTGCTGTTACTACCTTTGGGTATTGTATTAGTGATTCATAAAGGATATATCCGAACATCCATATTGGAAGTTTGAAATGATGAAGGGGAGTGTAACTTAGTCTTGATGTTAGATATCTACATTGAGGACATCTAATTAGATCTGGTCTTGTTGAGATTTCCTTATCTAAGATTCTATTGTTACATTCAGGAGTAGGACAGTGTTTTGGGTAGAAGTCATTAAGTATCTTCTTGGTTATTTCCGTGAAGTAATCAGTGTTTAGTGCTGGGTTGTAGTGTTTAGGTAGGGGTGTTGGGAAGAGGTTTATATTTTCGGTATTTCTAATGGAAGGGGCGGTTCTGGATTGGAGGAAAGGTGGTCCTCGGTTCGGATTACGTGTATTAAATAGATAAACATCCCTTCCTTTCAATCCGAACCGCTCCCTTCTTCCGCGCTCTCGGATTGACACGAAAAGCATCCCTATCTCCACACATCGACTCAGCTTCAACCAGCACATCCAATCCAAATACATTCGCATTCTTACTCCAACGATTCCGAGCAAATTTATATTTATTGTCTTTTGAACGAGCAGAGTGATTCACTGATCTGTGAAAAGTGGAGTGCAAGTAGGTAAGTGGTCCTTGTTTTATTGCTATAGTCTGGACTAATGTTCCAACTTGTCTTCCTCCTAATTTTTCTGAAAGGTATATAGAAGATGTAGCACCACTATGTCTGTATCGTTTTCTGCCGTGGTTTGCTCTCTCACCTGCAGAATACAATACGGCAGTGTCTACGCATACGTAAGGCTTGTTTCTCATCTTAGAGGTGATGTCTTTATTCTCATTCGGAGGTACTAGGAAGTCCTTGAACTTATCTTCTAAGGCTTTGAATGTGAGTTGCTTATACTTTGGTAATTGATCAGAGGCGAATAGTTGAAACCTTCTCTTGAGTAAGCTTACTGCTTTATATCCTATTTTTAGTTTCTTACTTAGTTCTGTTGCTGTTACTACCTTTGGGTATTGGATTATAGATTCATAAAGGACGAATCCGAACATCCATATTGGTAGTTTAAAGTGATGCAGGGGAGTTTCTTCAATATCATCATCGAAATATTTGCATATAACGTTCACCCCTATCGTTTTTTGGGGAGAAATTGGTTGCGGTTTTCTCTGGAATCTTTTCAAAATTTTCGGAATAAAAAACGAATGTAGCACAATGTAAGAGCAAAAATGGAATATGAAATAAGGGCAGGAATTTTCGCAACATAGTTGACAAAGGTGTCAGTGGAGATCCTCATTTGCAAGTAAAAACAAGGTGGACTTAAATCAAATGAGTATAACGTGTTAAGCACCGGATTATTATGTTTTCTCCAGGATAACGCAAAAGTGAAATTAATTGCAGTATTTCTAATTTTTGATCTTCCCTGAATATATGGCTTTTCATGAGACTAACGGAGATCCGGAGTTCGTATGACGAGATTAAATCGATAACTATTCTTTCTTTTCAATCACCACTGCGCTTCTATTTCGCGCTTTCGGAAGGAAGATAAACTCCATTGCTGGTGGAAATCAGGCCCAAGGAATATCGGAAGCCTGATTTCCGTTCAGAAGGCTGCCTACTGGCGATTCAATCTTGCGATAAACATATCGGAAGAACCAGTAAGAGTTTTTCCGCCCAAATTCCCGCTCGTGCTACCAGCTATATAGATATTCTGAAAAGAATCCGTGGTAATTCCATTTCCAGTTTCAAAATCGCTACTCCCCAAAAGTTTGGCCCATTGTTTCGCACCGCTGTCGTCATATTTCACAACGAAAATATCTCTGCTCCCTCCTTGGTATGTTTGCCCGTCTAAAGCCCCTCCGGTTTCACCGGTTGCATACACATTTCCAGAAGAATCGGAAGCAATGGAAGTTCCAATTGTGTAGACTCCGGAAAGACCTAAGAGCCTGGTCCATTGTCTTGTCCCGCTACTATCGTATTTTACTACCAAGAGGCTAGAAAGACCGACAGCGGTTTGGCCATCAAGATTTCCGTCCGTATCGCCTGTTGCGTAGACGTTCCCGGAAGAATCCGTGGAGATTGCTCGTCCGTACGTTTCGACCCCGGAAACACCTAATAGTCTTGTCCATTGCTTTACCCCGTTGCTATTGTATTTTACAACGAACAGATCAATAATACCGGTAAGAGTTTGACCGTCTAGGTTTCCTTCCGCCTGCCCAGTTACGTATACATTGCCGGAAGGATCAGAAGCGATTCCGACTCCTCTTGTATACTTGCCAGCGACACCTAATAGTCTTGTCCATTGTTTCGCTCCGTTACCATTGTATTTTATGACTAACAGATCAGAATTGCCGGTGAGAGTTTGACCATCTAAATTTCCTTCCGTCACTCCGGTTACATACACATTTCCGGAAGAATCGGCAGAAATTCCACTTGCCCCAGTGTATGTCGAAGCCACGCCAGAAAGTCTGGTCCATAACTTTGTTCCAGACCGATTGGTTTTAACGACAAATAGATCGGAAAGGCCGTTGAGAGTTTGGCTGTCTAAGCCCCCTCCGGTTTCACCTGTTGTATACACATTTCCAGAGGAATCGTATGTAATCCCGTAAGCATTCGTGCTTAATGCGCTCACACCCATTAGCTTGGTCCATTCCGAACTGCTATTTCCATTGTTTAGTGTAGCGAGGAAAAGAAAAGGGTTAGAATTGGAACCAGAATCACATCTTATCGAAGCGAGGGATGAGATCAGCCATAATGAAATTGTAATTTTTTGTTTCATAGCATTCACTTGATATACCTTTTAATATTATTATTTATTAATACGATATGGATTTAAATTTATCCCTTGGTTTTTATGGAGGGTTAAGTTGAAGATGTTCTTTGTTTTTTTTCAGAGTAAAGAGAAAAATATTTCCGAATGAAAATAGTCGAGTTTTTGAATTATTGGGTTGTAAATTTTTTATTCCAAAGTCATTTTGATCCGCAAATTTTACGTAGAACTACGTACGATTCTTTTTCGAGTAAGTAGTTCTACGTAGTGCGTCATTTTGTTCTGATGCTATTTTTAATATTGTGATATTTGGATCCATCGTCTGCCGATAAAATAATTTTCATTTCTACCTTCTCCTATAAAAATCCCAAAACATATTTTACTGGTACAGCAATCGTTGTCTTGAATTTACTGTATAGAACGAAAGGTAGTTGTTGTTTTAATGGCTTTATATAGAAATTATTTCTTCTATCATATCGAGCGAATCCAATACGTCTCCTTGCGATAAGTCTGAGCTTGATCCATTTTAGGAGAATGGTCATTGCAGTAATCTTGTGAATTTCTAATTCGTCACAGACTTCTATAACTGTATATTGTCTGTTTGTCTTCTTTCCTGATTGGATCCAATTCCAGATCTTATTTGCATTCTTTTGATATTCAAGTTCTCGGTTTCTTTGAAATTTCTTAGTATATACGTCGGACCAAAATGCATTATACTTTTCTAGTTCAGATCTTTCAAACTTCTTGGCTTTAGAAAATATACTTGGGGGGTATTTAATAATCCGTAACCAGAATGACATTGTATTTTTGGAATCTCTTCAATTTCCCTTGCTTTGAAAAGGATTTCCTGTGATGAAAGTTGAAGCCAATTTTCAGTTCTTTTGTTATAGATTTTAGGGCTAAATCCTTTCCCTTCAATCCAAATGTTTTTTTGGTCTTCATTAGTTTAATTTTGAATGTTTTCTAAAAAATTAATATGCCATTTAATGATTTCTTGAATGGGAGTTTCTAAGCTAAATCCTATTTTTAGATATAATTTTTGATATAGAGGAAAATCACTTAAGAGTAGGTTTTTGTTTTTCGCAAAAAACTTTTGATTTTCTTTCCAGACTGCAATTGAGAACTTAAATGGATCTTTGACTGAGCTCCGAATGGATGGGTCCACGTAAGGAAAAGCATAAGGGACTCTTTGTTGAAAATCTTTAAAATCTACTAATAATCCGCAATTGTTCTCTTTACTAAATGCATAAAGATCTCTCGGATCCAATAGATCGTAATTGATAGGGCTGATATTTAAGGAAAAAAATCCACCTAT